>CAPKVJ010000041.1 GCA_948648655.1 uncultured Candidatus Saccharibacteria bacterium | reverse complement strand
CTCAAAAAATCAAAGAAAATGGGAACGCCTATCAGCCAGAGGAAAAAACGGTAAAAAAAACCGCTGTTGCATGGTTGGGGTGCCTTCCATGTAGCAGCGGTTCTTGCTGTGGTTATTATTTCATTCGTTTTCTTAATATCCGGCGATAATTTGTTTCTCCCTTTGGTGCGTCCTGTATAATTTCCAACACACCATCTTCAAGCATTTTATCAATGCGATTAGAAATCCATACATCACTAATTCCAAGTTGATATTTTCCTAAAACATTACCTATAACAATAGCCATTTTGAATTGCTCTGGCTGTTCCGCAATTTCACGAAGAATGAAACTATCATATATATCTTCTGAAACACTTTGCAATTTACCATTTAGCATTGCACGCAAAGGTGCATTTTCATTTTGAAGTTGATTCCATTTCATAGCACAAGCTGAAAGAAATACAGGCTTAGCTTTTTCTTGTAGAGTTATATATTTTCCCCATTCGCCAGGAGAAACCTCACCCCATGCTATTTTGGATATCATAGTATTTTCTTTTCCATATTCCCAGGCAGGTAACTTAACCAAATAAATTGTTGTCTGACAGTTTAATGGTCGAAGTTGTTTCATAAGCCAGTACATACCGCAAAGTTCATCCGGATTATAGCTATACCAAATACGAACTTCTTCCCCAGCTACATATCGTTCAATAACCGAAGACAATGTAGTTTTAATTTTCTGTATTTTTTCTTCAACCTGATAGTCTAAATCCTCTACAAACCAGACAGACAGCATTTTCTTGAGAACATTTTTCCGCTGTTCGCCAATTCCATTATCAGAAATATCTCCCACACTAAGAGCCATATCAAAACAATAAACATCACTGCTCTTGCCTCCCAATGGAATAGCATTCTCCCAAGCAATATGTTCTTGTTCCTGTGCTTGAATTTGTGCTTCTTTCATTTCATCTGAAGATGGAACACTCCCATCTTCGTGCCTCATAAAGACCGAAACTGCACTTCCTCTATACTTTCCCTTACCGTAAGTTTGGGCAATTTTCAAACTTCCACAGGCACTTTCACCAAATACAATTTCAATCATCTTATATACCTCCGATTTAATTACTCCCGTATGAATAAATTATATCATGCAAAACAATTTCTTCTGCCCGGTTGTGAATGTTATTACAACGCTGCACCCATTCCATTTGTTGAGTTCGCTTCAATTCCTCTGTCACGCCCTCGGTGGCTTTCATCTGCTCCATGATAGTGTCTAACCGTTCCTGTGCCTGTTCGTTCAGGTCTGCAAGATATGTCCACAATTCTCCGGTCAGTATCAATGTGTTCAATCTGGCTGGGTGGGCTTCTCTTAAATATTCCCGGTGTATCCGTCCGTACTTTCCGATAGGGCGGTGTTCCTCCGGCAGCTTCAAATCCGGGATATAGTAATCTCCAACAAGGATATAATCAATTCCGTTTTCCGTTATTCTTGGTTTCAATTCGCTCATGTTCCTTACCTCCTGTGGAAGCAGGCTCGTCTGGTACTAACTCAATCACATCGGTAATCTCACAATTCAGCGTTTCGCAGATACGGGCTAATGTATCCATACTGATGTGCTTTCCCTCTTTGCTCATGTTGGCAATCATATTCGTTGTCATACCGGCGGCAAGCCTTAAATCCTCTTTTCTCATATCACGCTCTAACAGTGTATGCCAGAGTGGTTTATAGCTGATGTGCATATTGTTTTCCTGCCTTCCTATCCATACCACCGGGGCGGCTGCCCCGGCAGGAACTTTTCTCTTATTATAGCACCAATCTTGTGAAATCACAATTTATTCTTGTATCCTGCCGCTGATACCGTCTGGATTGGCTTTCCCTTTCTTTTTGTTCCCTTTAATTAGCCATGAACTGCTTGATTCCCTGGCTCTTTGCACCCGGATTATCATTCCCATATCCTTCGAGCAAATTGATGACGCCCCATACGCCCACGCCTGCGCCGATTGCTGTTACGACTGTCTTTAATCCTGTTACCGCTGTTGTAAAAAATGCCA
>CAPKVJ010000040.1 GCA_948648655.1 uncultured Candidatus Saccharibacteria bacterium | reverse complement strand
GTGTGACGTGGAAAGTTACGCTAGTAGCTGTCTGTCAATCGTTCATCGATAGAGCAGACCTATTGTTTCACCAATAGTAGCCTACGAGCAGGTGCGCTTGTACAAGGGTATCAAGCTGCTCGGACAAGGTAGCCCTCCCGAAAGGGTAAGAATGAACCGTGAGGGAAATTCAAAGGTCGCAAGCATTATGCGGTTGGGGAGCTTGGCTCGGAAGGTATGGTCAACGTAAGTGAATTGCTAATAAACGTCGTTAAGTCGAACAAGCCTACTAATGCTATCAGGCTTGAACCAAAAGGTAAAATGGCTGGTTGTCCCTGTGAATTTTGGGGGCACGTGAACAATAGAGCCATCGGCGAAGAGGCAAGACCTAACCCATTCCCGGTACTGGTGTAAAACACGGTAAGCCCATATATCTCCCGTAAGGGTAGGAGAACCGCAAGGTAATCTGACGGATATGTGGGTAAAGGAGAACCGGAGAAAGCGAATGCCATCCCGTAATCGGGTGGATAGGGATTGAGCCGAAACCATGAATTGTTTTTGACAACATTATCCTACGTGAAAGCGGGCAGACTTCCGGTATGGTGACGTTTTACAAGATAACTTTTAGAACTTATGAAAGAAGAAAAGCAAATGTACGAAAACAAAAAATCGTGTGCGTCTTCTGACTGCAATGGTCGGACTTGGGAAAGCATAGACTGGAACAAGTGCGAGCAGGCAGTCAATAAGCTGCAAGCGCGTATTGTAAAAGCTCAGAAAGCAGGTAAGTTCGGCAAGGTAAAAGCCTTGCAATGGACACTTACCCACTCGTTTTATGCCAAAGCATTGGCGGTCAAGCGAGTTACTTCCAATAATGGAAAGAAGACTTCAGGGGTTGATAAAATTCTTTGGTCAACTCCGCAATCGAAGTTCAAAGCCATTGTGACACTAAGAAGAAGAGGCTACAAGCCCCAACCGTTAAAAAGAGTAAATATCAAGAAAAGTAACGGCAAACTTCGCCCGTTGGGAATACCGACAATGAAAGACAGAGCCATGCAAGCACTTTATCTGATGGCATTGGAACCAGTGTCTGAAACTACAGCAGACAACTATTCCTTTGGTTTCAGGAAAGACCGCAGCACGGCAGACGCTATGGCTCGATGCCATTCGCTTCTGTCCAAGAAAACATCTGCCCAATGGATATTGGAGGGAGATATTAAAGGTTGTTTCGACCATATAAGCCATGAATGGTTGATGAAGAATATCCCTATGGATAAATCCATATTACAAAAATGGCTAAAATGTGGGTACGTATATAACAGAGAACTTTTCCCGACAGAAGAAGGTACACCGCAAGGAGGTATCATATCACCGACACTTGCCAATATGACGCTTGACGGTTTACAGAACCTATTGGAAACCCATTTCCCGTGGGAACGGGTATCAGGAAAATCAGGATGGTACTGCCCGAAAGTCAGATTGGTGCGTTATGCAGACGACTTCATTATAACAGGTGATACTAAAGAAATATTGGAACATAGTGTAAAACCTTTGGTAGCTGATTTCCTCGCAGAAAGAGGACTGACACTATCAGAAGAGAAAACTAAGATTACACACATAACGGATGGTTTCGATTTTCTTGGTTTCAATGTACGGAAATTTGGAGATACCCTGCTGACACAACCCTCTAAAGATAGGACAAAACGAATGTTGAGCAAAGTCAAAGATGAAATCAAACGATTTCGTGGCGATGCTCAACATGAGCTGATTATGCGATTGAACCCGATACTTAACGGATGGGCAAACTATTACAAACATAGTGCAGCCTCAAATGTCTTTCGTAAGACAGATTATCAAATCTATAAGAAGTTATGGCGGTGGGCACTCCGCAGGCATGGTAACAAATGCAAAGGGTGGATTAAGAACCGCTATTTCCATAGAATTGATGGTCGTGACTGGGTATTTGCAGTCAAAAGGAAGAACGAAAAGCATGAGGAATATTTTATTCCAATCACTATTCTGTTCAATACGAAGATTGAAAGATACCCTCAACTGAAATGTGATGTCAATCCTTTTGACCCTGAATGGAAGCAATACCTTGAAAAAAGGAGAACTGCCAAAATGAAAATGAGTTTGAAAGGTAAGAGGTCGCTTATCTCAATGTGGGAAAGACAAAATCGAAACTGCGTGTTATGCGGACAGCCGATAACAGCAGAAACCTCATGGCACACCATGAGCCAGCAGAAGAATGGCAGAAACCACCTCTGTTTAGTTCATGATGGTTGTTATCAAAGTGCTACACATAAAAAGAAGAAGTAAGTATGAGCGTATTTCTATTTGAAAAGGAATATTGTTTGCTTGAGCCGTGTGAGGGGAAACTTTCACGCACGGTTCTTAGGGGGGAAAGCACCCGTAAGGGTGCTGACCTACCCGAC
>CAPKVJ010000039.1 GCA_948648655.1 uncultured Candidatus Saccharibacteria bacterium | reverse complement strand
TCACTGGAGATGCACCTTATAGTAGGCTACCGCTGACGGAACAGCGGGTTAAATCTTACAATATACATTGTTGTTTAACAATCAATTACGTGACTTTTCAGGTCACACATCGGGTAAGTCAGAGGCATTGCTGCCTCTTCCTCCCCTAAGAACCGTACGTGAGAGTTTCCCCTCATACGGCTCAAGCAACTCAATATTCCTATTTGTTATTAGAAATCGGCTCATACTTTCAACATTTTCGTTTATTTTGCTTGTAGCAGTTGTTGTGGACAAGTTGTCGTACAATCGAACCGTTAACATGTATTTCGTTGACGTTCCATGCTTTTGTACAATCTATAACTTTTCCACATAACGGACATGTCCGATTCTGCTTGTTCCATAAATATAAGAGAGACTTACGTCCTTTGAGAGATTCCAGCATTTGTTGTTCCTTTCGCTGAGAGAAATAATCATCATAGTCAGGGTCGAAAGGATTTGCTTCACCCTTGATTTGTTTATACGGAGTATAATGTATATCCGACAACCTTTTAAGAGTCAAGTAATTTACTTTCTTGTTCTTTGATTCATATTTCCATGCAAATGTCCATTTACGCCCCCGAATTTCGTGCCAATACTTGTCTGCCACCCAGGTTATGCGTTTCTTCGGATGACGGCGTAAAGCCCATTGTTTCGTGAGGTTATAAATGTGGTAGTCGCAATCATGAAAAGCAGCGGTTGATGCACCATATCGGTAGTAATTTCCCCAGCCTGTAATTACAGGATTGAGCATTCGTATCAGCGATTCCTGCTTACACATTTTATGTCCTTTAACGATGTCACTGATTTTAGCTCTAAAGCGTTTCTGTGCCTCTTTTGACGGTGACGTGTATAGCCTTTTGCCAAACTTCCTTATATTGAAACCTAAGAAATCAAAACCTTTGTATATGTTTGTAATGGTAGTTTTCTCTTCGGATAAAGTAAGACCTCTTTCTTTGAGAAATTCTATTACTATAGGTTTGACCTCGTTTTCCAAAAGCTCCTTATCCCGACCAGTGATTATAAAATCGTCCGCATATCTGATAAGATTCACTTTGTAGTGGAATGTCTTATAGTTGATGAAACGTCTTTTGAATCTTTCAGCCAAGAGTGGTTGAAGTCCGTCAAGTGCCATATTTGCAAGTGTCGGTGATATGATACCTCCTTGTGGTGTACCTTCTTCTGTTGGGAACAGTTTGCCATTGAATACAGCTCCACATTTCAGCCATTTTCTGAGTATCGTCTTATCCATAGGAATATGATTAAGAAGCCAGTCGTGGCTGATGTGGTCGAAGCAGCCTTTAATATCTCCCTCCAAAATCCATTCGGGGGAATGTTGGCGGTTTAGAACCGTGTCAATCTGACGGATAGCGTCCATTGTCCTGCGTTTCTTGCGGAAACCATAGGAAAAACGGTCGCCTGTCGTTTCGGCTATCGGTTCCAAAGCCATTAGGTATAATGCTTGCATCGCTCTGTCTTTCATTGTCGGTATTCCCAACGGTCGAAGTTTGCCGTTCTTTTTCTTGATATGAACCCTACGGAGCGGTTGAGGTTTATAACCACGGCGTTTGAGTTCATCAATTGCTTTGTACTTGCGCTTGGGAGAATCCCAAAGCTGTTTATCTACTCCAGACGTATTCTTCCCTTTGTTGGAAGTAACCCTCTTTACCGCCAATGCCTTGGCGTAAAAAGAGTGAGTAAGCATCCATTGTAAGGCTTTTACCTTATTATGTCTGCCTTCTTTCTGAGCCTTTACAATACGCGCTTGTAGCTTTCGGACATAGGTCTCACACTTGGACCAGTCCATACCGTCCCAAGTCTGATTCCTGTTGTCAGCAGGCGCACACGATGTTTTAGTTTCGTTCATTTGCTTTCCTCCTTTTGAAAGTTCTATAAGTTATCTTGTAAAGAGTTACCATATACGGAAGTCTGCCCACTTTCGTGTCGGATGATGTCACCAACAGCAACCCGTGATGTCGATTCAATCCGTATCCACCCCATTACAGGATGGCGTTCGCTTTTTCCGTTATCTCATACCTGCACCCCATTCGGCTTGCCTTGCGGTTTGCTTACTCGCTTTCTTACGAGAGAGATACAGGCTTGCCCTGTTCCACGTAATTGACAAACGGATAGTTTAGGTTCTGCCAAGTCCGCCGGCAGTTCTGTGTCCGTGTAACCCTAACATGGGCAAGGGTTATCCGACTGCTTACCTTTTGGTGAGAGCTAAAGTATCTTGCGCTCCTTCAAACCTTACGACGGCTAAAGTCAGTTCACTTACGTTAACCATGCTATCCAGCCTCGCCACTTGGCAGTATGATACTAACCACCCTTGACTTTCCCTCACGGTTCAGTCTTGTCCTTTCGGAAAGTGTACTTTGTCCTATAAGCTTGGCACAACCCATCACTGGAGATGCACCTTATAGTAGGCTACCGCTGACGGAACAGCGGGTTAAATCTTACAATATACATTGTTGTTTAACAATCAATTACGTGACTTTTCAGGTCACACCCATGTCTTGTTCAAATTTAACATGATGGTATAGCTTGCTTCGTATGCGTCAGAGATGTCCGTCA
>CAPKVJ010000038.1 GCA_948648655.1 uncultured Candidatus Saccharibacteria bacterium | reverse complement strand
ACGACAAAGCCAAAGATGCCAAAAAGAGCAAGCAGATGATATGCAAGATTATAATTATCACTTACTATCGGTTTAATTTGAACACTTACTTATATTTCTTGTATACTTTCTTCCATGCTTTCAGGTAAGCTCTTTTGAGAGACGCCTCCACTGTTTTAAGGGAGCTCCTGACTGTTTTTGAGTCCTTTCATTTGGGCTTATAGATTCAGCTTGGATATTTCGGCCGAAAATATTAACTTTGTGAACGATACAGTACAAATGATAATCAAATGAATATAGAGGAATTTCGCGATTTCTGCATATCGATGGACGGAGTGACGGAGAAGACCCCCTTCGGGAAGTTCGCCCGCCGCTACGATTCGCTGTTGGTGTTCTATGTGCTTGACCATATGTTCTGCATGGCCGATATGGACGATTTCACCTCGGTCTCTTTCCGGTCGACGCCAGAGGAGATAGCACGGATAACGGAAAGGTATTCGGCCGTCACGACTCCCGTGAACAAGGCCATGAAATTCTGGCTGAGGGTGAATCTCAACGAGGATATGCCGGACAGTGTGATCTATTCCTGCGTCCGCCGCGCCTACGACATAATCAAAGACAGATATTCACGAAAATCCAAACACTGACACAGCAAAGAATCTTATGATTTAGACTGAACCGATTCACAGGGTCGATTCCACGGAACTACGCCGCTGCCATAGACTCGCCCTGCCGGGACTGGTCAGTGCCATTTCTTAAGTGCCTTATTGTTTTTCCAGATAAATCATGTCGCATAATGCTACTCCTTCCTCAATAATCGGAGCGGAGTAATTATCCGTAAAGAAATTTGGAATACGGTGAGAATAAGAATAGCCACAGGATTTATAGAACTTCAATGTTGATGGCGTCTCTCCGGTTCCAAGAATGATCTTTTTATTTGAATGTTGTAATTCGGCATATTCAAGCATCCGCCGACCGTATCCATGTCGTCTGTATTCAGCTTCGACGGCAAGATTTTTTATTTCAACAGTCTTAGGAGCTACATTTAAGATTACGCATACGGCTATCGGCTTACCATTACATAAGCCGACATAAAGTGTCCCCGAATCAAGATAACGGTCAATCATGGTCTCTGATTCATCTCCAATCAGAAGTAGGGGAAGATATTGTTTCTTGTCTTTATCTACCTTGGTAATGATAAAGTCGACAAAAGTCTCCATATCACAAAATTAGTCATTTTCAAAGGATTTAAGTGCCAATATGCTGCCAATCGTTTTGCCGCGAGAGTTGTTTTGAGCGGCGATTTTCAATTCACCGGCACGGAACCTTTAGCTCGCTGCCCGAATGGGCGGCAATCTTGGCTCCAGAATATGAGGTAACATCAACTCAGGAAGTTTGCTTGCTCGTAATTGAAAACGTGCGGAGCAGGGCTATTCTTTTGCCTTTTGGCTGAAAAATCTCCAGACACGGAAAGACAGGTGCCCTGACCAACAAAAAGCGCCTACAAATGAATGTAAGTGCTTGATTTTCAATTGGTGGTCCTACTTGGACTTGAACCAAGGACTCCCTGATTATGAGTAGGTGGACGGCATGATTTTGAACGAAACCGCATGAAACTTCGTTAATAAGATGTAATTTGATTATCAGATATTTGCAGGCACCAAAAGAAGTTTGTAATTTTGTATGAGACCTCTTGAAACTTGCGGGTTGTGTTCAAAATGTGTTCAAATCCCATTTGCTGAACACGCTCCCTGATTGTTTTTTAGGGTCCGGCACATCTGATAAAAACTTGAACACAACTTTGAACACAGCTATATGAACAAGGCTCTTTTTAGCGATGAATCGCGTCGGTTCGCAGGAGCGACAATATATATCATTCTCGCCCCGGACAACAGATATAAATTCGACACAGGCAAATCTGTGCCGTTGACAGTCTGCGTCACTCATCAGCGGTTACGGCGATATTTCCCCACCGGGGCAAAGGTATCGTCAATGAAAGAATACGAGGCGTTGTTTTCAAAATCAAATGCCGCCATTGAAACCCGAAAGGAGCTTCGTAAGGTGTTTGACCAGATATGCGCCAAAACAGACGAACTTATTTTGCTCAATCGGTTCTCGGTTGCCGACCTCAAAAGCCATGTTGAAAAGTCGGAGGGGAAAGTGACAGAAAAAACGATGAGAGCTGATGATACTTTTTCTTATTGGGTAGCACTTGGCGCATCGAAAGAAAAAGTAAAGACCCGCGCGATGTATTCTTCTGCCCTTGACTGGTTCAAGCTCTTCCGAAAGGATAAGCCTCTTTCTCTCGGTGCTGTCGATACCGCCATAATCACACGCTTCGCCAAATGGCTTGATGAACAAAAAGCACGCAACGGCACGGATCAGCCGCTTTCTTTGGACACGCGAATGGTAATTCTTCGCGCCACCCGTGCCGTGTTCAATCAGGCTTATAAAGATGGGCACACCACTATGGTACCCAATTTCAAAGGTCTTATCCATGCCGGCAATCGTCGCCGTTTGAACGCCTTGACGGTTGAAGAAGTGTTGAAGTTGTGGGAATACTGGCTTGCAGCTCCCGATAAACAGTCAAAATATGCCCGCGCCGTAGGTCGCTGGTTACTTCTTTATTGTCTCAACGGCATGAACACCATAGATATGGCTAAACTTGTCTGGACCGAGAAAGCGGCAGTCACGCAGAAATTTCCGCAATTTGTTTTCATCCGCTCCAAGATTGACAGAGCGAACAAACCTATCGGCAAGCAGCTTGATGAAACGGCCGTACCGATTATTCCTCAGTTACGGCAGTTACTTGATGTGTATGCCTCGCCATATAGCCCCGGTGAACTTGTTTTCCCTGACATCTTTCTCAATGCTGTTACGGATGAGCAGAAAGCAATCCGCGTTCACGATTATAACCGCCGGATTTCAAAGAACATCAAAGATGTATGCGAATCTCTTGGCATCCAATGCGTCA
>CAPKVJ010000037.1 GCA_948648655.1 uncultured Candidatus Saccharibacteria bacterium | reverse complement strand
TAAACTGACGTAGGAGCAATCCTACCACGAGTTCGAATCTCGTCCTCTCCGCAATCAACGCTGTAAACCAGCGACTTAAAGAATAAGTACCCGAAAAGTACCCAAAAAAGGCTTTTCCGGGTACTTTTTTTGTCGTGGCTTACTTCTTGCGCCAATGTCGGCGGAAGTAAAAGAACAGCACCACGCAAACGGCGGCTAATGCTCCGTAGTAGCCCCAGTCCCAAAAGCCGGGGGCCGGCTTTTTTGTTTCCTCGGTCTTGGTTTCGGCTGCTACGTCGGCTTTGCTTTGGCTTTCGTTTCGGATACGTGCTGTTTCCCTCCGTTGATGGTTATCCGTTCTTTGGTCGCCGATTTGAGGGAGCTTTGCATTTTCTCCGTCGGCGGTATCAAGAAATTCCCATGGGGTTTTAGTTCGTTCTCTGAGCTTATCAAAGAATTCCAATGTCAAAACGACAAAGGAATTCTTTGATAAGCTGCGTATAGTGCATAACTCTACGCGTCCATCCGAGAATCGGGCAGCTCCATAGCCGACCAAGTTATTGAGACTTTAGTGATTTATCGATGCGACAAGCACAACCTTACATGTATCCCCTAACGATTCATCATTAGAAATGCCCCATCTGATTTCGATAGTTGGACTCGCCTCTGATAAGCTCGATGAGATCTTTGATAATTCAGCCATTTTGGGCGACCTGCCACCATAGCGGAAGTCAATAAGGAGATTGTTTACTTTGTCGATAGAGGAAGGCAGACTATCGATAGCATTGTTAAAAGCCTCATCCATCTCATTGCCGGTTCCGGATATCACACAATTCTCGCCATCAGCAGATAGGATGCTGACAACATCTTCTTTGTCCAACTCAATGAATCCGGTTGATTCTACTATCGCATCAAGTTCTTTGACATCGCCATGAACAGCGTAGCCGTTCCAAGTTTCATACTGTGTTATCATATCTATGTGAATTTTGATTTTGCAGCCTGGGGAGGATTCGGACTAACAATACCCCATCACAAGGCACTTTTATAACGCATGTCTGACCAATTCCACCACCAGGCCGATGTTATTTTACTACAAAATTAGGGCTGATCGGTATTTCCCAATTCATGTATTTCTTTTAGAAGCCGGACAATTTCATCAATCAATTGTTTGCGCCTGGGTTTGTCAAAAAATGAGAATCGGCATTTGTCGCCAGGTGCGCGGAAGTATGTATAACCCTCTTGGCTACCTTGCATTTCATAGCCGAGGCGTCTGACAATCTCAGAATTTGATGCCTTGCGGTCATGTGTATACAGATATACATAGGTGCTGTTATCATCATCGGCTGGATTTCCTGGGTGAAAAACCGCAATCCATAAATCCGTTTTGTCGTAGTCTGTTTGATTCCATAGCTGCAATGCCTTGCATCCTTCATCGAGTGTGGAGAAAGTGGTTTCTATACTATGTCCTGAAGGAAGAGCTTCTTTGACATGTTCCACGATGTAGTCGTTTTTAGAGGCAGTCAGATTTTCGAATGCCTTATTCAATTCGTAGAGGTCTCTGATTTCGTCTATTGAAAGGTCTAGCATTTTTCTTGAATTTTCGTATGGTATGTTTTGATTATTAATAGTTATAAGGTAGTCGGCGTATGCTTTTATACCAATATGATTTGGATTCACAGAATTTATCCATTCAGCCAAATCTTTCGGGTATAGTGTACGTTCAGAGTGATATTTATTATTAAACGAATGCTGGTATCGGTCATGTAATATTATGACGGCATCAACATGAACACTCTCGCGGGCAAGACCTTGGGAATAGTCTTCAATTTGAAGGTGTTGAAATTCCGCATGATTGAGCTTGTTCTCGATTATTATGGCATGTTTCTGACCAAAGTTATCCTTACTTTCTATCAGGACATCAATGGATCGAACGCTACCTTCAGTGAGCACCCTGTGTACTCTTCGTTCTCGAATAATCTTAAAATCATGATAGTCATCATATTTAATTGGATTTAAGAAAAACTTAAAGAACGCTTCAAGATACTTGGTTCCTTCTTTGTGACATCCCGCAGGGTTTAGAAGCTCACTGATAATCTTGGTGTGAACAATCTCTTTGGTTGTAACATAAGGAACAAATTCAGACATAGGATTGTATCCTACGCTAGTATCTTTGGCTAATTCTTTATAGAAGCCTAATAGGCAATGTAACAATTCCTGATTCATGATATTTTCTTTGATTCTAGGTGATACTGCATACTGATGCTACGGAATTTACGGCTATCGAAACCGTATTTTGAACTAAAAGCCTCTGATATGGCATCCATACCATCTCCAAATCGTAATGGATCCATTGATGTTTTCACAGAAACTTCGACCGACATGCCGGTTTCAAGTTTCAGACCGTTTGCGTTACCGCCTTTTTTTACTGTTATTTGCCAAAGTGCCATCGTATAACGTTTTTGGAGGTACACCTCTTTCGGCGAGGCGGATACCGGCTGCGAAATAGAAAGAGGGCGCAACACCCTTTTGGTTCTCTCTTTCGGTAAGGCTCTGGTAAGCCGGGAATCAAGATTGAAGCAAAAGCAGCCTGCGTCCTCTTGTGAGGATACACGGCTTGCCATTGACTTCCACCTTATGATTCCTTGTATAAATTTACCAGATTTCTTTGATTGAAAAGTCGAGATAAGTCAAATGAGCTAATTGTGCTTGTTATCAGCGCAATATCCGTTATCGATATTGCGGTGATTTTCCTGCTTTTGACCCGATTTTCTCAAAAAGTACACCTTTTGTACCCTCGATTATGGACTGTAGTCAAAGGGTAAATGTTAAGGTCTGTAAACGGCGATTTTCAGATTATTATACCTCGGATTATCTTTGCGCAAATTATAATTGTATGGCAAAAATAGAAAATCGCAAGAAGCAGAATCCCAAACTCCGGCAATCGGAATTGAGCGACGGACGTGCCAGCCTCTACCTTGAATATTATCTCGGCAGGACTGAATC
>CAPKVJ010000036.1 GCA_948648655.1 uncultured Candidatus Saccharibacteria bacterium | reverse complement strand
AAGTCTGCCGGATTCAGCAGACAGATGGCAAAGGTCTGACCGATGTTTTCAATGTCCTCTTGTTTCTTTTCACCGGCAAAGTTATAGAGGACGTATGAAAAATCGTTTCATATATGAAACTCAATTGCAGAAAAAATTAAAATTATTTGTAGAGAGCTGCCAGAGAGTCGGATTTTTCTTTTAGAAGCTTCCGGAGCCATACTGGTGTAAGAACCTCAATATCATCTCCATGGCTCATTATCTCCTGAATAAAGTCGTATGCAGGCGACATATAGTAACCGAAGGTGATAAAATCATCCCCATGTTCGAGTTCCTCCTGCGATGGGTGCAATGGAAGAGATTTTACATATTTGGGAAATTCACGATAGCACTTCAGTATGACACGAGTAGGTTTGGAATATCCGTCAGAACAAATTCCATAGAAGTTTGCGAAGAAGTCCTTTGCCGAAAAATCTTCGGGATACAAAAATTGCTCTGATGATAATTCGAGTTTAGTGATGCGATCCAAAGCAAAAATCAACCGCTTGCCGCTGTCAACAGTTTGTCCGAGCATATACCATCTCCTTTTGAACAACTTTAAGCATAACGGCTCCAATATCCTATCACTCAAATTATTCTTGGTTGAGTGAAATGAGGTGTATTGAAATACTATGCGCAGATTATCTCTCAAAGCCTGTGATAGAATGGGTAACCATTCCCGACCTCCGGGTACTGGTTCCAAAACTATCTTGTCAGAGATAGCCTTGTTTTCAAGCAATAATGACTCGGTTGCCATACTGTCTGTGAGCCAGTTCAACACTTCGTTATTTTCAAGTTCTTCCTGATTGGCTATGAAATACTGACTGTTCTCTCTCATTGAAGTGCATTGTATGTCAACGCCCAACTCCGTAAGAATAGCTTGTCGGTGATTATGAAAGGTGCGTTTGGACAGCTCAGTCCCCTTATAGTTTAGGGTTGAGATGTCCCATTTGTCGCTTATCTCCTTGAACGTTATTTTACCGGCGTCAAGAATGGTATTTATGAGCCAAATGTACTTGCGAAGTGTTGAGTCTGCCATACAATAATCTTTATCAGACTGCAAAGTTAATCATAATGTATGAAAATCATATTCACACATTATGAAAACTATAGGAATAAGGGCAGAATATTTAGCAGAATCTAAACTGTCTCGCCTTTGATTATTTCAATGACCGCTTATATTCTCAGAAGTTGCTTAGACTCTTAATGGCGTTATATATCAATCCCAGTCGTTAAGGTTAGCGATGAAGTCGTCAACCGATGAATCATCGAATAATTCGGGGAGGTCGCCGTTGATGATATGATAGTTGTAATCAACCATCATATCATCAACGGTGTTTCCTCCGTATTCTTCAAGTTCAAAATCGTCCATACTCATTTATTATAGAACCCCATTTCGGTGGCGTACTGATGTCCGTCACAGATTATAATGTCATCATTGACCAAGCAGGTGCTTTGTGTCATGATGTAACGGAAATTGGAAACTCCTGCCTCCTTACCTGCTTTTCTCATTGCGTCCAGCACCTTTCCACGTGCGCTTTGTGTATCTGTATCCCGCACTGTGAAGACAAAGATATTCTTCATCAAATCATGCGGCTTGATGCCGAGAGTGTTCTTTATCACTCTCATAATGATTTGATGCTCTTTACCTGACAATCCGCTGCGAGGTATTGCAAGGAAGAAATGGTAGTTTTTGGTCTCGTCCATTTACTTTGCGACTTCTTCTTTGAAGCAGTTGGCGGGTTTGAAAGCCGGAATATTGTGTGCCGGAATAACGAGTGTGGTGTTCTTACTGATGTTGCGAGCAGTCTTCTCGGCACGGGTCTTGACGATAAAAGAACCGAAGCCACGGAGATAAACGTTTTCTCCGTGTGCGAGGCTGTCCTTCACAACGGTCATAAACTGTTCAATAACGGTAACAACTGCGGCCTTGTCGATGCCGGTTGTCTTTGCGATTTCACTCGCTATTTCTGCTTTAGTCATTTTCTTGTAGTGCTTTGAATTTGATGAGTTTCTAAATGCAAAAATAATAAAAATCGCTGAATTTCGGAACGAATTACCTGCTCAACGCCGCCTTTGGGCGGCCGAAATTTTTGACAAAATGAAGGTGACGGAGGTTTTATGCTCCGTCACCTTCATCGCTGATATGGCATTGGCTATGCTCTTTTGCGCTCCGCTATCATCTTCTTGTTGGCGTTGATGATACCGGCTATCTGCTCGGTGTACTCGCATATTCCGTTGGCGAATGCCCGACATTGGATTATGTGGTAGTCGTCAAGCGAGATTTCTATGGTGGCTATCTGCTTGTTGCCGATGTAGGCGGTGAGGGTCAACGTACTTTCTTTGAGAAAATATTTGGCGGTTCCGCAACAAATAGATTGACTTTCTCCGATTTTATAGTAATCGTCGATGGTGTCGATTGAGTGAATTTCAATCTCTCCGTCAGTCATCGCCATTCCGAAATAGCGGGATTTGAGTTCCTCAAACTTGGCTTTGTCCTCAATGGCTTGCTGACGCTCTTTCTCTCTCTGCTCCTTGATGCGCTGGCGGTTGAGCTTTGCCACATATATATCGTGGGAGGTTTTGAGGTCTTGGGGTGCTATCAGCGAGGGAGAATTGAGGTCTCTGCCCATACGTTCCAACATCTTGATGTAGTCAAACCACATTCCCACATCCTTGAATTTGTATCCGTTGCGCTTTGCTATCTTGATGGTGTTCCAATACTTGTCAACGTCTGCCGGGTGGTGGCAGAGGTGACGGAGCAACTCTATCTCGTTGGATTTCATCAGTGTCTCGGCCTTAGGGTCAGTCAGTAACTCTTGGAATAAAGTCACGGGGTGGATATGGTGGCAACAGCTTTTGAACCCGTTGCGCTTGATTGTGTCAGTGACCTTGATGCGGGGGTAAACCCATTCATCGGATATGCGTTGAAAGGCTTCATTGTCACGTCTTATCTCCAATGGAGAGCCAAAGGCGAAACTATCTATATAAGGACCTAACGTTCTCTGCAATCCCACTACGGTGGTATTACCTTTGCAGTCTATCCAATAACTGCCGATTTCAAGAAAGGCTGGCTTTACCTTCATACCTTTGCGCATTTCAACAATCATCAGGAACATTCTGACTACCTGATAACCCTCCATAGTGGTGATTACGTTGAAATAGGATTTGTCACGGATAACTCTTTCTTTGGTGTCCTTGATTTCTATCCGTGTGCCACACTCGGGACATAGGCACATTCCGTTTCTTGTTTCCAACCACTCGTGACCGCATTTCA
>CAPKVJ010000035.1 GCA_948648655.1 uncultured Candidatus Saccharibacteria bacterium | reverse complement strand
CGGTGGAGCAATGCTCCACCGGATAAAACCAAGTTTGTATCCGAGATAAGTTGGGAGTGAGTGGAGGCTTTTGGAATAGAAAAACACCAGCTTTAGGGGCTGGTGTTTTAGTTGGAGGTGATGGAGCCGCTAGGCTAGGCCTTGATGCCTGGAATCGGGAAGTTCAGCGCAAGCTGCTTGACTTCGGCACGAATAGCAGCGAGCTCGGGCTCATGGGCATCAAGGCCGGCCTCTTCGCCCGCCGCGACGCAAATATCAAGTACGCGACGCATCCAGCCAGCGAGTTTTAGCATTTCTTCTGTACGTAAACCGCGTGTCGTCGCGGCGGGCGTACCTAGCCGTACGCCTGATGGTCGGAAGGCACCACCTTTATCTGTCGGTAAAGCATTCGCATTCAGCGTCAGCCCGACTTGGTCGAGTGCAGTTTCATAAAACTTGCCGTCAATTCCGAAGCTGTCTTTGACATTAACTAGAATAAGATGATTCTCGGTGCCGTTCCCTTGCAGAGTAAAGCCGAGTCTTTGCAATTCTGCCGCTAGAACGCGGGCGTTTTCGACAATTGCTGCGGCATATTCACGGAATTCAGGCTGCAAGTCTTCCTCAAAAGCAACGGCCTTTGCTGCGATAATATGTTCGAGCGGACCGCCCTGCGTGCCTGGAAAGACAGCGCGATCGACAAGGGTCGGAATATTTTCGAGGGTATGCTCGGGCTTGCGCAAAGGGTTACCAACTTTTCCCATTGTCAGAATAATCCCTCCGCGCGGACCACGCAAAGTTTTGTGTGTGGTGGAAGTCATAACATGAAAACCGTGTTCGAGAGGATTTGGATGAACCCCACCAGCGATCAGACCAGCAACGTGAGCCATATCAGCCATCAAGAGGATTTCTTCGCCAGTTTCTTGGCCGACTTCGTCAGCGATTTTTTTCACGCGATCAAAATCGGGCAGCTTCATAAAAGCAGAATACCCGACAAGAATAATTCGAGGATGATGTTCCCTTGCGAGACGCTCCATTTCATCATAATCAATGTCGCCATCCTCCGTCACGCCGTAGCCGACGAAATTATAAATCTTTGCGCTACGGGTCACAGGTGAGCCATGCGTGAGATGACCGCCAGCGGGAAGAGACATAGCAAGAATCGTATCACCAGGCTGGCACCAAGCGAAATAAACTGCTTCATTAGCGTTAGCACCAGAGTGAGGCTGAACATTAGCGTGATCGGCATGGAAAAGCTGTTTCGCGCGTTCAATGGCAAGATTCTCAATCTGGTCGACATGCTCATTGCCGCCATAGTAGCGCCGACCAGGATAGCCTTCACTGTATTTGTTGGTCAAAACCGAGCCCATCGCTTGGAGGACGTTCTCGGATACGTAATTTTCGCTCGGAATAAGCTCGAGCCCTTCACTTTGGCGTTTTTCTTCGGCTGCGATAATGTTAAAAACTGGATCTTGTGTTGTCATAATAATACCTCTTATCGTTATCGTGAATTAATGTGCGCCAAAGTCATTAGATCATAAAATTACCTCACTTATTTCTTTTATTATAGCAAGCATTTTGTGAAAAAGTATAAAATCTACAAAATCAGGCTGATTATTGACTTTATGACTAATGTGTGTTATAATAGTAGTATGGTCCGAGTTTCGTGGCCAAATTTTATTAGAGGAGGTGAAGCACCTTGCAATTATCAATTATGTTGGCGAATTTCTTCGCTAAATATTCGGTAGCTCGTTGGAATAAAAACCGCTATTTAAGAGGTTTTTGCCGATTGTTTTATTATGGAATAGTCGAAGCATTGTAGTGGACTTTTTCCGCTTCGTCATTCGCAGAAGCCCAAGCTATTGTATTTACATGATACGAGCACTGACTGGGCGCAAACCAAAGGTTTCATCGGGCTGGCGATGTAGACGGCGTAGGCGCTATGACGCTAAAGACTGGCAGGAGTTCTTGAGGCTGTGTGGCTATGAAAAAATCGTTACAGAGTTAGAAAAGGGCCGATATTATATCGGTATTGACCCGAATTGTGGTGAATTCGGGCAGCTCTATTGGTTGACTCTGGGCGGATTAGGCGTACCAACGTTATCAGGAGGAATAAAACGCATAGTCGTAGCCACGACCTATGAAAATTTTAAATTTAAGGTCGATATGATGACGGATGAACGCTTGAGCGAGCTGACGATTATTGAGATTGGTTAAGAAAGGAGAGATGCGTCAAATATCACCGCTAATAATAGCGGTGATATTGTTTACTTTGTGCGCAGCGGACTTATTAGTGTTTTAGATGCACTACGATATGCTGGGAGAAATGGTGATGATTGGTCAGCTACGGCCCATTCTGATGACGATAGTACCTACATGCTAGACTTTAATATGATTGAACTATATCCTTCGCTTAAAAACTATCGTTGGGCTGGCTTCCCCCTCCGCTGCCTAGCTAGTTAGAGTATAGGTAGTAGGAGGATAAAAAAGAGGCCGTTTCCTTATACAAGATAAACAGTCCCAGTAAATCTAGATCATTTTGGTTGGTGGAGCAGATCGGACTTGAACCGACTACCTCAGCAATGCGAATGCTGCGCTCTACCAGGTGAGCTACTGCCCCGTGTACGCTTATTGTAGCATACTTTTGCGCTTCAAGACATAAGAAAAGCCGCAGTTATTTGCGACTTTCTTGGTCGAGAAGTGAAGAGATATGTTGATTAATTGGGGTTAGGCTCCAGCCGCCGCTTTTTCTGGCTCCGAACACGGAAACGGATACGGGTGCTTGCCCTGAACGTGATTGGTGCTCCAGGCAGGCACTTCTGGGTGCTGCTTCAAAATAGACTGCAGTACAATATCACCCGCCCGATACGTTTCCTGCGATAATCCATCAGGTTTTGCCTCACCCTGCACCAGGATGACCGATTTCAAATCATCGCCCTTGTTTAAACTGTGCTTGATATACCATAATACTTTGGCGGCAATCTCATTCCGGTTTAAAAAAGCAGATCCGTTGCGGCTTGACATATACAAGCACCGGGAAATACTGACGGGTAAATATTCCATAGGTTCAATGGAAGGCTTCGTATCATTTGCATCTTTTTTCGATTTAGACTGCCCATTCGTAGTAGTCTTTCCGGCCATGATGTCCTCTGCCTTTTTGTTTAAGGGGATATAATCTTTTGCTGCTCCTTTGTCGTACCTATAACACGCTAATGCATTGTCGTTTGTTCCGATTACAATCGTCGACATTTTAACCACTCCTTTTATTTTTTTTAGAATATGCTACAATTATAGCGGATGCCGCGATAGCTCAGTGGTAGAGCACTTCCATGGTAAGGAAGGGGTCTCGGGT
>CAPKVJ010000034.1 GCA_948648655.1 uncultured Candidatus Saccharibacteria bacterium | reverse complement strand
AAGCGCAACGGCTATGCGCAGGTCTATAAATATTGGCTGCTGCTCCAAAAGGGCATCGAACTTTTCGAGGGTGCAAACGCTATCGGTGTGCGCCCTATATGGGAATTGTACGAACTTTGGTGCTTCCTGAAAATGCGACAGATGACTGCCGACATTCTCGGTCTGCACTTCGACCATCCCGAAGAAATCACCGAAAACCCAATGCCGATGGTGAAGCCATTTGAAGACAACAACCAAGAGCATACGGTCTATTACCATTGTGCGGATGGCTCAATGGCTCGTCTGCATTATCAGCATACTTACAGTCGTAAGACTGGGGAGGTGCATACGGCCACCACTGAAAATCGCCCAGACATCGTGCTTACCGTTGTCAAGCCCGATGGCTTCGAGCTGACTTATCTTTTCGATGCTAAGTATCGACTGCTCGATGATAATAAGCTCAACAGAGAAGACCGCGAGGAATACGATGCAAGCGGAGGTGCCGACACACCTCCGGCTGACGCGATAAATCAGATGCACCGCTACCGCGATGCCATCTATTACGGCTCAGACCGCTTCACTCATGCCGCCAAGGAAATTATCGGCGGCTACATACTCTTTCCCGGACGCGGCGACAATGAAAGTGTGCGCAAGCGTTTCTTCTACCAAAGTATCGAAACGGTCAACATAGGGGCGTTCCCCTTGTTGCCCGATGCCTCCGATCCCTCGAACGAAGGCACGTTGCTTTTTGAATTTCTTACGAAGATTCTCACCGCTCCGTCAGTAAACGACCACCTCCGCGATGCAATCCCGCAAAAAGGCTTGCAATATGTTTCAACCGAACAGCCGACTCCACAAGACCTTGTCCTTGTCGGTTACTACAAGACAGAACAATTGCCGATTATCAAGGAGCAACGTCTTTACTACGTTCCAGCGGCTCTCGGCAAAGGCTCAATCAATCTCGTGTCCGGCTTTGAGAAAACGAAGTATCTATTGCTCCACCACGACAAAGAACGCGTGCTTATACGTCTCAAAGGCGATGGCCCGAAGTTTTACCCCAAGACTGCGCTTGAAAACATGGGGTTTGCTCCCTCTGGCGACTTTTACCTAGGTTTCGAGATAAAAGACTTCACACCCGTTCACGGCATCGACCCCAACGCCTACGAATTAGAGCGTAAAGGCCAACAACGTTTCACTCCTTATTTCACTACTTTTGATAAGTTTGTATAAGTATGCTTAATATTATCGCTTGGACACTTATTATCGTATTTGGACTTCTATATATAATTTGCTTTATTGGTCCAATAGCCACGGTAAAAGAAGAAAGTAAAAATTCTTATCTTCTTCTTCTTTGTCTTTTCTTTACATTTATATGTATTTTCCCAATTAAGGAAATATATTCCCCATTGGTAGCATCCAGGGTTTGGCAGATTTCTTTTGGAGCTGTCTTACTAAATTCGATACTACTAATCGCTCTATGTAAAGAAGATAGATCTAATGCCATTATCACCACCATTATTTGTGGGGGACTCGCTATTATTCCTTTTTATGGTGCTTTGAACTTTTCCAATGATTCAACCCCTATAATAATGGCATCTGAAAAGATTGAAATTCATCTTGACTATCTTATCTCAGTAATTGGGCTGTGTGTGTCACTTATTATTATTGTATGCACAATAATGATTATTAAGAGGACAAGCAGGACTGATGTTAACTACAAATTAGCAGATTTACTTCAGAAAAACATTTCTATATTCGCTAGACATGATAGCTTCAATAAGCCAATGGAAACGCTTTGGTCTTATGAAATAAATTCAAGATTTAAGAAACTAGAAATGTTATTACAAAAATGTGTGTTCGAAATACAAACACTTCCTCAAAAATCAAGTTTTCCTAATAATTTTGTGACTCCATATTTGGATGACCTTCGACCTTTAATATATAATATGAGTTCAGAGATAACTCGGATTACTAGTTTATTAGCGACTACGAATGATTCAGACGATTCGTTCTCTGAGTTCTCTGTAATAAGAGAACTCAACCATTCCTTGGCAACTCCTTTATCTCAAATTGAAGTTAACTGTCAATTATTAAAGACAAAGGCAAAAAGCGATGTTGCTATTCAGTTAGATCGCATAATTCAATATGTTAATTTTTGTAGAAATACTATATCGGCATATAAGGAAATTCTATCATCTTCTGTAATCGGTGATTCTACTGACTACTCTGTGTCTTTAAATGACAGTTTCAATATGTATTGCGAAAAGTATCGTAAACAAAATTTAATATTAAACCTTCGTGCTGAAGATAATATTGGAATATCAAAAAATATACTGATGTCTCTTTTATCTCCTCTTCTTGAGAATGCCGTAACAGCTTCTCCTGATGGCAAAGAGATAAAAGTGCAAGTATCTCAATCAGACAAAACTATAACAATAGTACTAGAAAATGAATGTTTGATTGTCCCTCAAATACAAGATTTGAGGAAAGGCGGTTTTTCTTCAAAAAAGAATCATATAGGAACTGGACTTGAAACAGTTCGTCATTTCCTTGTGCTGTTGAAAGGGAAAGAACTTCAAATATCTATTGACAAGAGTCTGATTAAATTTATCATTAATATTCCCGCGAAATGAAATCAATCATACCTGAAATAATAGTGATCGATGACGCCCCGGATGCGGCCAATGATTTTGCAGCACTAATCGAAGCACAAACCGGTCTTAAAGTTCAACCGTTTATGAACCATCAAGAACTTTTAGATTTCGTATCACACGTATATGTTAAAATAGCAATACTTGATCAGGTCATGCCAGAGATACGTGGAACTGAACTTTTTGAGGAGATCAGAAAGATCAATCCAAATATTAAAGCTATTATGCTGACAGGAGAAGCGACTAAAGAAGAGGTCGCAAAAGCAATGAATAGCGGTTTCTCTCTATATCTTTCTAAGGGAGACATTTCGTTACTGCCACATAAAGTTCTTGAAATATATACAGAGTACGAGTTGTCAATAAGTAAGGATCTACGAAATAAAGTAAAAACAGAGCTTTTTCCATTTTGGAAAAGATTTTTTTCACCATATTCTCTTGTAAGTTGTACTCCGTATGGTCCCCAACGAATAGCGAAAGAAGGGGAGCCAATCCTTGATATATATGAGGGTGAAGAGAAAGAATGGAACTCCAATTTAACTATAGAAAACCGCATAAATATTGAAGAAAGGTCCGAGAAAAAATTAGAAACGGAATTTTCTGTTTCTACAGAGTGGATTAAGGATTTAGCAGCTAAAATAAATTCAAGTATCGCCACACAGTTTTCTAAACAATTCTCACTAACCACTCAGCAGAATACTTCTCAAAGAAGAACTTATAGAATACCTCAACCTACCGGCGGGGCTGGAATTTCAGTATCCAGAAGAGTTATTGAACAGTTCCCTATATTTCAATATTACCATGTGGTTATTCAAAAGGTATGTCGTTGGTGCAAACAAACAAAGAGCATTTCAATTATCGTCTCTAAACAAACAAATCGAGTTAAGACCCAACAAACGGATTATTTAAGCGACAATACGAAGAAGGTTATTGATCTAGGTATTCATGGCGTTTCAAAATTAGTTAATCCTCGTGACTGATTTTTATGGCGAAGAAGTTTGAGATACGAAATAGCACGGCGGAGTTCCTGATCTTTCAGATTGAGGGGAAGGAGGA
>CAPKVJ010000033.1 GCA_948648655.1 uncultured Candidatus Saccharibacteria bacterium | reverse complement strand
GACTAGACTCGAACTAGCACAGCTTAAAATCGCCACTACCACCTCAAGGTAGCGTGTCTACCAATTCCACCACAGGCGCAGGGAATGACTTTATTATATCAAAAATCTCCAAAACCGCAAGCACGCAAAAATCACATATAAACTTCACAAAAACTCTTGCCAAAACCATAAACATCATATAAAATAGACGCATAAAAGTCATGCAAAAATAAAAATCAAACAGGGATTAGTAATATGGAAAGAAAAATCAAACAACTCCTGCTAGTAACTGGATCCGTCATGAGCGCAGCAATTGCGCTTGTACCAATGGCAAGTTATGCGAGCTATAGTGAGTTCGACCAGAAACCTAGCACCAACGGCAATACTGCAGTCAAAGTCAATGTTTTAGATTCAATTTCTCTTGATGCTGCTTCAGCTGGCGACACGATCGTAGTGGCTTCTGATACCATCGGTACAGGCAAAATCTCCGCTTCAGTGTCTAGTACTGCCGCTTATACTATCTCACTCAAAGCTGTAGACAGTCCTAGTCTTATCAATATCGATGACAGCAATGATGAAATTCCAGCCGGTACCAATGTTAGCGTAGGTAACTCCGCGTGGGGCATCAAAAAACCCTTTGCTTCTGGCTACACGGCTTTAACTACGACTTCCCAAGTCTTCTATAACGGAACTGGTGCTGGCCCCAATACTAGTATCCCAACCGATTTTGAAGTTGGCGTTTCCGTGAGCTCTGCTGTCCCTAGCGGTGATTATGCCACCGAAATCGAGGTCCTTGCCGCAATCAAATAACTAGTGCTATAATAAGCACATATGCTTAAAAAGGTCACATTAGTTTTTAGCTGTGTAATATGTTTTTTGCTGGCTACTTTTGTCTTCATATCGCCCGTTTCTGCACTAGAGGCGGGTGATGTTGTTATCCGCGTCGAGCCTGCCGAGCAGGATATTTCCTTGACGCCTGGCGAAACTTCCGTCGGTAGCATTAAAGTACAAAACATCGGTCGCCTCGATTTTGACTTCACTGTCATGGTCCGCCCTTTTCAGATTCTGAACGAAGACTATGATCCGGATTTTAACACTGACAATAATTACACTCGCCTTCAGAATTGGATTAGTTTCGAACAAACCGATTATAACCTCGCGCCAGGTGCAGAAGCGGAAGTCAAATACACGGTTGACGTCCCTACGGACGCACCAGGTGGTGGACAGTATGCCGCAATTATCGCCCAGACACGTAGTAGTATTGATGAATCTTCTATGATGCATACTATCAGCCAAGTTGCCTCCATCCTCTATGCGCAAGTGGATGGTGATACGAGATTTGAGGGCTTACTCACGAATCATCATCTCCCCAGCAATGTATTATTCGGAACCGCACCCAGCATCGCCGCGACCGTCAAAAACACCGGCAATGCCGATTTCCGCGTCACTCATCGTCTCTCGGTCTATAATTTTTTCACCGGTAAGGAAGTTTTTAGCGCCGACGCTACCGACGAGAGCGGTAATCTCATCGGTACCGCTACTCCGCGCATCATGCCTGGTACCGAACGTAGTAATATTATCACTTGGCAGCATGCTCCTCAAATTGGCGTCTTCCGTGTCGTCCAAGACATTAGCTTTCTTGACGAGCAGCATAATTTTGAGCAAATTGTCATCCTTTGTCCATTTTGGCTAGTTGGCGGTATTATCTTTATGATTTTTCTTATGATTCTTTGGCTGATTTTGCGCCTGCGCAGTCGTCGCCACAGCCAGCCACAGGTCATCTAACCTATTGCATTTTGCAGCCATCTGTGCTATAATAGGAAGATATGGAACAGAAAATTCGTAATATCGCTATCATCGCTCACGTCGATCATGGTAAAACTACACTTGTCGATGGCCTTTTGAAACAATCAAACACTTTCCGCGATAACCAGGCTGAAATGTCTCAATCTCTTATCATGGACTCTATGGATCAAGAGCACGAACGCGGTATTACAATTACTGCGAAACAGACTGCGGTATTTTATAAAGATTACAAGATAAATATTATTGATACGCCAGGACATGCTGATTTCTCGGGCGAAGTCGAGCGAACCCTGAATATGGCGGACGGAGTTCTCCTGATCGTCGATGCACAAGAAGGTGCTATGCCCCAGACAAAATTCGTTCTCCAGAAAGCACTAGATTTGAGGCTCAAGCCGGTCGTCATTATTAACAAAATCGACAAGCCAGCCGCGCGCATTGACGAAGTTGAGAGCGAAATCGCTGACCTTTTCCTTGAGCTCGCTAGTGACGAAAGCCAATTAAACTATCCTGTATATTATGCTGTCGCTCGCGATGGTAAGGCTGGCAAGACTACCGAGCTTAACGAAGATTTGCATGTCATCTTCGACTCAATTATCGAGGATATACCAGCGCCAAAAATCGATCCAGCCACCGAAAATGGCGCCCAGCTGCTCGTTGCTTCTCTCGCTGCCGACAATTATCTTGGAAAATATGCCATTGGCAAAATCTTTCGTGGCAAGTTAAAAAAGGGTGAATCCGTCAAGGTGTTGCAAGGCGGCAAAGAAATCAGCGCTAAAATTGATCGGATTTTTACCTACAAAGGTCTCGGTAGGGAAGAAGTCGAGGAAGCCTTCGCCGGTGATATTGTAGCTGTATCTGGTATTGCGCAGGCGAATATTGGTGATACGATTGCTACCGGCGATCACCCCGAAGCTTTACCGACGATCGAACTCGAACCTCCAACATTGAGTATCTATATCGGCCCTAATACCTCCCCGCTCAAAGGCCAGGAAGGTGAATTTACAACTTCTCGTCAAATCGCCGAGCGTCTAGAGCGTGAGTTGGAAACGAATATTGCCCTCAAAATTGAACCTGATGGGTTGGGCTATAAGGTATCTGGTCGTGGCGAACTGCATTTGAGCGTTTTAATCGAAACTATGCGTCGCGAAGGCTATGAACTTGAAACTGGTCGTCCAGAAGTCGTTTACAAGGAGATTGATGGACAAAAGTGCGAGCCAATCGAAGAATTGACGATCGAAGTCGAACCAGAATTCGTCGGTGCCGTTAGTCAAGAGTTGGGTATTCGCAAAGCCGACCTCAAAAGTCAAGAGTTGACTGCTAGCGGTAGCACACGTTTTGTTTACGAAATTACTACTGCGGCACTGATTGGTCTGCGCAATAATTTACTTACTGCTACGCGTGGCACTGCCATCATGTCATCTCTGCCTAACGGGTACAAACCAGTCGAAGGGAAATATAAACCCGAGCGCAATGGTGCTTTGATTGCGTTTGAAGCTGGTACAAGTACCGCCTATGCTCTCGATGCCGCACAGGCGCGTGGCATCCTCTTCATCCCACCAGGCGTTTCAGTCTATCAAGGAATGATCGTTGGTTTGAGTAATAAAAAAGACGATCTTGACATTAATATTTGTAAAGAAAAACAGCTCACAAACATGCGCACTCATTCCAGTGATGGCGCGATTCAACTCACGCCATATACACAATATTCGCTTGAGCAATGTATTGATTTCTTGCTCGATGATGAATTGCTCGAAGTTACACCAAAGAATCTCCGCTTACGCAAGCGTCAGCTTGATCCCGTGAAACGCAAACGCGAAGCTAGAGCATAAGATATCGTTAATTTTTATGCTTTTATTTGATTTTGCTAAACCTGTGCTATAATTATATTGTCCTACTATTAATATAACTGCTGTTTTTGGTAAGTCATTATCATCAGCTATTGTTGGGCTGCGATTTAGCGGCATCGCGTAAATAATCAGCGCAACAGTAGCGGTTATGAACGGTAGTAGGACACCTCGCGGTGTCGCTTTTTGTATTATTGGTTAGTATGGGGCGATAGCTCCA
>CAPKVJ010000032.1 GCA_948648655.1 uncultured Candidatus Saccharibacteria bacterium | reverse complement strand
TGCTGGTCTCCCCCTCCGCTGCCTAGCTAGTTAGAGTATAGGTAGTAGGAGGATAATCAGTTTGGTCTATGTATAAGTCTCTTTTGGGAAGATACGGACTTACGAGGAGTACGAGCGCGATGACCCCGTGACGACGGGCGTCATCGACGCGCTTCCCAAAAGAGACTTATACATAGGGTAAAGGGATTGTCATGCTAACAAAATAAAAGATATGCTATAATCTACTTATGGATAACTTCGAATATCTTAACCAAATCGCCCAATCCACACATCCCCAAAAATCTAAATCATCAGATTCTTCTAGTTTTCTACGCGGTCCAATTTTCAAAATCGCTGCTGGCGGTATTATTCTTTTTCTACTTCTGATGATTATCGGTGGGCTAATCGGCAATGCCAAAGGCAAGTCCAGCGATCTCACCAAACAACTCTATGTCCGTTCCAATAACCTCAATTCCGTCATCGACACAAATAGTAAATCCCTCAAATCCTCCCGTCTCCGTGCACTCAGCCTCTCCCTATCTAGCGTCCTTACAAACACTACTCGTGATCTGTCAAATTATCTCACCCCAGAAGACGGCAAGAGTAAAGATAAGAAAAACGCCCTCACTCCCAACGAAAAGCTCACCACATCCGAAAACGAACTCCTAGAAAATCTCAATACAGCCCTTACCAATGCTCGTCTTAACGGTATCCTTGATCGTACCTATAGTAACCAAATTACGCTTCAAATTTCCCTTCTCATGTCGCTCACTACCGAACTCTATGCCCGCACCAAAGACGAAAAGCTCCAAGAAATCCTCGTCAATTTCTACAACAACCTCCAACCGATTCACCAAAGTTTCAGCGAATATAGTGAAGCGGAAACCTAATCACCGACTCATTTTCCCTGATTTTTCGGCTCCGATTCTTTTACTGCTTTCTTCACTTCCGCCTCAAATTGTACAACTTTTTTCGTATTTAAACGATTCAAAGTTCTTACAATAACAAACACTGTAAAAGCAATTACCAGAAAATTAACCACATTTTGAATAAAGTTCCCATATGCAATATGGGCAGTCGTTTCCGCCCCAAAAATATTCGGAACATCAATCGCTAATGCGCTAAAATCCGCTCCACCTGCCAGAAGGCTCGCAATTGGCATGATAATATCATCTACCAACGACTTCACAATCGTCGTAAACGCCCCACCAACCGCCACACCAATTGCCAAATCAACTACATTCCCTCGATCAATAAACTCACCAAACTCCTTCACAAACGAACTATCCGTCAATAGCTTCAAAATACTCGCCGAACGCCGAGCGTTCTCCTTATTTTGCTGCTTCTCGGTTTTGCTTTGTGCCATTTTCTCTCCCTTCTTTTATCACTCTACACCCCAAACACCATAACATAAATCCCACCAAATATATAGACTCGTACAAAAATCCATAATTCTTTATCCATCTTGCGCCCAGCAAATACCCCGAAACATATATAGTTCCATAAGCCACAAACATCGCCGCTGTCAATCTCGTCGCAAGCGTCGCTCGCTCACAAAACAATACCCATGCCACAATAATTAACATCATAGCAAACATCATCCGTGCAAATATCAAATGTAACAAGCTAATTGAACTCACCCTCCCGTCCATACCGCTAGGATCAAAATACCCCGACGGACACATCGAAAGTCCAATCAGCCCTATTACTATCATCACTATAATCCAAAAGAATCCTCTCTTTACCCCTAAATTCTCCCCCACACCATACAAATAATACAACATCGCAATTGCTACTACAAAATTCCCCAGTGCAAACACCAGCGCACTCCAAGTCTCCAACCCAACATAACGGCTAATCGAATAATTAATATGCCAACCATGCCCAAAGAGTGTATTCCCTACCACTGCGATACAGACTTCCAACAAAAATACCACGAACGCTACGCGCATCAAAACCCGTTCTTTATCTAACTTATTCTTTTGCCGTCTCATCTAACGT
The DNA here is from genome assembly GCA_948648655.1 of uncultured Candidatus Saccharibacteria bacterium. Classification (GTDB taxonomy): domain Bacteria; phylum Patescibacteriota; class Saccharimonadia; order Saccharimonadales; family Saccharimonadaceae; genus Nanosyncoccus. Next base: position 2,056 of record CAPKVJ010000032.1, on the reverse strand, counting down.
CAGATTATAACTCAATCTCACCAAATCTTCCAGCTCACTATCATCCAATTGCCCACTCGTCACAATCTCTATCCCGCCTCGCCCAAAATATCGACTCTCCATCACGCTTTCATATTGCTCCTTGAGAACGCCACTTAATTTCTGATCACATCTTACTTCGATCGTTTTGTCACGCACCACCAAAAAAGCCCTATCTCCCGACTGCGCTACCCGATAAATCTTCTCTACAGCATCATTTTCCTGCTTCCGCTCCTGTAGCTTCCACTCACCAATCCCGGTAATCTTCCCCACATCAATCATTTCACCATCCCCAAATACCACTTTAGCTCCTCAATACTCCCCTGTATATCATCCAATGCTCGATGTGTCTCACGCTTGATAAATTTCTTTCCATATTTCCCTTCAAACACCACTTTCCACGCGCTAACGTCCAACATCCTATAGTGCAATCTTGCCGCAAGCTTCGGCCACTCCCTGTCAATAAATTTTCGATCTTGATGAATTGAATTCCCCGCTAAAATCACTTCCGATCCGAACCATTTATCGACGAAATCCAATAATTTCTGCTCGACCTCTCCCGCACTCTCACCACCAGCATTCTGCCTTATCAAACCATCTCGACTTGCAGCATTTTTCTCCCAAAATTCCCCCACCATTCGCTTACTTATCAAATCTTCTGACACTTTCACTACCGCCGTCATTACCGCCTGATTCCCCTCTTTATCTTGCAATACTTCAAAATCCCAGTCCGTCGCAATCGCTGCCACCTCAAGAATTCGATCCTTTTCTGGATCCAGCCCCGTCATCTCCAGATCTACCCATAGTAATTTTGCCTTCTTCATATCTATATTATAACACTTTGACCATTTCAGCCCAACAGGCGATTTTTGTGCGCAGCGGGTTTATTAGTCTATATCATCTAAAATTATGGGCGCCTGGTGAAGTCAGCACCTATTGGTCTTCTCATACGGATTCCGATACTTTATATGCTCATAGTTTAGATTTCAATAATAGCGATGTAGCGCCAACGGTTAACTATTATCGTAATTATTCTCGCTCCCTCCGCTGCCTAGCTAGTTAGAGTATAGGTAGTAGGAAAAGCCCCCCAAAAGTTTTGAGAGGCTCTATGTTGCTAGCTGGGACGGTTAACGTGCTACACAACGGACGAATTTACCATTCTGAGGATCGCCACCAGACCCACCACCACGCGTATCGGTGGAAAGTTTACTTTGTCCAATCTGCATCGTAAGCGGGTAAGCATAATCATTGACACTGTTTGACCAATACTCTCCTTCTTGCCCGAAATTGTCGAGAGATATATAATCGCCGCTATAGCTATAATTATTAATATACCCTCCACGCGTGAGATAAAATGGGGCTTCTGCAGCATTGTAATTATTACCACCCACTGTACCAGTAAGGCTTGGGTCTAAACCATATTGATTATATAAATTAGTAAAATCATTATCGCTAGATCCACCATTCGGTAAACGCCAGCCTTTAGGACATATACTTTGCTGAGAATAACGTGAGGTTTGAAGTGCGCTAGTATCTGATGTTCCTATTGCCGCCCACCATGTGTAATAATTCCCCAGTAGATAATGCATGTCGTAGGTTTTACTGGACGGATTAGCAGCAATATAGGTCGTCTTGCCGTTATTTGCTCCAGTACCAGTCCAGACCCCCTGTTGAGCCTGGAAGGTTGGGCTCCACGTGCCATCGATAAACAATAAACCATAATCCGGGCATTGATACCCAAAATATTCTACGTTATACCCACAACCCAGATTAGCGACAGGTGTTGCTAATAATGTGTTTTCTATACTCCAAGACGCTCCATCATCAAAGTCTACGTGACTCCCTGAAAAATGGGCACCGGAGTTAAAGGTTGTTGGCAATAAATCACCAGCATTATTGCCAACAGTAATAACGCTGGATGCAGATAATATATCGGTATCATCTGGGGTGAGGGTAGTATCCGCTTTGAGGTCCAGTGCTAGATTCTGCGTCATCCAACAGTTGCCGTCTTTAAGCTTGGCTACCCAGTAGGATTTGT
>CAPKVJ010000031.1 GCA_948648655.1 uncultured Candidatus Saccharibacteria bacterium | reverse complement strand
ACCTACGACCCTCTGTTCCGAAGACAGATGCTCTAATCCACTGAGCTACCGGTGCATATGAAGTTATTTTAGCATAAAGTTTGATTTGAATCTAGAAGCTAACTAATCTTTAGGTAAGTACATAATATCGAGATCGACGTAGCCAGAAATACCTGGTACGCTGCCGGTATCCATAAGTTGCCAAATATAATATTCGCCTTTGTAGGTAACATAATCGTGGTATTGGGCTAGCCAAAGTTTATATGGATTTTGTTGCCAAAATTTTTCAATGTAATTCTTACTACCATAAAGCAAGCCACCATAGCCAGCGTCCGAAACTGTATCGATAAAAGTCTGCGCTGCTTGATTAAGAGTGTAAAAACTCATACCGGCGCGATTAAAATCTCGCCATTCTTCCCAATCAAAAGCTACGCCAAGCTTAATGTTATAATCTTTAATTTGATCAATGACCCATTCAGCTTGGCGCCTCGCTTCATCAATGCTATCAGCACAAGAATAAAAATATACTCCGACTGGCAGACCAACTTTGGTAGCACCTTTAATATTATCGATAAACTTTTTATCGAGTGTATATTCGTTACCAAAATCTGCTTGATATCCGACACGAATGAAAGCAAATTCAACACCGGCGGATTTGGCTTTTTGCCAATCAATATTTCCCTGCCAATATGAGACATCAATGCCGATTTTCGTAGTGTCAGTTTTGTACATTTCAATGACGTCGGAAATTGGCGTTGCAATAATTTCTGTATTGTCGTCGTTGGAATTATCAGAATCTTCTACAGGCTCTATCACACGCAAAGTGAACGGACGACGCGCAACGTTTTCACTAGCATCGGTAATAATATATTCAACCTGATAATCACCAGGCTTCCGCAAGTCATAATTACCAGAAACCTTACGCTCGGGACGATCATCGGCGTTATCGCCACTCATCATCAAATTAGTTAAATCGCCGTCATAATTCGTTTCGACAACGTAGAAATTATTGCCATAAATTTCCGGTTTAGTTGTATCGACGACATCGATTGTAAATTTGCGCGTGCGTTTTTTGTGCTTGATATTATAAAACTCAAAACTTATTTCCTGCTCACCGAGTTTTGTCGTGTCGACTTCGGGATCGGAAATAAGTTCACCATTGAGATTTGCGATGAAGTCGGAAACTTTTGTGTCAGTATTAAACTCTACAGACAGGTTTTCATTCAAAGTGAGAGCTTCAGCGTCAATGCGACGATTTTCGGCAATATTATATATCACGCAAACTAATGTAATCATCAATAATATGATTGCGGCACATATAGAAATAATGCGGTAAGTTTTGTTTTGGAAAAAAGTTTTGAGTTTGTCTTGCATTGAGATTATTTTAACATAAAAGCTAGGAAACTCGTCGAATTAGCTCGTCGACACTGCCTATTATATGGTCTTTGGGTACTGCTTCTATAGCTTTTACGTCTGCGCCCGCCACCACATAGCCATCAAATTGCTTTAACATATCAATATCATTATAACTGTCACCAACAGTTATAATGATATTATCGTGGGGATAATATTGTAATTGGAGTTTGCGGATCATGTTTTCTTTCCCTGCTTCAGACGGGACAATGTCCACAAAGGCACTAAAATCTTGCCCATCGATCCAACTAATAGTTGATGGAACTACGCCAGTCGCAAGATAAGCTCTCGCATGCTCGGAATATTTTTGATTCACGACATTGACTATTTTGCTAGCCGCCATTTTATCGTGCGTCCAGAAACGGAGTTTTGTAACGTCTTGGGATAACTCTCTATGTTCGATAAAATCAAAATAATATACTGCTGTGCTAACAATACTCATTGAATCGATCAAGTTCATAATTTTTTTAGCAATTTCTTTGGAAATTTTATATTCAAATAATGGTTTGTCCGTCGCGGCATCCAAACACATCGAGCCATTATCGAGAATAATATAATCCATGTATTTTTTATATTCGGGAAAAACTCTTCGGATACTAGAAAGTGAGCGGCCAGTCGCAAGCACGAAATGATTATCGGGTGATTTGCGAAAATTCGTGACAGATTTTAGATTTTCAATGAAGACTTTTTCGTCGCCGTGTGGATATAATGTATTGTCAAAATCGCTAACTATAATCATGGTCTAATTTTATCATATTAAACTAGGTCTGAATTAAGGTAGTAATAATATTCCAATAGTTCACGAGAATAATTTTTGATAATAGCGAGATTTTGATTACTATCGTGCGACGGGATAATTAGCATGCGAGTAATGCCGACTTGTTCAACAAAAGCTGGGTTATGACTCACCATAATAATTGTGCCGGTATAGTCGCGGAGGTTTTCGCCAATGATTTTTTGGGTGTCGGGGTCAAAGTGATTCGTTGGTTCATCAAGAATGACAAGATTGGCGCGCTTCAATAAAGTTTTACAAAGAGCGACGCGGGCTTTTTCTCCAGGCGATAAAACTTCAACTTTTTTATAAATATCGTCGTCGTAAAACAAGAAATTTGACAGAAAACCGCGCAATTCCGTGTCGGTATAATCATGCGATTGAACATTTTCAAAAATTGTGCGACGCGGATCAAGAATTTCTAATTCTTGTGCGTAATAAGCAATAGTGGTGTTTTGACCAATAATAATCGAGCCGGAATTTGGCGTTAGTTCCCCAACGATAAGTTTGAGCAAAGTCGATTTACCGACGCCGTTTTCACCAACAATAAGAAATTTCTCGCCGCGTGTGAGCGAAAAAGATAATTTAGTATAAAGCTCGGGTCCGTCGGGATAAGCAAAAGATAAGTTTTGAACTTCGAGCGGAGTCTTACCACTTTGCTTTGCAGGCGTAATCCGAAGATCGACGTGAGCGTATTCTTGTTCGCGAGTTCCGAGTTCGGCGAGTTTCTTTGCAAGGACTTTTTCGCGTTGGTGCCCCATACCAATGAGTGCGGTATTGCTACGTTTTGCAGCTCGTGCACGTTCGACAAATTCAGTGAGACGTTTGATTTCGCGCTCTTGCTCAGTAATGCGTGCGTCTTCGGTCGCCTTTTCTTCGGCATATTGGCGACGAAAGTCACTGTAATTCCCTTGATATACTTTCATTTTGTGAGTGGTCTTGTTTACGAAAAGAGTTTTGTTGGTCACGGTATCGAGAAAATCAATATCGTGAGAAATCACCATGACGGTGCCTTTATAATTGCGCAAATAATTAGCAACGAAAATTTTGGTAGCCGCGTCAAGATGGTTAGTCGGTTCGTCAAGCAGCAGAAGTCCAGCATTTTCGAATAGTACGCGCGCGAAGGCAACCTTTGATTTTTGCCCGCCAGAAAGCTCGGATATTTTACGATCGACAAGGTCAGAAAGATGCATTTTTTCGAGAATACGCAAAAGCTCATAGTCAAAATTTGCTATGTCGTACGAATCAATCAAGTCCTGAATACTAGTAATGCGATCAAGGATCTTGGTGCTTTCGGGATAGAGAGCAAGTTTTTCATACTCGGCATTGAGTTTTTCCTGCAGTTTATCGACTGGTCGACCAGCGGCAACATATTCCCATACGGTCATAGCATCTTGTTCTGGCGGTATAATAATTTCCTGCGGTAAATAACCGAGCCGAAGACTAGGCAAAATTATTTCACCATCATCGAGCTCTTGTTGGCCGAGAATAATGCGAAAAAGTGTAGTCTTGCCGGCACCATTCACACCAACGACACCAACCTTATCCGTAACATCAAAATGGAAACTGCAATCATCATAGATAACTTTCGCGCCATAGGCGAGCTGTAAGTGCGTAGCTTTCATCTCTATAATTATAGCATTTATATATCGGTTATGTTAAAATGAAGGTGTAGGCTGCTAGCCTATGGGAACCTAAGGTCGGAATTGAGGTCAAGCTCCACCGGCCGATGGGTTCTCTGTTTTTGGATTTAGGGAAATAAAAAATAGACCCCGAAGGTCTGGTTGTGGTACGCCCGGCACGATTCGAACGTGTGACCTTTGGTTCCGGAAACCAACGCTCTATCCAGCTGAGCTACGGGCGCATGTGTATATATTATATAACAAAAAATCCCAAAAGGGATCAATGGTTGTGGTGAGTCGGGAGGGGCTCGAACCCTCGACACCCTGCTTAAGAGGCAGGTGCTCTAACCAGCTGAGCTACCGACCCAC
>CAPKVJ010000030.1:2574-4205 GCA_948648655.1 uncultured Candidatus Saccharibacteria bacterium | reverse complement strand
GGTCACTCTCTGGTCCGGGTCTTGGGGCGAAGCTCCAAGCGGGTTCTTAGGGCAGAGCCATAAGCCCCTCGGGAGAGCGCACAACTACGGGAGTAGTTTAAGTGCGCTTAAACTACTCCCGTATCTTGTGTATTGAATTCCCAAAAAAGGATATAAGTCTATTAATACATGGTTATGCCTAATGCACTTAATACTAATGAAGCTTTACAGTACATACCATAATAAGTGCCGTTATATTGACCTTCTCCAATATTGATTCCTACTGCCTTATTTGAAGTCCCATCAACACCATACACAAGGCCTCCACTGTCTCTATTTACAGTTGTGTAGGTAGCAAATGATACATTAGTTATGACATTTCCATTGGAGGCAGTGTATCTTCCAACGATGCTTTTTACTGTTCCACTTGAACCCGATAAGCAGTTTTGTGCACATAAAACAACAGGGCTGCCAACATTAGCAGTTAATGTTGCCGCCGACAATGTTTTAGTAGTTGAGCCTATTGTATTGGTTAATGTGTAGTCTGGATCAGTAATTGTAACAAATGCCGCATCTACAGAACCACTGACTTGAGACTTAACGCAAGAACCTATTTGAACAGCGCTGGTAAGACCAGAGTAAACAAGATCACCGACTGCTGCTAAGTGACCAGACGTTACGATTCCATTGCGTTTGCTTCCAGTAGATTCCTTCGCTCTAAACCCATAAGAGCCTCCATAAAATGAGCTTCCGGATTTAATCACCGACAATGAACCAGGTCCTAATGAGCTATGGTATACAAGTTTCTTTCCTTTTGTAAAAGTTAAACAAGGACTGTCACATATGTTTTGTTCGAAGTCTGTTATAGCAGATTGTGAATCATCTTCAAGTATCACTGTTACAACATTTTCTTCAGTCATTAAGGCATAACCGACAAAATTGTCAGTTATATTCTTGGAGGCTGTTGATAGGGCTCGGTCTATCTCATAAGTGGCGTTTAGTAGGTCTTGGTAAGAATATTTACAGGTCTTATATCGGACCAACTCGCTATCAGACACAACAGTGGATATTGCAGAACGAGAATCGGCTATATCTTCAGTCGTTAATATAACCAGATAACCATCAGAATCTATGTAGAGACCACCGAAATACTCGGGATAAGTAGATTCGCCAGCTCTAGAGATGGAGACAATTGAAGATTCAATCTTATTGGCAAGAGTGTTTGATTCGCTGGCACGGTCTAAATATGATTCAGACACTTGTGTTTCTTCCTGAGTGTCAGCAGGTAAGTCTACCTGGTCCGAGCAACTCATCAGGAAGATAGACAGCAACGCCGTCATGAATAATTTGATTCTCATATTCATATGTTATGGTTATATAGTTGCGAAATTAGTATAATTTCATGAATAATAGTGCTGAATGAATAAAAAACTGTGGATTATTTACATTTTAGCTCTTTTTGTTATTAACGAAAATAAATGCTCATTGTTTAGACGAACAATGAAATCATTCACTTTTCCCTCAAGAGCGCGAATAATCCATCCTTTAGGATTCTTCTTATCTCGGCTTTTTCCTTTAAGAATAGCGAGCTCGGATAATAAATCCGGCAATAATTCCGATGCCCTTCTGAACACCTCGATATTGTTCTTGAT
>CAPKVJ010000030.1:0-2451 GCA_948648655.1 uncultured Candidatus Saccharibacteria bacterium | reverse complement strand
GAGGATAATGCAGAGGCGTGAATTTGAATGCGATGATTTTTCGCCCATCCTTGATAGGTTCAAAGTCGAAGCTATAGGGTGCCGCCGCATCCAATTCTCTTTTCGCCGGCTCAATGACATATCTGACGAAATCTGCGGTAAGTTTATACTTGTCCTTGATAGCAAACATCTCTTTGAGCTTTGTAATGGAATAGATAATTGGTTCGGTCTTTCCACTGAAGAGTTCATAGAAGCGGATAGCATAGACTGATTTCAGAGCTATGGCTCTCTTTACATCCAATTTACGATATCCACTTCGATAGTCGAGAATAGCCTCCCAAAAGAGCTTGTGAACCTGTAGCTGCACCTCGGATCCATACCGAGGTATAGTGGCGGTTATGATAGGGGAGAATACCACCCAGTTGCCATCAGCAGCTTGATACTCGATGACACGTCCGATGAAGTCCTTGGCTGCTTTCCGGACTGCGAAGATATTTGAACTGTCATCGTCCTGGAGTATCAAGTCTATGGGAACTGAGATAATGGGAAATTCTCCTTCCTCGACTTTGAATTGCTGCCCGGCAATATGTCGAGCACCATCGATTTTTGATTGAGCAGCACTGGCAACGGCAAGCATCATCCGCTTCTGATAGAGGGTGGCTTTATACTTGGCGGTCGTAAGATCATAACCCTGCAGAATCATCCTCGAGGATTCCGTCAGTTGGGTTTTCTTGGGTGGTTGGGGTGAGTTCTTTTTCATGGCACAAAGATAATAAAAATAATTCAAATATGAGTAATTCAAAAAATGCTCATAAACTACGACCAAAGTACTAAATTTCTCATAGTTCAGACCCCGAAAAGTACTAAAAAACTCATAGAAAGTACTAAATTTCTCATAGTTCGCAAAAAAAATGCCCACTAAATAATTGAGAATAAATCATTTAGAAGGGCGGTTTTTGGAGTCGGTAAGCATATAGTAGGCTATGCTTTGAAGTAAGCATTGGCTTTTAGGGTTGTTTTGAGCCCTCGATGGGCGAAAAAACAACCATCAATCGAGGGGAAACAAAAGGGAAAAAGCAAAGCAAAATAAACAGAGCCACCCGGCTCCGGAGGGGCAAATTTAGGGGGTGATGTACATTTTTTTGTACATAAGTTTGTTATATATTTGAATAATAGCTATATTTGTACAAATTTTAATAATACAAGATATGGAAGCATTATCAGTCAGTGATTACAGAAACAACCTCGCCGCATCGTTCGACAGGGCAGACGAGGGAGAACGAGTCCTGATACGCCGCAAGAACTCTCTCTACGCCCTTGTGAACGTTGGTCGGGAGGAACTGACCCTTTCACCGAGGCAGCAGAGGCAGGTAGACGAATTTGCAGAGAGCCTCAGACGCAGCTGGGAGCAGGTAAAAATGATGGAGGAAGGCAAACTCCCTCGCAGATCTATCCAAGACATGCTCGATGAACTTTGACATTATACCCACGCCTGATTTTGAGAAATCATTCAAGGCTCTTGCCAAGAGGCATAGGTCATTGAAGAGTGACATACTTGAGTTCTCACGCTCCTTGCAGGAAAACCCTTTTCAGGGAGTGGAGCTAAGCCCCGGCATCCGAAAGATAAGAATGGCTATTGCTTCCAAAGGCAAGGGCAAGTCCGGGGGTGCGAGGATCATTACCTACACAGTCATAGCTGCCGAGATGGAAGGAAGGGTATATCTGATGAAAATCTATGACAAGTCGGACTTCTCCACAGTGGACCTGTCGGTTTTGAAGGAGATGGCAAGAGGTCTGGAGTAATCCTACACACCAAGTCCTCTTCCTTGTCCGAGCTGTTGCCTTACCCAAGCATAAGCTTGGCTTCCCTTTTCAAACACTTTTGTCAGCCCCTTCTTGATTCCGTTCCAAAACCCTTGCTCCGTGACCCAGTGCTGGTCATGGAGCATTAGCCTGTGCCCTTCCTCCAGTCGCACGTGCAGGGGATTGTCCAACGGTATGTGCTGCCCCCTGACGACAATATGGTTGGACTGTACGGTCTCGCCGTTGAACAGCCTGTTCCAATGTTCTCTCAGACAGACTCCGTATCCGATGAATTTTTCAATAAGGGATTCTCTTAGAGACACGGACTGTTCCAGCTGTCTGAGACTGTTTTCGGCCGTCACAGCACGTTTCTTGTAGTCCTCAATCCTGTCCAGATCTGCTTGATGTGATTTTTTCCAAGAAGTGTATTGGGTGATTGTCCTGTTTGCCTCTGTTATCTTGTCATCCGCCAGTTTTTCTTTCGCCGCACATTTATCCCGAATAGCCTTTATTTGGGCTGAAGCCTCGGCTTTTGTTTTCGCCTCGCTCTCCTCTGCCTTTTTAGCCCTTCTTTTCGACTTGCCGGTGAACCAGTCGGCAATGCCCTGTGCGGTGCCCTTTACTATGCCCTCTGCCTTTACATGGAGCGATTCGGACAGGTTTTCTATA
>CAPKVJ010000029.1 GCA_948648655.1 uncultured Candidatus Saccharibacteria bacterium | reverse complement strand
CAAAGGGGTCAGTCCCGCGTGCCCGAAGGGGTCAAACGCACGCGCCTTTTCCAAAGAGCTTTGTTGATGAATGATACCAGTGCATTGTTGACATCCTCGCGTTGGGTGGCTGTCTGGAGGGCTGAGATTTCAACCTCCACCACAAGTAGAGCACTGACGGCAAAGCCTTTTTCTTGTTTGTTACGGCACAGGTCATACACCTGCATTACGAAGTCTTTGTACGAGACATGAAGGTTCTCGTTTTGGCGAGCAATCAGCTCGCGGATGAATTGGGTCTCGGTAAGGGCGAAAAGGTCCATATCGGGGCTTCAATTTTTAGTGGTTATACAATCTTGTTATTTTTGAGTTTTGAGGAATGTCCCTCGTTTGCAAGTATAACCAGAAATGTTGCCCTGAAAATTGAATTATTTTTACCCGCAATGGGCAACTTGTTGAAATCAAGGAGTATAATTGCTGAAATTATTATTTTCGCGATTTTGCAAATAGTGCAATAATTGTGCAACCATTGCAGTTTTGCAGTAAAAATAGCCGAAAAAAGGGAATTGAAAAGTTCAGTGCTAAATCTCAGATTTAAGATTTTTTTAGATTGTCATATCCTCACTGACGAAAAAAGCGTATGCCCTTAATCACATTTCGTTTCTTAAAGGCTCTGGAACAGCCAGCGAACAACTTAATGTGAAGAATGGACATACGCTATGCTGGAAGCATAGCATAATCTTCACGTCAAGCTTGTTCTATGAAATTTTCCAGATTTATAAGAAAACTCGAACGGAAATTATGTTATGACTTTAGGTCAAAATTTATTCAGCCAACTCTATGGCTGCGCAATCTATGTATTGCGAATGCAAATTTAGCGATTTTTTTTGGATTAGAGGCTCGGTCGGAGCGACTTATTGACTATTGGAACACCTTTGCTGTTAACGCCATGCCTCTTCATCCAGTTATAGATGGTTCTAACAGACTTTCCTAATCTCTTTGCTGCAATGGCAATCGTGGGGGAACTCTTAAGAACGCGAATAAACTGCTCGAACACTGTTTCACTCGCTATCTGTTCGTCCATTTCGATGAGATCAAGGAAATCATCGGCATTGATTACGCCGGACTCACACTTGGCTGCCTTCCTGATCAGGACAGAATTTAACTGCATTACATTCCCGGGCCATGCAAATGCCTTTAGAACCATGATGGCATCGTCGGTTATTACCAACTTGGGGCGTTTGTGCTTTTTACAGAAATGTTCCAGCAGTTTCTTGGCAAGCCACTCGATGTTTTCCGGGCAATCTCTGAGAGGCGGTATTTCAATCATTCCTTGTGAGATTTCAAACCATAGATTTGGATTGAACTCTCCGGCTTCCACCTTGCTTCTCATTAATTGTTTGTCAGCGGTGGCAATCAGACGTACATTGCAAGTAGGGTCGCGCATCTTGCTTCTTAATATCGCTTGTCCTTTGTGGCAGAAATTGGGCAAGTCAATTAACGCCAGTGTCCCACCTTGATTTTCGCGGAAGCAACTTTCAAGGAAGCACTCTCCGCAAGCTGATTGGCAGGATGAGTTGATAACCATCTGCTCATGCCGAACAAAGGTAATCGGCATTCTGTGTCGAGAGCTTTTCTCGTGGACAGCTTTGGCTATTCGTTCCTTTCCAAGACCGGACTCGCCTGATACCGTGACAGGGACTTCAAGTGGAGCCACTTTGCCAAGGTCGCCCATTATCTTATCGGCTACCTCTCCATATTGCTGGAAAAGATTTCCCGGAAGAATCTCCCGGTCGTATAGCCCCGGTAAATATTGGCTGATTGCATCGAGTAAGGTTTGGTCGAATGTCGCTGTCTGGAGATAGGTCGCAAACAGTTTGTGCTTGTGCATCTTCGTCCATTCAACACCGCTACATTTCTCAGAGTGGACTATCACGCGATGATGAATATTTGCTTCCAGCAAATCATCCATAAAGCCGGGGGCTTCTCCGTCTCCATTTTTATATTCCGCCACAATGATCGAATCATAGGGCAAGTCTCGGGCAGCTTCAAGCCCTCGTTTGAACGAAAGAACCTCCATCGGTTCATGCCCTCCACTTCGCACAAGCGCGACCGCCAGAGTGTGTGGAGAGCGGCTGACAAGTAGAATTTTTGCCATACAGTTTGATTTTGTGTTAAACATAGTCTGCCTTCGCAAGCAATAGTGAAAACAAACGCTAATTACATCTATTAACAAAAGAAAGGCATTGTTTGCTCATTGAAAATGAACAAAAATGAACGTAAATATATTATAATTTGATTCCACACATAGTTGTATATATACAAAAAAATCCCCCGTTTTTATCACGAGGGATTTCCATAAGATTCGCACTACTATTTCGGAATATAACCGTACTGACCGAGGTCATTCTTCAACTTCCCAAGTTCGGCAGAAAGTGTCTCTGGCAGGAACCGGGCATATACTCGCTCTGTAATATCCGTACTGCCATGACCAAGAAGTCGGCTTACAACTGTCATAGATAGACCTTTGTTCAGAGCCAATACTGCGAATGTATGCCGGGCGACGTGCATAGTAAGAGGAAACTTAAATTCAAGTTGTTCCCCTACAACAGCAAGTGATTGGTTGATACACTTGGTAGCACTGTTTCTTACTCGGTACAGAGCCTCTTCATCATCTACATCTAAATCATCTTTAACAAGGTCGAATACAAATTTAGCCTTGCCATGTTTCTTTTTCCATTCCTTTAGAATGTCCACAGCAACATCAGATAGTGGTATGATATGGCGTTTACCGGTCTTAATCATTATCTTGCGAAGCTCCTTCTTCTCTAAATCGACATGGTTCCACTGCAGAGTCATTACATCGACCACACGCAATCCGCAGGCATGGAATGCAAATAGAAACATTTCTATATATTCCTTTCGTCGAGGTTCAAGGCAGCTGTCATAATACTCGATGAGTTTTGTCAGCTCGTCTCCTGTGAGACTTTTGCCATCAAATTCTCCATCGTCAACCGTCATAGAAACCTTAGGGCTTATTCTCATGTCTTGTATTCTCGCATTGACTGCCGCGTCAAAGATTCGGAGTTCGGTAGCATAGGCGCAAGCCTTTAATATAGGAGTCAAGGAATGGTTAATAGTAGCATCGCTGTTCTTCTTGATAGTTCTACGCCACTCTATATAATCTTCAACTAACTCCACGGTCAAATCTCCGACATATATGCTATCCGGTTTATATGTCCCTTTGTTTTTCGAGACCAAAAACTCTTGGAACATATTCATACCGCTCTTGCCGTTTTGGTATCGACTACGTCCGATACGATTTCTGGAATAATCAGAAGCAAGTCGTTCAAGAGCAAGTTCAACGAAGTCCTTTCCCTTGTCTTCTCGTGTTACAGGCTTATCGTTTAGAAAATCGTTAATAACCTCCGGTGTGATCTCTCCCGGATGCTTCTGGTGGTACTCAGCAAGATTAGAGTCAACTTTATCCACACGCGACATTAACAGCGCATTTACTCGCTTTGCTTCGGGTCCGTAACTCGGACGCACGCCGCCACGACCCTGATTTGCATCAGGATTCCAATCTATATATTTCGCAAAGAGGTTAACCCCCTTGCGATACGCTGATTTTCCCCATGTGTATTCCAGTTCTATTAGATACTGTTTATTAGGATCTACTTCTCCGCGAATACGGAGTCTATATCGCCCTAACGGATATAATCTTTTTGGTCTGCCCATATTGGAGAGGTTTTATAGGTTAAAAATTGTGGTTTTTCGTGATACTCACAAACCTCTACAAAGGTAGTGGAATTTAGCCAAGAAAACAAGTATTCTTGGCCAAGAAAACGTAATTTAGCCAAGAAAACCGGGCTATTTGAGGCGATAAAAAGCAATGGCCAAGAAAATTATTCATCTTCTCAGCCATTGATTATCAGGTATTTATGTAAATTTTATTGCTCAATATTCATCCTCGTTGAAGAACAGTTTTAACACTGTATTTCAGTTGTTTAACCATTGTTGACCGACCTAAATACAAACATATTTCGCCATTTGAGGCCTTAAAACACCATTCAAGAATATTCCCATACAAACAAATTTAGGCATACAAACAAAAATACAAACATATTTTTGTTCCTCAAATATTCCCGAAAGAAGATGAGTGGTAATATTCTTTTAGAGAAGATGAGTATCTATTGCAGTAACGGTGTTGATGCTTATTTATTGTTTTATGGAAAGCGGTGAGAGACGGGACGGTCTTCCGTGTCTGCGGCGATATGCCGTCAACAAGTGACGGTGGACAAGTCCACTGACACC
>CAPKVJ010000028.1:2401-4770 GCA_948648655.1 uncultured Candidatus Saccharibacteria bacterium | reverse complement strand
GATACTGTTCTAAACATAGTGACACAACAAAAAGGTGTCGTATGTGAAGTATGTCCTCCAGCTCGTGGACGGCAGTTGTATCGTGTAAGATATAATGAATCGCTCGAAACCTGTCTTGAACAGAATCTTGACGGGTTCTTTGAAATTGAAAACCCTTTCGAGCGTGTACGCAAGGGAATTTTCGGCAATCGTGACCAGTTTGTGCTTGTCAACACAACGTACAAAATCAATAATTCCAATAACAATACAATCTCATCGCTAAAAGCATCGAAGACTTTATTTAAGGCATATCAGTTTAAGCCACTGCTTAAATTTCTCAATTCTCATACCCGTCGCATCCTCATTGCCGATGAGGTCGGTCTCGGTAAGACTATTGAAGCCGGACATATACTTCTCGAACTGAAAGCGAGAGAGGAATTTAAGACAGCATTGATTGTTTGTCCTAATTCCCTTAAAATCAAGTGGCAGACCGAGCTACAGGAAAAGTTCGGACTTTCATTCAAAATATACGAATCCCTGAATGATGCGGTTGAAGATTTGAAGGCACATCCGCAAAATGCCCGAGGAATTTTGAACTATGAGAAAATCAGGGCTAAAAGAAAGGATGACAGCAAAAGTAATGACGATACCGGACCTACCAATGCCCTGATAGAGTTTTTGCAATCAGGTCAACGCAAATATTCTGTTGTGTTGTGCGATGAGGCTCATAAGATGCGTAATAACGAGACGCAGACATACCGGGGAATGACGCGCATACTTGACTATGCAGATTCCGTGGTGTTTCTTACCGCCACTCCTATTATGCTTGGTGAGAATGACTTGTATAATCTTCTACATCTTCTTGAGCCTTACGATTTTGATAATCAAGAGGTGTTCCGCAACCTTATAAGTGCCAACAGACCGTTTGTAAAAGCAATCTCAATGCTTAATGCGAATGAGCCATTGCCAGCCATTAAGGAATTGCTGACAACCAGCGAAATCAAAGAAACCCATGAGATTGGCGAGTTGATATACTCCACTGATTCAACAGTAAAAGAATTGTACTCCGGCATCCCGTTATATGAAAAAATCTTAGAGATGCTTGACAAAGAGGACTCTCTTGCATTAAGGGCTCAGTTGCAGAGTGATATATCCGCAATGAGTTCAATAAACAATGTGTTTTCAAGAACTCGTAAGCGTGAGGTATCGACTGACGAAAGACAGCAGACGGAACGTAAAGCCCACAAGATAAACATTTGTCTTTCGGAAAGAGAACGAGAGATTTACGATGAAGTAATTGACAACTATCTTGAAAGTAAAGGCGGTGTTGAATACGACATTTATGGCGAAGAAATAATACCTAAAGGTGCGATACTGGGACTTATCCAGAAGAAGCGTATGGTGGCGAGCAGCGTCAATGGCTATCGGTTGTTTACCGATAATGACTGTGATGTTGAAGCCTTCTGTAACGATGTGTCTTCTCAGAATAATCTCCCTGATTCCAAAATAGATAACCTTGTCGAGATTTTCAATGGAGTCAAGGCTGCCGGAGCATCGAAAGTAATAGTTTTCTCCATCTTTAAGTTCACCGTAAGATACCTTGCTATCCGACTCCGGAAAATGGGCTACAAGGTCTTTGCCATTCATGGCGACATTAAAGAGCGAGAGAAGATAATTCAGGAGTTCAAGGCATGTCGTGATTTCTGCGTACTTCTTTCCACTGAAGTTGGTTCGGAAGGTCTTGATATGCAGTTCTGTTCTCATCTGGTAAACTATGACCTTCCTTGGAACCCAATGGTTGTGGAACAGCGTATCGGTCGTATCGACCGTTTCGGTCAAAAGGCTGCGCAGGTGCATATCTATAATCTTGTGGTTCGGGATTCAATACAGGAGTTGATATACGACCGTCTTCTTGAACGTATCGGTGTATTCCAAGGAGTTATCGGCGATCTGGAGATGATTCTTGAAGAAATGACAGAGTCCTTTCTTAAACTTGAGAATGATCTTTATGGCATGAACCTGTCAAAGGCGGCTCAGGAGAAGAAGATTAGAGACATCGAAAAAGCCATTGAAAATCAAAAGATACAATTAAATCAAGTTGAGGAAGGCATGACTAATGCGCTTTCCAATGACATCTATTTCCAGAATGAGATCAGCAAAATCCGAGACCAAAAACTATATGTCACGGAAGAGGAACTGAAAAACTATGTCAGGATGCTCGTTGCCGAAAAACTTAAAACCTGTGTGTTTGATCGGGTCAATACCCATGAATATTCTTTAGGCGTTCCGAAAAGCACCCCGACTGTCCTGACCAATTTTATAACTGCCAATCAACCGCTTGGCTCGGATTTTGAAGATTTGTTCAGAACATATAGGCAGGATATTCTGGA
>CAPKVJ010000028.1:0-2301 GCA_948648655.1 uncultured Candidatus Saccharibacteria bacterium | reverse complement strand
GATGAGGTTGTCAATATGAAAATATTTGGAGATATTCAGGATAATGCCAAGTTTCTGGATACGAGTGATACTTCCGACAACTTGTCTGCGGAAGCCTGTGCCAATATGGAAAGTGATTTCACCGCCTTTATCTCCGATTATGTAATCAGAAGAAAGGCTGAGATTGCCATTAAGGATGACTCTCAAAGAGAACTGCGCCTCCGTCAGCTTAAAGAATATTATGCCGCACGTATAAAGAAAGAGGAACGAAACATACGAGAAGAAGAACAGAACATCGAGTGGCTAAGCGATGAAAAGGAGGTTTCCAGAGCCAAAAACAGACTTCAACTGGCAAATAACCGTCTTAAAATGCTGCACACATCCAAAGATGCGGCATTTGAGAAGATAAACTCGTCTCAACCCCCGATAATAACACACACTCTTGTGTCGTTATCTAAAGTAGTAATGAATTGATAATATGGCGATAACAGTAGGACTTGTTTTTGGAACACATCAAACCAAAATCTGTATCGAGAACTCGGATACCCCATTACATAAAACCTATGAGTTTTATGAATGGGAAGAGGGTGTTTACGCCTTGCCTTCAATCATTCAGATCAATAAAGACCATACTTTACGATATGGCAGTATTGATTTGGACTCCTGCCTTATTGCTCGTAAAAAGAAGATTGTTGCAGATCCGGGTGAATTAACTCTCCCGATTCAACCTGTAGAGCCTGATATTCCTATTGTAGATGAGCCCAAAATGCCTCCTCAGCCGGTTTATACATTCGTTACTGATGGTGGTATATCCATGACTATCCCTTATAAGGACTTATACGGAATAGGGCGTCCGTTGCCACAAAAGAAGGGTAAATCAAACCCAATGAAAATATGGCATAAGAAATGCCAGAAATTAAAATTGGATTACGAGAAAAGAAAGAGAAAATGGGTTCACATGGGTGGTAAGAGATTAGGATTGCCTATGCCTGTAGAGCCTGTTTACCCTCCCAAGCCAGAAGAAACAGATTTGGTCTCTGATGTACCTGAATCCATAAATCCCCAACTGATTGCATCAAAAGAGCAAAAAGAAGAATATCAGAGCTGGCTAAATCAGTGTGCCTTATTGAAGAAACAGTATAATAAAGCTGTTGAACGCCGTGATTGGCATATCTCGCAATATAAAAAAGAAATAAAAACTTGGGAGTCTGAATGTGAGCGAATTAAAAGGAATTACGCCTACATAAAGAAACAGTATGAGGAATCGCTTGTAGAGTATCCGATGGTTTATAGATACTTCAAACAGGCAACTTTCTCAGCATATTTGTGGGACTATGAGATAAAGCCACAGGATTTAACCGTATTGTATCTTGCATATATTATTTTTAGACTGGAGGAGAGATTCGGAATGGATTTTTCTATCTAGATGGGGATCCCTGCAAGCAAGGCTACATTTAATCGGTTGAAGCCATTGGCTTCCGGCTATCTGATTCAGGCAATCAGATTGGTAGAAGATATTTTTCAGAACGATTTTGAGAAGTTCTTGGCGACACCATACGAAGAGTTACTTTCCAAGATTCCGAGATATGAATACTCGGAAGATTTGAAAATGCAGTATGGTTTGATTATACTTCCGGAAGCGTATGCGGCATTACGTTCTCTGACAGCAAACTCCCGTATCCCAAGAGGCATGAGCATCATGCTTGACATGGGAGGCGGTACTACTGATATTTCCTTCTTTGTTATCGAGGATAACGGAGAGCCACACATATATCATTTTGAGTCTATTGCCAAAGGTCTTAACTTCTTTCTTGAATATGAAGACAGGCATAGTTTTAGGACAATAGATTTCAGCAAAAAGAAAGAGTTAGAGGATGTCCCAAGGGATGTGTTCAATAATGCCTTTAAGGAGTTCAAGGGTAATATTGATACTGTTATAAAGAATCTGACTGATTTCCTTCATCAGGATACAATATCAAGAGGTTTTATGAAGTCGGCATTCAGGGATGCTGTTCAAAACCGTCCTGCCATATATACGGGAGGCGGTTGTTACGACAACCGTATGAGAAAGCCAATCTTCGACTTTTCCGACGTTAAATATATCGACAGGAAGATATTGGGTATTCCTAATGTAGTAGAAGAGAACCGCGTTACTATTCCATATTCCCTTATGGCTACAGCCTTTGGTTTGTCCATTCAGAGACTCGATGATGAAATTGAGGTTTCAAAAAAAGAGGACTTGTTTGCGAAATATACAAACGTGAATGAACAGTATTCTCGATGGGATGCCCATAGAGAACATGGTATGTATGAAGACTGATT
>CAPKVJ010000027.1 GCA_948648655.1 uncultured Candidatus Saccharibacteria bacterium | reverse complement strand
CCGCCGTAATATCCGTATCACTAGCCTTTAATCCAGCCGTAGTAATATCTAACGCCAAATTCTGCGTCATCCAACAGTTACCATCCTTAAGCTTGGCTACCCAGTAGGATTTGTTGTCTCTAGTGTCGATGAGTTGCTTGGTTTCGTTCTCGGAGCTAGCGGCACAGATTGCTGATGTCATCTCCTGCATGTTGGTGATACTGCTTAATGTAGTTACTACCTTTGGCTCCGCAATGGCTGATACTACTAGCGCAGTACTATATTGGTCAGGTGCAGTAGCAGTATCTACCTTTGTGGCAAAGATTAAGTCATAGTCACCAGTAAGCAAGGTAGAATCATCAATGATAGTACTAGTAGTAGGGACCGGCGAATACGTCGCCGTATCAGCTGTAGCGGTGCCTACACGGTTCAGGCTATAGCCCCATGTGTTGTTAGGAAAGCTAGCCTTCGTCGTATTCGCCGTGATAGACTGAATCGAACGATCAGTCAAGGTAGCACCAGTTAGACTATTATTGCTAGTTTCTGTCTTCAGGTAGATCTTATAGCCTTCTACTTCTTGGCTAGTAGCATTATTAACTGCTACTTTAAGGCTAGCGGTACCCGCGTTAAACTCACCTTTAGGGACCGGTACAATGTTAATCTCGGTACGAGCCGCAAGGGCAAGAGAGATTGAAGGTTCAGCTGTACTGTCTGCTTGTACTGCTGGAGTGTTTTCTTCTCCTTCTACCGCACTAGCCCCATCCGGGACTATGGGACAAAGCATGAGAATTGCTAGAAGTAGTACTAACCCACCACTCATGATCATGCCATACCAAGCTTGACTTACCTTTTGTATTCTCATGCTTTGTCCTCCAATGAGTTTAGTTTTACTAGTTGTTTCTTTGCTGGTTTGTAGGCAACAAAAAGCCGGCCATGCTCTAGATCAGGCTGATACTGCTTTCTAGCTAACTTCAGTCCTAGAGCAAGCTCGCTTCCTGTAGGCTTTTGTTGCCTACACCAGCTGACATACTTTGTTTTTTCTGACACCTGCGGGTCGCTTCTAGAAGCCTGAAAGCTATGTTTTGACTACAAAGGTCATTTATATCTTTAAGTCGTATTGATAGCCTTCTTGCTAGCCTTGATTTGTCGTCATCAGTAGGAGCTAACGCTCCTCCTGCTGCCGCCAAATACAAAAAGCGACACCGCAAGGTGTCCTAAACCATTTTCGAACCGTCCATAAAGAAGCAGAACTAAAGCGGTGTCGCTTTCTCCACTTCTTAATGAGTTCATCGAAAATAGCAAATACCTACCAAAATTAGGCTCGTATTAGTTTAGGACACTTTAATTATAACATATTCCCCTAAACACAAGCATTAAAACGTTGTGTTTTTTACAACAAAACGCGTAAAGTATCGAGCGTATATGATATGCTACAATATAATCATGGAAAGACTTCTAGATTACTTCATCCCTATTAGCTACGAACTTCGCCTTCGTCTCGATCGCCGTCACGAAATTTTGGGCGGTTTTGCCTTCATACGCGGCACGGTTAAATCAGAAGTCGTCAAGTTTCATGCTGCCAATATGCAAATCAAATCCGTCCGTTATTTGAGCCGCGACAATTTATTTCGGGTCAGTCAGGGAACTGCTTGTGAATTTAGCTACAAAGATAATATAATTAATATTCCTATTACCCCTGAAATCGCACCCGGATTCTACGAACGCAAAGACGTCGCCTATGATGATTCTACTTCCGACTACGATCTCGAAACAGTCTTCATTATTGAATTTGAGACCAAGATGAACCACAATATGCAAGGCTGTTATATCTCGGATTATCAGTGGCAGGGTCAACGACGCCAGATTATTGCCACTCAATTTGAGTCGCATTACGCACGCGAAGCCTTCCCCTGCATTGACGAACCTGCCGCAAAAGCCACCTTTACTCTTTCTCTCAAAATCACCGATATTTCTCCTGAAGATGTCGTGTTGGCAAATATGCCACTTATTAGCCACCAGAACCAAGACTATCGTTTTGAGACTACTCCTCCTATGTCAACTTACCTTCTCGCTTGGGTGGTAGGTCCGCTCAAATCTGTATCATCTGTCAACAAAAACGGCATCAAAGTTTCATCATACTGCGCTTTGAATCAACCACTTGAATCCTTGATTTTTGCCAATCAGACCGCCGAGCGAGCGCTTGAATATTACGACCAAAGATTTGGTGAAAAATATCCCCTCCCCAAGCTCGACCAAGTTGCTTTGCCAGATTTTGAGGCAGGGGCGATGGAGAATTGGGGTCTAGTAACCTATCGCGAGACTATGATGCTCGCCGACCCAAACGCCGCTATCGATACCCAAAAGCTCATTTCTACCACAGTGACCCACGAATTATCGCATCAGTGGTTTGGCAATCTCGTCACGATGAAATGGTGGGACGACCTCTGGTTAAACGAATCCTTTGCGACGATTATGGAGTATTACGCCGCCGATCATATTTATCCCGAGCTCAAGGTCTGGGAAGATTTCTTTACTGGTGATTGTCTTGCTGCATTTCGGCGTGATTGCCTACCTGGAGTTCAAGCCGTCCAACAAGAAGTCCATCATCCTTCAGAAATTGCGACACTCTTTGATTCAGCTATCGTTTATGCGAAAGGGGCTCATCTCATTCTTATGCTTATTCGCTACATGGGTGAGGAAGTTTTCGAGCAAGGTATCCGCTATTATTTCGATCGCTTTAAATATGCTAATACCGTTGGCGATGATTTGTGGGACTGTCTCGGTATTTATGTGGATTTTGATGTTAAAAAGTTCATGCACGCCTGGATTACGCAGCCTGGTTACCCTGCATTGCAAACCGCCCACAACGGCAATCAGACATGGTGGGAACAGCAACGTTTCCTAATTAATGGTACGACGGACGATACACAGTGGCCCTTGCCAGAGATTAAAGACGATATGTCGGGCCACTATCTGATCGACTTATCTACAGATAGCTTCCAGGATAAATTAGCGCATTTCGACCATCTCGATACCGAGCAGAAGCTCCGCCTCCTGATTGATCGTATGCTTCTTGCTAAATCCGGTGTCGTTTCTAGTGTTGACTTACTGGACCTTTTGCCGAAATTCGCCCATGAGACTTCCTCTGCCGTGTGGGAAATTCTTTCCAGTATCATCGGAGATCTCAAGCTATTTTGTCCTCCAGATACTACGGTAGCAGGGAATTATAAGCAATTCCTGAGTCAAAATCTGACCGATAGCTTCCACAAGATTGATTTTGGTAAGCTTAAAGATTCAAACGCAGTTACTTGTCGTTCAATTTTGCTAGGGATCGCTTACTATATCGAGGACGAAACGATCTTGCGCAAACTCGTCGATATGTACGATGATGACCTGGAGAAACTCGATCCAGAGCTGCGTAGCCATATTTTGAGCGCAAAAATGTACTTTGACGAGTCAGAAGTTATCGAAAAGTGGCTCACGCAGTATCAAAAACTTTCCGACCCAGAGTTAAAACATATTTTGCTGGGCGAAATTGCGTTGTGTGCTAGACAAAACGCAACCTTTGATCGTCTATTTGGGCTCCTAAACCAGCCGGAAATCGTCCGCCCGCAAGACCATATATATTTATATATCTACTTATTGCGTAATTATCATACTCGGGCTCGTACGGTTGAATGGCTGACCAGGAACTGGGATTATGTTACTAAACTCACCGGCGATAAATCTGTCGAAGACTACCCGCGCTATGCTGCAAACGTGATTCGGACATCAGAAGAAGCTACGATTTTCTTTGACTTCTTTGACCAGAAGAAAGATTTGCCCGTCTTACAACGCACTATCAAAATCGCACATGCCGAAATTGATGCTCGACTCGGCTTAATTAAACGCGAACAGCCAAAAATCGACCAGGCTTTGCAGCGACTCGTAAATCATAAATAATCCCATTCGGTGATATAAATGAAGCTTTATCTAGTTCGACATGGCGAAACCGACTGGAATAAGCAAGATCTCATGCAGGGCTGGTCAGATATACCGCTAAACTCTACAGGCCTCGCCCAAGCAGAATTCTTACGTGATATGATAGCGAAATATAACCTAGAGTTTAATGCTATCTACAGTTCACCCCTTCAACGTACTAGAAAAACTGCAGAAATAATGGCCAGCACTAGCCAAAAGGTTATAATTGACTCCCGATTATTAGAACGTGGTGATGGAGCATTTGAGGGCAGACCTTGCAGTCTATTTTTTGATAGTCCTATTAATTTTCTCGACCCAAATCTAAATTCTAGTGCTTATGGCGTTGAGCCAATTTTGGATTTTTCGCATCGTATCGCTACCTTTCTCACAGAGGTATCTTGCAGCTACCCAGACGATGCGAGACTTCTCATCGTCACCTCAAACGGCGTCATGAAACGCGTCCATATCCTTATTACGGGGAAATATAACCCTCCAAATTTCAAAAATGCCATGATTTATGAGTATGAATTACCCCAAAACACCAAATTTGCGCTCAAAATACCCCCAAAATAGCCAAAAATTCAAAAATCTTCGAAAAAAGTGTTGACTTATTTCGCAAAGTGCGCTATACTGATGAAAGTTAAGCAAGTTGCGAAGAGCAACCTCTGTATTAAGATAGAAATAAATGCGAGGTATTCTATCACTTAGTTTTACCATTGCAAAAGGTTTCGATTAACAATTTGAAGACAACGATTAGAAATTGTAAGACGGAACAGCAATCGAATTTCGATTGCTAGTTAAGTCAATGCATAAAAAGGTACATAAGGGCACTGATAGTGGATGCCTTGA
>CAPKVJ010000026.1 GCA_948648655.1 uncultured Candidatus Saccharibacteria bacterium | reverse complement strand
TAAAACCTCTGAATACAGCGTGTGTCGAACATTGTCTTTGGAATCCAACTTCAATACTTCCCGATACTCCTTAGCATTCTCCTTGAATACAGCCTTATATATAAAGTCTGTAATTTGAGGATATTTGTATGTGGGATGTCCGTCCACATATTGATTGATGGCAGAAGTGAGATTCTTGCGATAGTTTTCTTCTGTGATTGCAGCAGGAAGATAATGTACATCTCTGCGGTTTATGTATTTTGTTCCGCCACCCGTCTTTTCATTGATGGTGGTAATCACGAAATCCAAGATAAGGCTACGTACTTTTTTTGCTTTCTCACTCTCTGTAAGCAACATACCCATATCCAAGAATGAGCGGAAATTAAACAATCCAAGTTGGGTCGTTTTGCTCCCGACATTTATGACGGGAGCAAATTGTAACTTTAACTCTTTCAGATGTTTACCTTTACATAAAACATAACCGTTAGCTGCTAATTCATCTGAATGTTTTTCCAAATAGCGTTCTATGGTTCGTTCTTCTACTTCGTAGAAATCGGCAACCATTTTTTTTGTAAAGCGATACTCTCCCTCAAAGAGCATTCCTTCAATGTCAAGATGCTCCTGTACTTTGCTGACCGCAAAACGGTTGTTAAGTACATTTTGTCTTTCTATGTTTGAGATGGTCAAATCTTTCATATCACTTCACAATTATCAGTT
The DNA here is from genome assembly GCA_948648655.1 of uncultured Candidatus Saccharibacteria bacterium. GTDB lineage: Bacteria > Patescibacteriota > Saccharimonadia > Saccharimonadales > Saccharimonadaceae > Nanosyncoccus. Next base: position 4,918 of record CAPKVJ010000026.1, on the reverse strand, counting down.
ACACGATTTTATGTCAATGCCGAGAATCTTTTGAATTTCGGAAAGCGTTTTGTCTATTTCATGGTCGAGCGCAGCACGTTTTTCAAAATATTGTTTGAGCAGTTCTGCTGGAGGGAGTATTTCTTCTTCCTCTTTCGGGAACTTACATTGATCAAAATTGCAATCCAAGTCTATCAATTGTTGGGCAGTGAACACACGGCTCTTTTCACCCACTTCGTCACTGATAATTTCTTTCCTGTCTTTCCACCATTCCTGAATAGGTAGGGTATGCTCCACCTTCATTGGTTTGGTCTTTGAGAAGTGTTTGTACCCTTCCGGCATATCAAGACGATAGAACCATGTTTCTTTGGTCTTGAATCCTTCTTCGCAACCTTCGGCTTCTTCATTATTAAAGAAAAGGATGTTGGTTGCAATAGATGTGTATGGAGAGAATATAGAACCCGGCAAACGGATGATTGTATGTAGATTGAACTTGCGAAGGAGATTTTCTTTAAGTGCAAGTTTTGCTCCATCCGTACCAAATAAGAAACCATCAGGGATAATCACACCGCACCGTCCACCAGCTTTGAGGCGATACATGATAAGGGCGATAAACAAATCCGCAGTTTCACTTGAACGGTACTGTACTGGGAAGTTGCTTTTTACGCTGTCTTCCGTGCTACCACCATACGGAGGATTCATGCCGATAACATCAACCTTGTCGCTTTCCTTGAAATCAGTAACATTCGTTCCAAGCGAATCACAGTTGGTTATGTTGGGAGCTTCAATATCATGGAGCAGCAGGTTTGTGATGCTCAAAAGGTAGGGCAACGGTTTCCATTCCTGACCTACAACGGCATTTTGCAGTTTTTCTCCATCTGCCGCAGAGCCAATATTCCTGCCCATATATTTAAGTGCCGAGGTGAGGAAGCCTCCCGTTCCACTGGTGAAGTCGCCAAAGGTTTCGCCCAATTTCGGGTCGAGCATCATCACAATAAAATCAGTCAATGCACGTGGTGTGTAGAACTCTCCGGCATTTCCTGCCGATTGCAGATCTTTCAAAATTCCCTCATAAATATCTCCGAATGTGTGACGGTCGTCAGCATCGTCAAATTCGATTTCGTTTACAATGTTGACCACTTGGCGCAGAAGCGTTCCATTCTTCATATACTGGTTCAAGTCTGCAAATGTTTCTTGAACAATGCTTTTAGCTCTTGGGGTATTGGCATCTATCGGGAGATTCTTCAAGGTAGGAAACAGTTTCTCATTGACGAAAGAGAGTAGGGCTTCTCCAGTCAATGCTTCACCGTCTTTTTTATCTATTGCCCAGTTACGCCAACGCAAATCCTCGGGGATAATGGACTTGTATTTCTCATCTTTCCATTCCCATGTTTCTTCTTGTGTGTCATAGACTTTCAAGAAGAACATCCAAGTCATCTGTTCAATTCTTTGTGCGTCACCATTGATACCTGCGTCTTGACGCATGATATTCTGGATTCGCTTTATGATATTATTTACTGCCATTTTTAAGCTGATTTATATATTTGATATTCCAATTCTCTGATGGCTTGTTCAAAAGCGACTTTGCCACCAAATAGTTTTATGATTTTAGTTGGTTTCCCTATGCTGTTGAATGGAGGAATCTCCAAAATATTTGCCTTTTCAAAGTCAAGAATACCATTCTCCGCATATTTGTCAAGAAGAGCCTCCAATACTTCACGAGCCTTGCCTTCGTACTTTCCGAAGTAGTTACGTTTCTTTACATTGTTAGCCCTTTCTTTCCTCGTCAATGGTGGTTGGTCAAATGCAACGTGACATATCACATCGAAGATATCGGCATCTTTCAATGCCGGATTTGCTTCACGTACTGCGTCTATCAAGATGGCATATTCCTTTAACTCATCCATAACCGCCTGTTTGCGTTCTGCTTCAGTCCACGTTTGTACGAAATCATCCAAACTTTGATAGTGTCGCAACAGTTGCTTTCTCGCAAAGGACTGAACGCTTTCCGTTCTCATGGTTTTGCCATCCTCTCCCAAAACAGATACTATCTCATGAGCAATACGAATATCCTTTCCATTGATAAGATACTTTTCACGAGGTTCGTGAGCTGTTGGAGGATTTGAGGGAACAGGCGGATATGGCTTCGGCTTTTTTTCACCGCCTTTGGGTGGTTCAGGGTCGCCGTCAAATGACGGGTCTTTGAATTTTGCGGTAGCATTGCGGAAGTCGAGGATTTCCAGATGCCACTTGCCTTTGTCTTTTCTAAGTCGTGTGCCACGCCCGATGATTTGCTTAAATTCCGTCATAGAGCCAATTTCTTTATCAATGACGATTAAGCCACAAGTTTTGCAGTCCACTCCTGTAGATAGAAGTTCGGAGGTAGTAACAATTACCGGATAAGGTTCGTCAACACTGATAAAGTTGTCTAACTGCTTCTTCCCCTCTTTGTCCTCTCCGACAATGCGTGTTACGTAGTAAGGAGATTTTTTACATAAATCGCTATTCATGTTGATAAGCAGTGTTCGCATTTCGGCGGCTTCCTCAATATCTGAACAGAACACGATTGTCTTTGTCATACGACCAATGTCATGTAACATTTGGGTTATCCTATGTGCTACTACTTTACGCCTTAACTTAATGGCAAGGTCACGACCTATATTCTGTCTTTGATATAATTTCTGTTCAATCTCCTTTCCTAACAAATCTATTTCACCTTCATCGGGAGTCCAGCCCTGCAAATCAACGTTGATGAAGTCGGCAGTAACCCGATATGGAGCCAAGAAACCATCTTGGATTCCTTGAAGAAGGGAATAGGTATATACCGGCTCTCCGAAATAATCCAAGTTGTTTGCTCCTTCATCAGCTTTCGGGGTAGCAGTCATACCGATTTGGGTAGCCGAGCTGAAATACTCCAATACTTTGCGCCATGCAGAATCGTCCTTTGCGCTACCACGATGGCACTCGTCAACGATAATCAAATCAAAGAAGTTTGGCTGCACCTCCAAAAACGGATCTGGCTTGCCCTCTTTTCCAACCAGTTGGTGGTATAACGCCATATATACCTCGTATGAGGAGTCAATTTTCTCTTCGCCTTCCCCAACAGAAGTTATCTTAGTCATAAACTTCTTGAAAGGTTTGAAGTCTTGCACCATTGTTTGGTCAATGAGGATATTTCGGTCTGCAAGATAAAGAATCTTTTTCTTTGCTCCGCTTTTATGGAGACGATGGATAATCTGGAAAGCAGTGAAAGTCTTACCAGTACCGGTAGCCATTACGACAAGTACACGCTGTTGTCCTCTTGCAATGGCTTCCACTGTACGGTCAACCGCTATACGTTGGTAATATCTTGGCTCATGGCTATGGGCATCATAATAAAACGGTGTTTCTATTATGTTAAGTTCATCCGATGTATAGTTCTTGGATGCAAGATAACGATTGTATAATTCCTCTTCTGTCGGGAAATTCTCTAATTTGATTTCGGTTTCTTTCCCTGTGATAAAGTCATGTTCCAAGAAAGCATCACCATTACTGGAGTACGCAAATTTCAAGTCAAGGATTTGGGCATAATCCATAGCTTGTTGAATACCACCCCCAACGGCATGTTTGTTATCTTTAGCTTCTACCACTGCAATGGGCTTACCATTATGGTATAATAGATAATCAGCCTTTTTGCCCTCTGCTACTGAATGTTGGTTGCCAACAACAAGTACTCGACCATCCGTGAAATAATACTCTTCACGCATATTTACGCTTACAGCCCAGCCCTTTTGTTGGAGTGCAGGGGTAATGAACAAGGTGCGTATCTCTTGTTCTTTGAGTTCTTTCTTGTTTACTTCCATGATAATAAATTGTTTTAAGATTTATTACTGCTAACAATCAAATCTTTCACATCAATATCAAGAACATTAGCTATATCATTAAGGGTTTTGAGGTCTGGTTGAACAGAATTACTACACCATTTACTCACAGTGCAATTGGATTTACCAATCTGTTCTGCAAGCCATTTTCCTGTTTTTTGTTGTTCTGCAAGTACGACTTTTAGTCTGTTCAAATTAGCCATGAGGTAAAACGTTTTAATTCAAGAGCAAATTTACACAAAATCTTTGGAATTGCAGTGAGAAAAGGGCGAAAATGCGCTGAATGGCTTAGTATAAAAGCGTTTATAACGCCAAACGGTGCCAATGGCAAAAATGGGGTAACGCAAAGAAAAGCGGAATATTGAAGAAGAACGGTCTCCAAATCATTACCCGCTGAAATGTGATTTTTAACACATGGCATTGAATGTGTCTCCGTATGGCTTCGATTGACTTACATGGTCTAACTCGTTGAGTAATAACTTTGCAGACAAAAACAGCGAGTATGGCAAGAAGCACATTCAAAGTGCTGTTCTACGTGAATGGCAGCAAGGAGAAAAACGGTATTGTCCCCATCATGGGACGAGTGACAATCAACGGGACTGTAGCGCAGTTCAGTTGTAAACGGAGCATCCCGAAAGACCTTTGGGACGTGAAGGGCAACAAGGCGAAAGGCAAAAGTGTGGAGGCACGGGACATCAACCATGCCCTTGACAACATCAAGGCGCAAATCATTAAGCACTACCAACGTATTTCCGACCGCGAAGCATTCGTAACTGCGGAAATGGTACGTAACGCCTATCAGGGAATCGGCAGCGAGTATGAAACATTGCTCAAAGCATTTGACCGTGAAAACGAGGTGTTCAAGAAACGTGTGGGCAAAGACAGGACAATAGCAACCTACCGTTCACGGGTGGTGGCAAGAAACCATGTGGCAGCTTTCATAAAGTCTTTTTACAGACGGACAGATATGTCCATGTTGGAGATTATCGCCTTCAACCGCATAGACAACAACGGCAATACCATATCCGACAAGCACGAGCGTCTACGCAACACCCGTATCTGCAAGGAACTTACCTTGA
>CAPKVJ010000025.1 GCA_948648655.1 uncultured Candidatus Saccharibacteria bacterium | reverse complement strand
TACGCAATGCCGTTCTTGAAAGACTGTACCTGCGAAAAGAGAAAACAAGCATCTTTTTCTCGCTGAATACCAACGGTATATCCAAATCCGAATACTTCTCGTAGCTGAATGCCTGACATTATTCACTCGGTAAGTCAGTAATTCATTAAGTCAGTACGACAGAACGACAGACGCTCTGATTTTTTCTCCCGAAAAGCGTAATCCGACATTCGCTTTTCGGGAGTTTTTCCGTTTGCAGAACCTGTTTCCTGCCCCAAGCCATCGAAAGTTTTTGTTTCGGGGGCTATTTGTCACCATTCTGCTGTGTTTTGCATAACAACCTATCCGATAATTGATTATATTTTTGCAGCTGGTAATTTTCAAACTTAAAACCATTTGATTATGTCAGCTATCGAACAACAGGACAGCCACAGACCGCCATCGGATGGCGGCATGGCAAAGGAAGAATTTATCCGTGTAGGGACAACGCTCTACAAGATTGTGGAGCAACCGAGACTGAACGGAGGGTATGTGAAGAAACGCATCGCATGGAACAACGAGACCCTGCGACAGGATTACGGCAAGGATTACATCGGCAGCGTTCCCAAGTATGACGGCTTCTGCACCGTACCCGAACACATCGGCTACCGTTCCGTGGTCGGCAAGTTCCTTAACCTCTACGAACCGATAGACCACCGACCGCAGGAGGGCGATTTATCGCATATCCAATCTTTGGTACGGCACATCTTCGGGGAACAGTACGAGTTGGGGATGGACTATCTGCAACTGCTTTACCTGCAACCGATTCAGAAGTTGCCTATCCTGCTGTTGGTGTCGGAAGAACGCAACACGGGCAAAAGCACCTTCCTGAACTTTCTGAAAGCCCTTTTTCAGAACAATGTGACTTTTAACACCAACGAGGATTTCCGCAGCCAGTTCAATTCCGACTGGGCCGGCAAGTTGCTTATCGTGGTGGATGAGGTGCTGCTCAACCGCAGGGAGGATAGCGAGCGGTTGAAGAACCTCAGCACCACACTTTCCTATAAGGTGGAAGCCAAAGGCAAAGACCGTGACGAGATTGCGTTCTTCGCCAAATTCGTGCTGTGTTCCAACAACGAGTATCTGCCCGTAATCATAGACGCAGGGGAAACACGCTATTGGGTGCGCAAGATAAACCGCTTGCAGTCCGATGATACCGACTTCCTGCAAAAGCTGAAAGCGGAGATACCCGCCTTTCTCCATTTCCTGCAACACAGAAAACTGTCCACCGAAAAGGAAAGCCGGATGTGGTTCAACCCCACATTACTGCATACAGAAGCCTTGCAGAAGATTATCCGCAGCAACCGCAACCGGTTGGAGATAGAGATGCACGAACTTATCCTTGACATCATGGACAGTGTCGGCACGGATACATTCTCTTTCTGTTACAGTGACATTCTTCTTTTGCTGGTACACTCACAGGTAAAGGTGGAGAAACACCAAGTCCGAAAAGTGTTGCAGGAATGTTGGAAACTGACTCCTGCGCCAAACGGACTGACTTATACCACCTACCTGTTCAACTGCAATCGGGAGTGTCGGTATGAGCCGATAAGGAGAGTGGGACGCTTCTACACCGTCACAAGGGAGCAACTTGAATCCCTGTAATATTATCATTTTTCTGTTGAATTGTTGAATATGGGTATAAATGCACTGACAATAAACGATATACATTCTCAACAAAATCTCAACAAGCCAAAAGAGAAGTTGAGAGACCACCGACACCCGTTTGTGGATTTCTCTTTTGGCGAGTGGTTTGTTGAGAAGATGTTGAGAGGTTACGAGGCTGTATATAAACATATTACATTAACAATTCATCAAATCAACAAATTTTCATCAACTTCAAAACCGTATGTAATATGACAATCCAAGATGTAAAGCAAATCAAACTGGCAGACTATCTGCAAAGTCTGGGCTATACGCCTGTAAAGCAACAAGGCAGGAACCTGTGGTATAAATCACCGCTACGGGAAGAAACGGACGCATCGTTCAAGGTAAACACCGAGCTTGAAAAATGGTATGACTTCGGCATCGGCAAAGGCGGAAACATCCTCGCATTGGCAGCGGAACTCTACCATTCGGAAGATGTAGCCTATCTGCTGAAACGCATAGAGGAGCGGACAGCATACATCCGCCCTGCATCGTTCTCTTTTGGCAGACAGCATTCCGACAATCAGCCTTATCAGGGATTAAGGGTTGGTGAGTTGTCCTCTCCTGCACTTATTGCCTATCTGCAAGAAAGGGGAATAAACATCGGACTTGCCAAAAGAGAATGCAGGGAGCTTCGGTTTATGAATGCCGACAAACCCTATTTTGCCATCGGCTTTCCGAACATGGCAGGAGGATATGAAGTGCGCAACAGATACTTCAAGGGATGTGTCGCCCCGAAAGACATCACCCATATCCGACAGCAGGGCGGACAACGATGTATGTGTTACCTGTTCGAGGGGTTCATGGATTACCTTTCATTCCTTACCATCCGAGTGGGAAACAATCCGCAACACCCGCGATTGGACACACAGGACTATGTCATATTGAACTCCGTTTCCAATCTTGCAAAAGCGGAAAGCATATTGGAAACCTACACCCAAGTCGGCTGTTTCCTTGACAACGACACGGCAGGACGGAACACCTGCAAGAAGCTGAAAGAGAAGTTTGGGGAACGGCTGCTTGACAAGTCAATGTACTATCGTGAGTATAAGGACTTGAACGACTACCTGTGCGGTAAGCCCTTGTCCCAATCGGCAGAGCCGATAAAGGAGAAGAAGCAAGTCCAATCCGCAAGGCGGATGATGCAGCCACCGAAAAAGAAAGGGGGATTTCATCTGTAATATGCTCGTCTGCTCTCCCAAGGTATTTAGACAGAAATACCATAGCTTAATAGGGCGTTTTCTTCACGCATTACTCCGTAACGCTAAAAACACCCTATCGAGCCAAAGGGAAATCCCTTTGGAAACCCTGTGCAAACGAGAGCAGAAGCCAAACTCGTTTGGATTATGCCGAGTGCTGCAATGGTTCATTTGCATAATAAACCCTGTGAGCCGATGCCGCAGGCAGAGAGAAGAAACATAACGATAACCGCAAAAACAGTAATGATATGGGATATTTTTCATTGGACATTAAGAAGGCAAAGGGTACATCGGACACCACGCAGTCCGACCATATAGAGAGAAAGATAATACCTAAAAACGCAGACCCGACAAGAACGCATCTGAACAGGGTGCTTGTCGAATACCCCGATGGCGTTCACGGCAGGGATGAAGCGATTGCCCACAGGCTGAACACGGCAGGCATCAGACGGAAAATCACACACGACCAAGTCCGTGTCGTTCGGGTGGTCTTGTCGGGTACGCACGAGGACATGATGAACATACAGGAAAAAGGAGAACTCGATGAATGGTGCAGCGACAGCATCCAATGGCTGCAAGCCACATTCGGCAAAGACAATGTGGTTGCCGCACATCTGCACATGGACGAGAAGACTCCGCACATACATGCAGCCGTTGTTCCCATCGTGACGGGTGAAAGGCGCAAAGCCAAGAAAGAGCAGACGGACGGTAAGCGCAAGTACCGCAAGAAAACAAATTCCGTCCGTTTGTGTGCCGATGACCTGTTCAACCGCCAGACCTTGGTCGCCTACCACGACAATTACGCAAGGGTAATGGCGAAATACGGATTGCAGCGTGGGGTACGGGGTTCGGAAGCACGGCACACCACCACCATGCAGTATTATAGGGACTTGAAAAAGAAGAATGAAGTCCTCGAAACCGAAACCAGACTGTTGCAGGAAAAGAAGACCGAAGCGCAGGAGGAATTGAGACAGGTAAAAGCAGAAATCCGTACTGACAAGCTCAAATGTGCAGCCACCGATACGGCAACCGCCCTTGCAAGCAGTGTGGGTTCTCTTTTCGGAAGTGGAAAGATGAAATCGTTGGAACGCAGGAACGAGGATTTGCAAGACCGCATCCTTGAACTTGAAAACGAAGCCCGACAACGGGAACGGCAACAAGCCAAACAGATACAGGAGATAAGAAACGCTTACGAGCAACAGCACCGCAAGCTGTCGGAGTTTGCGGATTTTGTCAGACGCTACTTTCCATATGTGGAGAAGCTGATGCCTATAATAAACTTCCTGCGTGACCGATTGAAGTTTAATGACGGAATAATCAGAAAACTGTGCGAGTTCAAGGAGGTCGGGATAAAAGGCGAACTCTATTCTTCCGAATTTAACCGAAGTTTTGATACCCGACACTCCGTCTGCTCCATCAAACAGGATGAAAGCGGTAAATTCGATTTCAAGATAGACGGGGTTTCACACGTGAGCTGGTTCAGAAAGAAAATGAATGAGTTTAGAGAAAAATTAGGTGTACCTACAAGGAAACAAAATCGGGGTATTAAGTTCTAATGAGTATAGCTGGGGTCATTAACTGTTATGGCTAATGACCCCAACTATACTCATTAATTGAATATTTCATCTTTATCATATCCTTTTATCGAATTCCGTTGAGCTATTACAAAGAATACGAAATGTATCAATAGTCCAATTCCCCAAAATAACGCAGTAAATCCAATAGCTTTAAGGCTTCCCGTATTCAATAATCCTACATAATAAGAAACAATCTTGACCCCATTATAAAGCAGATATGTTGTAAAATGCCATCTGAAGCCAATATCATTAATTTCATTCTCTATGACATCCTTCTTACCGAAATGCCAACCAATAAAAAACATCAAAGCACAATATGCTATTGCACACAATGGTATGATTATTCCATTTTCGACATCTGCACAAAGGCTTAAAACCAACCGAAATGCAACGGTCAAAACCAATCCGAAAAATGCGAATTGTCCTAATCTGAATGTTAATACTTTCATAACTCACTTATTTAGAAGGTTAATAATATAGCTATCATTAAATATTAATATGTTACGTTCAACAAAACGTCTGAATAGCAAGGACCCGTTTTCTGTGAGATGGTAATATTTTCTATCAGGACCTTTGCTTACTTTCCTATTTTCATAAGCTACAATAGCCAAATTCTGAAATTTGCGTAAGGTTCTGTATAAACTTTGTTCTTCGCACGACATTGACTGTTTAGATGCTTTCTCAACGAAAGCTTTTATGTCCTCAACGCATTTGTTGCTCTCTTTCAATGCAAGGAATATCCAAAAGGTAAGTTGCCCTTTTTTATAGGTTTCTTCCCAAGCATTAAGTAATTCATCTATTGCAAAAGTGTTATCTCTCATAAAACAAGTTTTAGTTTTAATGTATTAAACATCTTGTATAGTGCAAATATATGAATACTATTCCACTTGTGCAATAGGTTGGCTATATTTTTTTTGTTATCGGATTGTTTTTATTCTTCAAAGCTCCTTTTCATCCATTCCATTAAATCAAGACTGACGGATTTATCGCTATATTCAGTAAAATTAATCATGATAGTTCTTATTTCGAAAAAACATCTTACCTTTGCAGGGCGAAGAGTTACTTGAAAGCAATTCAAGGCAAAACGCAGTAAATGGCATAGTTGCCAAGTCATTACCTCAAAAATGGGTAATTCTCCCAAAGTCCTTTGTATAAGGCACTAACGAAAGTTTTCCAGAATTACGAAAAAATGCTGAATGACAGTGTACGAAGCATTAAAATTGTGCGGTGGA
>CAPKVJ010000024.1 GCA_948648655.1 uncultured Candidatus Saccharibacteria bacterium | reverse complement strand
AGGTGGTGTGAACTACAACATCGCCGAAGCCCCTCTTTACTTTGTGCGCAGCGGGAGCGTAGTTATCAGCAATAGCAAGTTGAGGATCTCCGGACAGGACGGTTACTATTGGTCCTCAGCGTCCTACTCAAGCACTGACAACGCTTACAGCTTGTACTTCTCGGGTAGTGGCGTCAATCCGTCGAACCGCTACAACAGTCGTTGGTTCGGCTTCTCCCTCCGGTGTGTGGCAGGATAGCCCAGCGGAAGATTTATAAACTAATAAAACAGCCTTCATTCTGGCTGTTTTATTAGTTTATAACTGCAAATGCATTACACTGTATATACAGATACCGTACAATGCAATACATAATTGCCTGCTAAATCACGCGGGAGACCTCATCGAGGGTAGTCTCACCACGTAGAGCAGCAAGGACACCTTTTTGCTCCAATGTCAGCATACCGTGTGCGCGGGCGGACATTTCGATAGCATTAGTATTAATATCTTTGATATCACCACGCAAATAAGCCTGGATATCTTCGGAAACAATTAGCTGCTCCATGAGGACGGTGCGGCCCTTGTAGCCAAATGGGGCGGCATCAGTCGGTACTGGATTATAAAGCACAACATTACTCAAGTCTATGTCGAGCCCGTACAAGACGCTCTGAATATAATTCATCGTCGCAGCGTCTGGGCGGTAGGCTTCCTTGCTATCAGACAGCTTACGCACGAGGCGTTGGGCCATGAGAAGACGAATTGAGCTAGCAAAAATCGGGTTCGTACCAATGAGATCAATCATACGTGCGAAGGCAGCGGCGGTGGAATTCGCATGGAAAGAACTCAAAACAAGATGGCCAGTGATCGAAGCCTGGATCGCAGTACGCGCAGTGTCAGCGTCACGGATTTCGCCGACCATGACGACATCTGGGTCGAGACGGAGGACGGAGCGTAAACCTTCAGCAAAGGAACCACCATCATTGGTATGAATCGGGATCTGGGTGATGCCGCGAATACCGTATTCGATCGGATCCTCGAGAGTGATAATCTTGCGTTCGGTGGTGTTTAGCGCATTAAGAATCGAGTAGAGCGTAGTAGACTTACCAGACCCAGTAGGGCCGACCATGAGGGCGAGCCCGCGCGGATGAGAAATAATCTCTTGAATCGTAGCTAATTCCTCCGGCGAAAGACCGAGCAGGTCGAGATTTAATAGGCTCTCGTCGAAGTTGAATAAACGCATGACGGCGTCCTGACCATACATCGTCGGGACGGTTTCGACACGAATATTGAGCAAATGCGAAGTCCCATCACGATAGATGTCTTTCTGCATATGACCGGATTGAGGCTTCTTGGCAGCAGAAGAAATGTCTGCCCGTGCAGAAAGTTCACCCATGAGGACACGATAACGATCACGACTGATTTCGGCAACTGGATGCAACATGCCGTCAACACGCATACGAATACGAATAATATCACGAAGATTCTCGATATGAATGTCGGATGCTTTGAGCTTGTCGGCTTGATCAATCAAAAAATCAAAAACTTTGTCCGATGGGACAGAATTGAGAGTCTTGCTGACAGAAACGATGGTTTCAGAATCACCTTCTTTGGCGATTCTAATATCGTCATAGTGGATTTGTTTCGGCGGATCGTAACGCAACATGAGAGCGCGATAGCCGGAATTGGAAATCAAGAAAAACACGACATGCTCACCGGCATCATTATAAGCCTTGCGCATATCTTCTAGGAGACTATTTGGAGTCTGGCTAGTGACAAAAAAGCGATATGGCGTCTCATGGTCGCCCTTTTCGAAAGGGATCATGAAATCTTTGTGCATATCGGCAACATCCATGATGTCTTTGAGAAGAGGGATAGTTTGCTCGAAATCACGAGTATCGAGGTAAGGGAGCCCCAAGATGCGTGCACGCTCTTTGGTCGCTTTTTCTTCATTATCGCGTCGCTTGCGCTGAATCTCACCCTCGTCCATGTTATATATTATAACACGAAAAAAGCTAATAGTTAGTTTTCGGGAGATTTTAATTCAGCAAACTTTTCAGTCATCGTAGGATTACCACGCGTGAGTTTCTTTATGGTAAGGTCGTCAAGTTTCTTGTTGGCGGTTTCAAAATTTTTGACGGTTTGGATGAGGGCGTCACGAGTATTTTCGAGTCGCTTAATGCTGTCTTCGATTTCTTTGATGGCTTTTTGGAAATTCTTGGTAGCTTTTCCCGAACTGGTGGCGAACTTTTCTTTCCAATCATCAATACGATTTTCAAAATTCGTGATATCGATGTTCTGCTCCTTAATTAACGCAAGTTCGGCCTTGTACTGCAAAGAATTAAGTGCAGCGTTGCGTAGTAAAGTAATCATCGTGATAAAGAATTGTGGTCGAATGACGTACATTTTTTCAAAACCAGATTGAAACGAAACGTCGACGATTCCCTGATTATAAAGTTCACTATCAGCTTCAAGTAGTGAGACCAACACGGCGTATTCGCATTTTTTTTCACGGCGATCTTTGTCGAGTTCTTTGAAGAAATGTTCGTTTTTGTGCTTGGTGGCAGTGGTTTCATTTTCATTTTTCATTTCAAACATGATGGAGATGATTTCGTTACCATGTTCATCGGTTTCACGATAAATATAGTCGCCCTTGCTACCAGAATTTTTGGAGACGGCATTGTCTTTTTCGAAATAAGCGCGCTGGAAGGCGGTCGGACGAAGTTTATTAAATTCAGTTTCACAATGTTGCTCGAGACTTTCGCCGATCATTTTGGTCGACATCTTCGCTTTCATATCTTTGTAGTAAGCAATCATTTCGTCCTTGCTACGGAGCTCGGCGTCGTATTTTTCTTTTAGGGAATTTTCGAGAAGTTTTTGTTCGGTAGTTTTGTTTTCGAGTTTACTCTTTAACTCGTCGCGCTCTTTTTCGACGGTGGAAACAGCACGCGTGATGGCGAGTTCTTGCTCGGTTTTGGAACTAGCGATTTGTGATTTCAATTCGGAGATCTTTTGATCGGTTTGAGATTTGAGTTTGATAATTTCCGAATCTTTGTCGGCAAGAGTTTGTTGTAATTCGGCGCGGACTTTTGATTCAACGAGCTTTAGCTCATTTTGCTTTTCGCGTTCGGCAATTTCGAGTTTTTCATGAACTTCTTTGTTAATTTCTTGTTTGCTAACTTGGTTTAACAAATTAGCATATTCGCTTTCATTGACGGTGAAGGCTTTGTGGCAATGAGGGCAGATAAGTTCGGTTTCTTGAGACATTTTTACTCCAATTAGTTTTAAACATTATAGCATGATATAATATACCTATGCTTTTAGTCGGAATGATGCAGTGGTGGTACACATGCGGATGGAAAATGTACTTATCTGGTCTAAAAAATCAATTGCGCAATGCGGTAGATTTCTTTTCGATTAGCTTGTTGGTGCGAAATTTGTTTGCGCCGTTTCGTCAGATTTCGGCCGGCGAGACGACTTCTCCTGCAATTGAGGCAAAAATCGCGGCGTTTTTTGACCGACTATTTTCGCGCATCATGGGGATGGTGGTGCGACTTTGTCTATTAATTATAGGAACAGTAACGATTGTAATACAGGCAGTGGCCGGGATAATAATTGCAGTATTGTGGCCACTCGCACCAGCACTGGTTGTGGGATGTGTGGTTTGCAGTGTAGTAGGAGTGACATTTTAGATGGACAGATTTGATTATAATAGCCTACGAGCTAAAGAAGCACGGGTTGGAAGAGTTTTGAATAGCTGGGCGATAAAAACATTACTAGCAATAGTAATTGGAGTATGTAGCTTGGGATTTGTGTGTCTGGTATTTTTTGCACACAATTCTCTGGGTTGGATTTTGCTAGCACTGGCGATTATCGGAACAATGATTCTGACTTGGATCATGAAAGAAATCGCGCGTGTGCCAATTGGCAAAACTGGGAACATCAATGATTTATTGTCGGCGAATGTCCTGCGGCTAATGGGACCAAATCCAACGCCACTTGAACTTGCGAGAAAATTGCATAAAACCCGTAGTGGGAATTTCCTCGCTTTGAGATTTGGATTGGTACCCAGCATACTTGCGACGATGGCGGAGAGCTTGGGTGATGACGTCAATCCAATTCTAGAAACGGCGAAAGAAATTTGGAAGAAAGTGGACGGCGAGACAATTTCGGGTGGGATGATCGCAATAGCAATTGTACAAAATCATCCTAATCATGAAATGATTCTCAAGCAAATGCGGCTGGATTTGGCGGATTTGTATGAAGGGATCACTTGGTATAATTATCTACATGGCTTAACGCGTGAGGCCAGAAGGAAGCGACGCGATGGTGGAATTGCGCGCGACTTGACGTTTGGTTATATTCCTTTGTTGCAGCGTTTTGGACGCAATATTTCTGTGCAGCGTGCTGGAGCGATGAAAGCACGAATTCACCTCGCAGCACATAATGAAATTGTCGACAAAATGGTGGAGATTTTTTCTGGTAAAGGCCGGCAAAACATAGCGTTGATTGGTCCAGAAGGGTCGGGCAGGAGTACGATTGTCGATGCTTTTGCCGATACATTGATGGATGCTGATTCAAGGATACCAGCGAATCTTAAATATCGGCAGGTTTTCATGCTGGATGCAGCTTCTTTGATTGCGGCAGCAAGTGGTCGTGGTCAACTTGAAGGACTATTGATGCGAATCTTAAGTGAAGCTTTTGCAGCACAAAATATCATCATCTGGCTAGATAATGCACAATTGTTTTTTGAAGAAGGTACAGGATCAGTCGACATATTGAATGTGCTCTTGCCAATACTTGAAGCCGGGAAATTACGCATGATTCTGACGATGAATGAGCAAAGGTTCCTAGAGATTTCGGCGCGCAATAGTACGTTAGCAAATGCATTAAATAAAATTCGAGTACCAGCGGCAAATTACGACGAGACGTTAAAAGTTATGGAAGACCAAGTGCCGGTGTTGGAATATAAGTATAACGTAATTTGTACCTATTGGGCCTTGACGGAAGCATACCGTTTGAGCGAACGTTATATATATGATTTAGAAATGCCAGGACGAGCATTGAGTTTGCTGGAGACGGCGTGTCATTATCCATCACAAAATAATTTTATAACAGCCGAATCGGTGCAGACGGCTGTAGAAAAAACTCAAGGTGTAAAAATGCAAGCGGCAGCTTCACAGGACGACAAGGCAAAATTGCTAAATTTGGAAGGTTTGATTCATCAAAGAATGGTCGACCAGGAAGCGGCGGTAAAAACAGTTTCGGATGCATTACGACGAGCAGTGGCCGGAGTGCGTGATGAAAAACGACCGATTGGAACTTTTCTATTTCTTGGCCCAACTGGCGTCGGAAAAACCGAGCTCGCCAAAGCACTGTCGGAAGTATATTTTGATGGCGAGAGTAATATTGTGAGGCTGGATCTGAATGAGTATGTGACGGCTGAAGATGTATCAAGATTGATTGCCGAAGGCGCAGAAAATTCTGAAAGTTTGACCGCACAAGTTATGAAGCAACCATTCTCGGTCGTACTTTTGGATGAAGTAGAAAAGGCACACCCGCAAGTTTTGACAACCTTGTTACAAATGCTCGATGAAGGAATTTTGCGCGATACAAAAAATCATGAAGTTTCATTTCGTGATGTAATCGTGATTATGACGTCAAACGCTGGTGCAGATAAAATTCGTGAATACATTGACAAGGGCATGAATCTGGAGCAAGTAAAGGATGAATTAGTCGATGAGTTGATTCGCGCAGGCCAATTCAAACCAGAATTTTTGAACCGTTTCGATGAGATTTGTGTATTCCAACCACTATCCAAGACGGACTTGATAAAGATTGTTGATTTGATGATTAAGTCGGTCAATAAAACTCTCGCGCCACAAAAAATTTCTGTGGAATTAACCGAAGACGCGAAAGCTTGGATCGTCGAACGTGGATACAATCCACAAATGGGCGCGCGTCCAATGCGACGAATGGTGCAGAAGAGCGTGGAGAATTTATTAGCGAAATTGATGCTATCGGGCGCAGTGGGAAATGGTGCGGTAGTAAAAATTACGCGCGAGATGCTGGAAGAATAGCCATCTGCGCGCGTAATTAAATCAGGATCAAGGTTGTGGTACACCGGATAGGACTCGAACCTACGACCCTCTGTTCCGAAGACAGATGCTCTAATCCACTGAGCTACCGGTGC
>CAPKVJ010000023.1 GCA_948648655.1 uncultured Candidatus Saccharibacteria bacterium | reverse complement strand
TTTTGCGTAACAACTTATCCGATAAATGCTTATACTTTTGTAGCTGGTATTTTTCAAACTTAAAACCATTTGATTATGTCAGCTAACAAACAACAAGACAGCCACAGACCGCCATCGGATGGTGGCATGGCAAAGGAGGAATTCATCCGAGTGGGGACTACGCTTTACAAGATTGTGGAGCAGCCCAAACTGAACGGAGGGTATGTAAGGAAACGCATAGCATGGAACAACGAAACCCTGCGCCAAGACTACGGCAAGGACTACATCGGCAGCGTTCCCAAGTATGACGGCTTCTGCACCGTACCCGAACACATCGGCTACCATCCCGTGGTCGGCAAGTTCCTTAACCTCTATGAACCGATAGACCACCAACCTAAAGAGGGCGATTTCTCGCATATCCAATCTTTGGTAGGTCACATCTTCGGGGAGCAATACGAGTTGGGCATGGACTACCTACAACTGCTCTACTTGTACCCCATTCAAAAGCTGCCTATCCTGCTGTTGGTATCAGAGGAACGCAACACAGGCAAAAGCACATTTCTGAATTTTCTAAAACTCCTATTTCAGAACAATGTAACCTTTAACACCAACGAGGATTTCCGTAGCCAATTCAATTCCGACTGGGCCGGCAAACTGCTTATCGTGGTGGACGAGGTGCTGCTCAACCGTAGGGAGGACAGCGAGCGGTTGAAGAACCTAAGCACCACACTTTCCTACAAGGTGGAAGCCAAAGGCAAAGACCGTGACGAGATAGCGTTTTTCGCCAAGTTCGTGCTATGCTCCAACAACGAGTACTTGCCTGTAATCATTGATGCAGGGGAAACACGCTATTGGGTACGCAAGATAGACCGCTTGCAGTCTGATGATACCGACTTCCTGCAAAAGCTGAAAGCGGAGATACCCGCCTTTCTTCATTTCCTGCAACACAGAACACTATCCACCGAAAAGGAAAGCCGTATGTGGTTTGCTCCATCGCTGTTGCATACCGAAGCCTTGCAGAAGATAATCCGCAGCAACCGTAACCGACTGGAGATAGAGATGCACGAGCTGATACTTGACATCATGGATAGTGTCGGCACGGACACATTCTCGTTCTGCTACAACGACATTCTTCTGTTGCTGGTACACTCGCAGGTAAAAGTGGAGAAGCACCAAGTCCGAAAGGTGTTGCAGGAGTGTTGGAAACTTACGCCTGCACCCAACGGACTGACCTATACCACCTACCAATTCAACTACAATCGGGAGTGTCGGTATGAGCCTGTAAAACGGGTCGGTCGTTTCTATTCTGTCACGAGGGAACAACTTGAATCCCTGTAATATCATTCTTTTTTTTGTTGAATTGATGAATAAGGATATAACTATGCTGACAATAAACAATATACACTCTCAACAAAATCTCAACAATCGAAAAGAGAAGTTGAGAGAGGAACAGCACCCGATTGTTGATTTCTCTTTTGGCGAGTGGTTTGTTGAGAAGATGTTGAGCAAATATCTTTCTGTAAATAAATGTGTTATATAAGCCATTCAACAAATCAACGTTTTTACAATCATCATCAAATCTATAGAATATCATGAACATACAAGAAGTTAAACAAATCAGAATCGCAGACTATCTGCAAAGTTTGGGTTACACGCCCGTCAAGCAACAGGGCAGCAGCTTTTGGTACAAATCACCGCTGAGAGAGGAAACGGACGCATCTTTCAAGGTAAACACAGAACTCAACAAATGGTACGATTTTGGACTTGGCAAGGGCGGTAACATCATCGCATTGGCAGCGGAACTCTACCATACGGAAGATGTAACCTGCCTGTTGAAGCGCATAGAGGAACGGACACCATACATCCGCCCTGCATCGTTTTCTTTTGGCAAGCAGCAATCCGACAACCGCACTTATCGGGTATTAAGAGTTGGCGAGCTGTCATCACCTGCGCTCATTGCCTATCTGCAAGAAAGGGGGATAGACATTGAACTCGCCAAAAGGGAGTGTAAGGAACTGCGGTTTGAGAATGCCGACAAACCCTATTTCGCCATCGGCTTCCCGAATATGGCAAGAGGGTATGAAGTGCGTAATAGATACTTCAAGGGATGTGTCGCCCCGAAGGACATCACCCATATCCGACAGCAAAAAGAGCCACGAACCGTCTGTTATCTTTTCGAGGGCTTCATGGATTATCTCTCGTTCCTGACCATCCGAGTAAAGAACAATCCGCAACACCCACGATTGAATGCACAGGATTACGTCATTCTCAACTCCGTTTCCAACCTCTCGAAAGCGGAAAGCATATTGGCAACCTATACCCGAATCGGCTGTTTCCTTGACAATGACACAGCAGGACGGAACGCATACGCCAACCTGCAACGGATGTTGGGTGACCGCTTGCAGGATATGTCGGTTCACTATGCAGGGTATAATGACTTGAACGAGTACCTGTGCAAAAAACTCTTGTCCCAATCGACAGAGCCGATAAAGGAGGAGAAGCAAGTACAATCCGCAAGGCGGATGATGCAGCCACCGAAAAAGAAAGGGCTGAAAATATAGAGGGGAACAGGTTCGCTTTCCCAAGGGTATTTAGACAGAAATACCATAGCTCAATAGGGCGTTTTCTTCACGCATTACACGGTAATGCTAAAAACTCCCTATCGAGCCAAAGGGAAATCCCTTTGGAAACCCTGAGAGCCAATGCCACAGGCAGAGAATACACTCATAACAATAACCGTAAAAATCAAACTACATGGGATATTTTTCATTGGACATAAAGAAAGCAAAAGGTTCATCGGACACCGTACAATCCGACCATATAGAGAGAAGAATCATACCTAAAAACGCAGACCCGACAAGAACGCATCTGAACAGGGTACTTATAGAATACCCCGATGGCGTTCATGGCAGGGATGAAGCGATTGCCCACAGGCTGAACACGGCAGGCATCAAGCGGAAGATTACACATGACCAAGTCCGTGTAGTCCGAGTGGTTCTGTCGGGAACACATGAGGACATGATGGACATACAGGAAAACGGAAGACTTGACGAATGGTGCAGCGACAGCATCCAATGGCTGCAAGCCACATTCGGCAGGGAGAACGTGGTTGCCGCCCATCTTCACATGGACGAGAAGACACCGCATATCCATGCAGCCATTGTTCCCATCGTGACAGGTGAAAGGCGCAAAGCCAAGAAAGAGCAGGAAGACGGCAAACGGAAGTATCACAAGAAAGCAAATACCGTCCGTTTGTGTGCCGATGACCTGTTCAACCGTCAGACCTTGATTGCGTACCACGACAATTATGCAAGGGTTATGGCTAAATACGGATTACAGCGAGGTGTGCGAGGTTCCGAAGCACGGCACACCACCACGACACAGTATTATCGGGACATACAGAAAAAGAACGCTGCCCTTGATGCAGAAAACAAGCGGTTACAGGAGCAGAAAACCGAAACCGAACAGGAACTCAGACAAGCCAAGAAAGAGGTACAGACCGAGAAACTGAAAGGTGCAGCCACCACCGCAGCGACCAACATAGCTGAAAGTGTCGGTTCTCTTTTCGGGAGCAACAAGGTCAAGACTTTGGAAAGGGAGAACACCGCCCTGTATCGGGAAGTTGCCACCCATGAGGAAACCATTGAGATACTGCAAAACCGCATACACACGATGCAAACCGAGCACAACCGCCAGTTGTTGGAAATACAGCAGAATCACCGTAAGGAGATGGCGGAAAAAAGTGTCAGACACAAAGATGAAGTATCAGGTTTGAAACGCATTATCGAAAAGCTGTGTGCATGGTTTCCTATGGCAAAGGAAATTATGAGAATAGAGAGCCTGTGCCGCCTTGTCGGGTTCAATGAAAGGCAGACCACGACATTGACTTATGGTAAGCCTTTGATATACGAGGGCAAACTTTATTCGGAGGAACATAATCGGAGTTTTACGACAGAAAGAGCAGGCTTTCAAGTGGTGAAAGACCCTGCGGACAAGTCTAAACTGACACTCGTAATCAACCGCCAGCCCATAGGCGAATGGTTCAGGGAACAGTTCGACAGGCTACGGCAGAGCATACGACAGCCAATTCAACCACAAAGGAAAAGTAGAGGAATTACATAAGTAGTTAAAACAGATTGCAATAAGCCTCCGATAATCGTATTTCCCTATCAGAGGCTTATTGCTGTTTAGATTTAGTTACGTTTCATAAATCATGATTTTTGTTTTTGATTGTCGACCTTTCTAAGTTGTGGAAGACATAAGGCTATTATAGCGAGAAGCAGAATAGCCATACCTGAGAACAAAAACCAACGGTTTACCCCGATTTGGTCTGCAAATGCACCCGACACTACCAACCCAAGCGGCATGGCAAACGACATGATGCTGCCAAGAAGTCCGAAAACACGCCCTAAATACTCGGGTTGTATCTGTTCTTGAAATAGCGCGGTCTGTACTCCATTATAGAATGGGGCAGAAAAGCCCATCAACGTACAACATATCGCAAATATCATAAAACCATTGGTTGGTAGCAAGCCGGAAACAGTCAATGACACTCCCATAAGAAAGATAGAGCCGATGATATTTGCCATGCGCTTTTTGAAACCTCCCCATGCGCCCAATAGAAGTCCGCCCAACAACATACCAACTGCAAAAACAATTTCCACCACGGAAGCATGCAAGGTACTTCCCTCGAAATAATTCATACTCATCAGCGGAAATAGCGCATTGATTGGCATATAAATGAACATATTGATTGCTCCTATCCAAAGCAATGTGAAAAGAGCTTTATTTTGTCGTATTGCGTTATAGCCAATGCGCAGTTCGGTGAAAAAGTTTTCTTGCTGCAGCGCTTCAATCGGTTGTTTTGGGATGTGAACCATTGCAACAGTGATACAGGCAATTATTGCTCCGAATACGTCAAGGGCAACCGCAGAATTCAACCCCCATTTTGCATAGAGAAAAGCGGCAATTGCCGGACTTAGGATGAAACTTGCCGATTGGATGGACTGGGTGTAGCCGGCACATTTGACTAACTGTTCTTCAGGCACTAAAAGAGGTGTTACCGCACTTAACGCAGGGGAATGGAATGCAGTGCCAACGCTTCTAATGAAGAGGATGAGCATTACTATCCATACAGGTAGTTCCGCTGACAGGGAAATTACGGTAAGTACCAGTCCAGCACAAGCTATGATGACATCTGCACCAATCATGACCATTTTCCGGTTCCAGCGGTCAACAAGTACTCCGATTGCAGAACCTAAAACCGCTTGAGGTAGAAACCCAACCAAGGTCGCCATTGACAACACCATCGCAGACCCTGTTGTATTTGTCAGATGCCAGATGATGGCCATTTGAAGAACCCCACTTGTTATCAGGGACACAGCTTGCCCCGCCCATATTGTATAGAAATCTTGTTTCCAATTTCTGATTTTTTCCATTTGAATTTTTCCTTTTATCTTTTGAATGTTTCTTGATTTTATAGCACAAAAAATCTCTCGACAAGCCTGAAATAGCATGCCGGATTACAAAGACAATGACATTCAAATCGAATTAATTAGATTTGAATGTGGAAAAATTACCAAGGTTTATGATATGCAATATTAACGGTGTTTTTACCTGTTAATATTGTACAATTGTTCATAATCATATTGAAAACCACTATATATGTTGCGACTTATCTTAATTGGGATGGTATTATATGCACACCGAATCCGCTGCAAAGTTACAATAAATTATTCGATTTTTGCACTAACTAAAGTAAAGAATTTCAATGCTTCCTGAATTTTGCCTTTCCTTTTTTATCCAAATCTGCAAAAAATAACGGCATAAGCAAATAGGTATATATCGAAAGGCAAAAAATGGCGAATACTGTTTGTATTGGATACTATATCAAAGATTTGTCGTATCTTTGCACCTGAAAGAGTTATTTGATAGTAAAACACCGCAAAACGCTGAAAATCGCACGGTTTCCTAGTCGTTACCATTACTTTTCAGATACTCCGTTAAATGTTTATTCATCAAACGGTTAGACGAAACCGTTCAGAATTTAAAATAAAATATTTAATGACATTCTGGAATTACATCGGTGAGTTTTTCTTGTTTCGTTGGCTGTTTGGCTCTCATAAGCACAACGAGACACAACAGAATATGTCGGATACGTCCAGCAGTTTTGGCAACAAGGATATTATTGATGTCGATGATACGCACTATGGCTTTGGTCCCAATGAGAATAGTTACTCTCGCTATGACAATCGCGACTATGGCTATTCACAATCTTGTGATGATTTCCATGACGAGCAGGACGACTATGATATGATGGATGATGATTTTTAGTAAATGATTGATATGGATAACGGACAGATAATATTATTTCAGACGCAGGGTGGAGAGACGAAGATTGAGGTTCGGCTCTCTAATGAGACTGTGTGGCTTACGGCTGACCAGATGGCTGAGTTGTTTCAGCGCGACCGCACAACCATACAGCGGCATATCAAAAAAATCTACGATGAAGGAGAATTAACCGCCGATTCAACTTGTGCATTTTTTGCACAAGTTCAAACGGAAGGGAAACGACAGGTTGAGCGTAAGATTCCCATTTATAATCTTGACATGATTATCAGCGTGGGGTATCGTGTCAACTCGC
>CAPKVJ010000022.1 GCA_948648655.1 uncultured Candidatus Saccharibacteria bacterium | reverse complement strand
TGGTAGTACCAGGTGGGATCGAACCACCGACCTCAGGCTTATGAGTCCTGCGCTCTAACCAGCTGAGCTATGGTACCACGCTCTTTTATTATAACACAAATTCTTCAAGGCGTAACAATTCGCCGCAAAATCATTTTTTATCAAGCCATTCATAATATTTAAGAAGATATTCCCAACAACCTTCTTTTTCTGTTAAGTTTGGATCGTGTTGCTGAATTTTCTGGACAATATCAGCCTTTTCAAACCAGCACACATCAGAAACTTCAGACATCTGCAGCTTCAAACTGTCCACCTCCAAATCTTTGCGCACGACATAAAATTCATTATAATGATTATGAATATCATGGGGAGTTGTAGTGCACGAGGTAACTGCACCAATAAACAATGGGTCTTTTTCCTGGATCAACAATCCCAATTCTTCCTCACACTCACGGATAACCGCCTCAAACCCAAATTCACCAGCAAGCACATGACCACCAGCACTAATATCCCAACAATTTGGCCAAGCACGTTTGCTACTACTACGCTTTTGTAGTAGCACTTGATTCCTAGAATTAATGATAAAAAGCGCTACGGCTTTATGAAACAAGCCTTTCTCGTGACACTCGCCACGAGTCGCAATCTTTCCGGTATACTGGCCCCTTTCATCCAATACGTCAAAATATTCCATCACTTAATAATATCCCTTATCCACACAAAAACCACCTTCTCGGGGTGGTTTTTGAAGTTTATTTTTATCTTTACAAGCTCATCTCATCAATTGAGTTAATCAAATAAAGCAGGGAATCAGCACGAACCTTATCATCACGAATCTGGCGAGCGGCCTCATAAGCTGGAGCAATCACCGCCTTATCACGCATCGTATTCAACATTTCCTGATACAACAAGAAACGCTTTTCTGGCTCTACTTCAACACGATCCATAATCGGGAAGAGTTCTTTAAGTGCAGCTTCCTTAACTTTCGAAATATCCGCACCATAGCTCATTGTACGACCGAAACCAGCACCGCCCATTGGCATACTAGGCATAGCCGACATCTGCGGCGCAGGATTGGACGGCAACTTCATCGCACTAGCTGGATTTGGAGCTGGAGCCGTTGGCGGCATCATACCAGCAGGAGGCTGACTAGCCGGAGCAGCTGGAGCCGGAGTTGGTTTTGCATTGTTTGATCCGCCTTTCTGTGTGATCTCATCAATCGCACGTTGCAGATCATTATCTTTACGATTTTGGTTCATATTACCCACCTTCTTTAATTGTTAATTACATAACGTATATTTACCATTATAACACAAGTATTTTCAAATACGCAAGAACTTTATTAATTTATCTAATAAATCTAATTTAACCTCCTCCATCGGCAACCTCATACCAAAAGCATCCACAATTTTTTCACCACGTGATTCGGGGAAATATACCGTAACACGCGGAGAGAATCTTTTACGTGGCATAAGCACAATTGCAAAATGATTATCTTCCTGTATTATGCCAAATCCCTTCAAATCCGCATAGGCATACAACTTCTGATCTTCCCATAAACCATCATTATCTAGATGGTAATGCAAAGTTCTTGGCGGTCTCAAAGTATAAACCACCAAAGCCAATACACTCAACACTACCACCGCAAGAAACGTCCAAGCTTGCAACAATACCGCCAAACCTACCAGCACCAACGCTACTGCCACCAAACCAACATACCACCACGCATTTCTATCACGCGCAATATATTCTTCAGCTTCCCAACTAATCTCTTCCGTAGAACTTACCATAATCATATTATATCATAGAAATATTACAAGATCATTACTTTATATCTGCGTCCCCTATTTTTAATCCTCTTTCGTTTAGAAAAACTTCTAATCTATTCAAATTCTCTCCGCTTCTTCTCATGGTAAAAACCAGCCCCAGCTTTTTAATCTTAACATGATATACAGTCTCACCAGTTTTTCTCTGCACAAAATCCATCACCGCAAATTCCGGAATCCCCACTGCCAGTCCAATTTCCTTATGAAATTTCTGTGGCTCATTCAACATTTGCGTCGTCAACGAAGCCTCGCCTCGATAAATATAAAATACCTGATAAATCTCGTTTTCTACTTTACGACACACATGTAAATATTGATATTCCCGCAAAATCTTGCCAAATATTCGATAATACCTCCACCACTTATACCCAATGTGTTTCGGAAAACAATCAATTAACCTATCTCCTCTCACCGTACCCATAAATGCATCATAAACACCAGGCTTATCCCCCTTCAGAAACGCTTTCAACTGATATATAGGCGGCACAGGCTTACTTTTACCAAACATGCCTACATCATATCACCAAAATAACCTTTAAACTACCCCAGCCATTTTAATCCTATTCTCATCTTCACACATTCCCAATTTCGCCAAAATATGCTAAAATGTACCCATTGGAGGGTTACCCAAGTGGCTGAAGGGGACGGTTTGCTAAATCGTTAGTCTGGGGAGACCTGGAGCGGGAGTTCGAATCTCCCACCCTCCGCCATAAGAGACTTTTCTGTGTTAGGAAGGTCTTTTTTGGTGGTTCTACCCCTATAAAATGGGCTGGTTTCGGGAGTGCGAACTTTTTCATCCTACTACCTATACTCTAACTAGCTAGGCAGCGGAGGGGGAAGCCATAAAGACGATAGCTATGGCTTGATGGACCAACGCTACTGCCATAAAAATTTAAGCTATGAGCATCACTAGAATCAGAGTAAGATTGTGAGGCCCAGTTATAACCTATTTGCCCAGAGTTCCATAATTTGTTAGTGCTGATATAGGTACCCCCGCTGCGCACAAAGTAAAGTGGAACTAAGTTTCAGCAAGATTCGCTATCTTTTTGTGCGCAGCGGGACTGTTAATCTTGACATTTTAGACGGAACTTCGCGCTATGGCTATGTATGGTCTCGTACAGCACATCAGAATAACTATCAAGCATATTTTCTAGGTTTGGCTTATGAAGCTATCAATCCTGTTAATAATGCCAGCCGATACTACGCCTTCCCCCTCCGCTGCCTAGCTAGTTAGAGTATAGGTAGTAGGAGGATAGAAATTTCAACGACAATCATCAATATGTTTCTCCCTTGTGCCATCAGTCGGTCTCGAAAGTACAGCAAATTTAGTTTTTAACATATCAAACATATCTTCGAACTCTAGCCACTGTGGTAAGTTCCTATAAGTCCTAACAAAATCTCCCTCCCTATGCAAAAAATGTGCCTCTTGTGGAATATTTCCAACTCTCCATTTTCCACATTTCGAATGGGAAATAAAAGTATAAATCGGCACATCATTCCCCACAAAATCTCTCAAACATCTAGCATGGTATTGATTCTGTCTAACTGGACTACAGAAATAATTCTTTTCACCACCGATATATTGCACCCATTTTTCATGCCCTCCATCACCATAAATCCTACCATGATAGGTTTTATGCTCAAATACCAAAAGACCTTTTTTAGATATAATTAAAATATCTATCTAATCCCAATCCACTCCTTCAACCCCTCCACACTCTTATAATATTCCATGTCCCCATCATCTTCCGCATCGAGATAATCCACCAGCTCCCCCTCACGATACAAAGCTGCCGACGGCAGATACTTCACCACCTCTGTCAACTCTGTTTTCCGAAACTCTTCCTCCGTCAAACCATAAATCGTCATTCTATTTTCGTTTGCTAATCGCCTAGCCACATCAGTAATCGGAAATTCCGCCGGGCACACCGTCATATGCAGCACTACAAGAAAACTCTTCTTCACAGCAATCATTTGTTCGAATTCATCCGCCGTAATCTCACGAAACTCACCTTTTTCATACACTTCCGGGCTAAACTCAAATGTCTCGCGCTCCATAGGCGTTTGCCTCACCCCAATCATCACCGCCGCACCACACACGATAGCTACACTAATACCAACTGTAATACCTAGCCATTTTTTCATTTTTCGTGCAGATACTCAAAGTTAATCTCATGATACGGTACCTTCCAGAAATCATAAACCACTTCACCATCCTCCTCGCGTTTCACTGCTACATTATTTTCACCGTCATAATACCAATAGCCCCCAACATTATAAATCTTATCCGCATCCCAACCCAGCGCAACCAACATATTCTTCATCATACCAGCATATCCACCCCCACCACACATCAAGAAAATTACCTTATCCTTCGGAAAAAGATACTCCAAAATCGCCATAGATTCTTTATAATTCGCTAGATATTCACCATTTTCCTCTGTAAATAATGTCGACCCCGCGTAGCTTTCACCCACCGCTTCTGGCAAACCAGACACATTCACAATCAAAGGATAGGGAACTACTTCAAACCCCTCAACAAACCCTGATAAATACGAATCCCCGCCAATATTCTCATAGTCCGCCTCATCTACCAGCATCCGCATATCACGATACACAGCATCGCCCCTCCCCAAATACCGATCAATTGTACTCTCATTTATATTCTTATCAATCCCCATCTCGCCCCTCAAACCTCCAGATACTTCTGGTAGTGGCAAATCAGCCAAAACCTTACTCTCTCTCAACTCCTGATCACGAATCGCTCCGCTCACACCACAAGCAACGATACCACCAATGCCCAACACCAGAATCAAAAGCACTATCCACTTTGTCAATCTTCTCATATCACCTCCATTTTTCTTATTATAAGTATATTACATTTTCTCATTCTGTGTTACATTGTGTTATAATAAAGCAAAGATTAATCGCGAGAATTCCCATTATGAAAATTTTTACCAAAAAAGTTTTATCAATCATCACTAGTATCTGTGTTGCAACCACTCTCTGTGCAGGAAATGTCATGGCATTGAGCGTCCGCGAAGGTGCCGAAGCCGCCCGTGCCGATGGTATGCCTGCAGAGCTAGTTGGCATTAACGGCGTCTTCACTCAAATTACCAACACAGTACTATATATCGTTGGTATCATATCTGTCGTTATGCTCGTTTGGGGAGGTCTACGCTACATTCTTTCCGGTGGCGACAGTAAAAAAATCACCGACGCCAAAAACACTATCCTTTATGCTATCATTGGCTTAATCATCGCCATCCTTGCTTATGCCATCGTCAACTTCATCCTGAATACAATCGGTATCCAAAATACACCCGAAGAAGCCGAAAACGCGCTTATTCTCCTCAATAATCACTTTGCCTAACATTACATCGCAATCAATAAGCTCCTTCTATATGGAAGGAGCTTATTTTTCGTCAGGATCCTTTGCTCTACCAGTTGCAACCACCGCCGCCATAATCCTTTTTCCTCCCGCCTTTCTCAAAACTTCCGCCGCAGCCATCATACTAGCACCAGTCGTCCAAATATCGTCCACCAACATATAAACGCCATTCGCATCTACTTCTTTCGCCATCATATAAGCCTCTCTCGCCTGTTTCTGACGTGACTTAGTATCCGCACCCACTTGCACCGAACTATTTCGTCGTACTAGCCCCTTTTCCCATCTCCAACCACGCCTTTCGGCCAACCTTTTCACTAAATCTTGCGTATGGTCAAACCCACGCGCTCGTATATGCTTCCCAATCGTTGGCAAGGGAATCAAAGTAATTTCTTCTTCTACCGCAATATCCCCAATTGCCACATCCAATACCTCTGCCAAGCAATCTCCCATTTTTCTCACTGCTTGGTATTTATACTCCTTAACCATATCCCCTAATAATCCCTCCTTCCAACCACCCACAAATACCGCTTCAAACGGCAACTCACAATCCAAACATCTTACTACTTTGTCATTTTTATCATTTCCCGCAAGTACACTTTTACAGAGCGGACATATCACCTGTCGTTCATGAATCAGGTTTTTTTTACAACACTCACATAAAACATCTCCCAATTGCCCACAACCCCTACAGGTGTGAGGACATATCAAATCCAACAGCCCGACTTTTGTTGTGTTTTTTACAACGAAATTCATAATTAGTATTGATTTTACTCCAAATTGCCTTTATAATAAAGCATAACAATATAACGGAGGTAAAATCAAGCAATGGCTCGTACCAATAGCGACGAAATGCTGATGGAAGATGAACTAGCAGCTGCTTTTTTCGATGAGACAGAACCGACTTCGGCCGCTGATCATGGTGGGAAAGCTACTTCTGCAAACATTGAACCATCAGACGATGACGGGGTGTGGGAAAATACCGACGAGTTTCCAGGACAACTTGCTGTAGATGTCTACGAAACCGCCGACAAATTAGTAGTAAAAGCTCGTACTGCGGGCATCTCAAAATCCGACCTTAACGTCACGATTTCCGACAACATCTTGACGATTTCCGGTATTTTAAGCGGCGGAGAAGATGAGAGCACGACCGCCTGGCATATCCAAGAGTGTTACTGGGGTGAATTCTCTCGTACAATTGCTCTCCCGGTCCCCGTAAAAGAAGAAGAGGGAACTGTAAAAGCCGAACTCAAAGACGGTGTCTTGACCATCATGTTCGACAAGGAACAAACCGAAAGCGTTCGCAGCATTCCTATCAGCTAATAATCGCTAAAAGTAACGTTCACACAGTAATATGTGCCTTACGGGGCGCATATTACTTATTAATTCAACTCCAGTCTACCCATATTACACCAATTGTGTTAAGATAATAATATGCCCGAGTGGTGAAATTGGTATACACGTATGCCTTAGGAGCATATGCCGCAAGGCGTGCTG
>CAPKVJ010000021.1 GCA_948648655.1 uncultured Candidatus Saccharibacteria bacterium | reverse complement strand
CGGCAGTCTCATAGGTCACGCCAGCACCCAGCAGATCATCGGTGAACTGGAAAGCATCCTCGTTCTGCACCACCTTGTAGCGGTCGCTGACGATACCCAGAGCGGCGTTGTCGGTGCTGCGCAGATTGACACGGTAGCCAGGGATCAGGGAACCGTTCTCGGTGTAGACATTTTTCTGCACGACCTCCCAATCCAGACCAGCACAGATCAGGGCATCGGCAGAGGTCGGAGCCTCCTGCACTTCCGTTCCCAGGCCATGCCAGGGCTTTTCACGGACATAGAACATGGTTTCGACGTTAGCGGGCATCTTACTTTCCTCCTTCCAGTTGTGCGGCCAGCCAGATAATGAATTTGCTGGCACCCTTGCCCATCAGTTTCAGAATAAATTTCATAAGCAACCCTCCTGCTTCAAGATAAAGGTATAATATCTATTTCATTTTTTTAACTATCCGCTCTCTATGAACCGTGGGAGCATACAAAAAAAGAAAACTTTCCAAACCAAAGAACACTAAAGTAAACTGATATAAACCAATATGGTCTGATTTTTGTTTGCAGGAGGAAAAAATAATGCTTGAACGTGTGCCTGATATTCTGACCTTTAATGAGTGTAAATGTCTTTTGAAAGTTGGAAAAAATACGTTGCTTGACCTTCTCCATAATGGAGACATACAGGCTTTCAGAATCGGAAACCGTTGGAAGATACCCAAGGCTGCTGTAATAGAGTACATCAAATATCTATAAAGGAAGCGGGACTACTCATGATCGAGTAGTCCCGCCCCCGTTTGCGTATCACTATTGCCTCTGCTTCAATCAGTCTGTAATAATTGCGTAACCGCCCTTGACAGAAATAGAAGCCAATATGGAATCTATGCTGTTGTTCATTTCCGTATAGGTTTCCGCCGCATCATCAGAAAATTGCACATCGGTAGGGGTGGAAACCACAACATAATAAAGAAAACCAGGTGCCGATCCATCGTTCAATTCTACTAATGCGCCCATGGAATAGTAGCCTGGGAAGTCGAGAAATTCTTCATCTTCCCGCAGAGAAATACCAAACAACTTGCCGCCCCAGCCGTTATTGTAGCTTTCCAACTCATAGAATGTCAGATTGCTGCCATCCTGCTCATATGTATATTTTCCATCCCAGCTTGCCGGAATAGTAAGGGTGTAGTAGTCCGTTTCAAACACAGTATCGGACGCTGTTGCCGTGCTGGGCTGACCTTCCTGGGGCGGCTCGCTAACGCCAGTATCGGAAGGAACTGCCGGACTTGAACTATTGCCGTCCGTGCTCTCGTCTGCCTCGCTAAATACAGTCTCAATCAGTCCAGAGAGCATGAGCATATTTTGGGGAACTTCATTAAATGCCAGATATGTTGCTTCAAAAGTTCCGTTTTCTTCGTCAACCACAAACTGAATACGAGCCTTTACCGGGGTATCCTGATAGGTGCAATCACCTGTAAATTCTACTACATCTTGTTCATCTTCTCCTTTGAAATACTTCCAACGAGGGGTTCCAAAGAAAGCATTAAAAGCATCGTCATAGGTCAAATCAGGGTTTCCCTCCCGATAGCCGCCCTTGACCATTTGCACATATTTGTTATCCGCATCGGTAATGTTGGTTATGGCATCCTCCACTTCTTTTCCAGCACCATCCACGGTGGAAGTTGAGCAGCCAGACAGAAGCAATAACACGGCTACAAGGCACAGAACAAAAATCTTTTTCATTTGTGAACATCCCTTTCTCAAAATCACTTACATTTTTATTAGCTGTCTCAAAACAGAAATGATGTAAAAAAGTGCCATCAACTCCAATCTTAATAACCCAAATCCGCCCATGGTTCCGGTAATCAATCTTCTTGCGTTTGTTGATGAACGGATTCCGATAAATTGAATCAGCCAATCTAAAAACATCAGTCCGCAGAAAAGCAGACATATAGCAACAGGGATAGAGAAACCCACCGTACATATTGCTGCTATATAACCCAAAACTACGCCAGTACAACGGGCGCACACTGGAAATTGATATTTACCACCAGCAAAGAAACTGCGATCTGGCCTCTGGTGACAACCCATTTTAGCGCCTAGGATCATAAGTTTCTCCCAGATATTATCATAGTTCATCGCAGTCCACTTTTGTCTTTGAGTTCCTTTTTCTTTTCTTCAATTTCTCTTTTCTTTTCCTCCAAAACCTCCTTCTGTTTTCTAAGACTTTTTAATTCGGGAGAAGCGATTTCGTTAAATATTTTTTCCTCTCGTCCCATTCCCATAAGGAGAATAATAAGCCCAATCAGGCCCACCACTATGGCAACAGGCAGGAGTCCAGTGAGAATTGTGAAAACCGCCAATACTATGATACCTGCTCCTATCGTCATAAGTCTATTGGCATTTTTATATTTTGGATACTCTGCCTTTAGCTGATTGGTCTGATCTTCATACTCTTGGGAAACATCACGAAGTCTCCAGTTCACATCAGACGATTGTTCACTAAGAGATGACGAGTTGGCCTCATAATCTCCGAATCGGGCGCCGCAGTTACGGCAAACCCAAAATTCGCTGGTCGAAGTTTCTCCCGCTTTATGTAAGCCACACAACAGTCCTAATGGGCCAAGCAATATATAGCCGCAACAGGAATTACGCACGGAAACGCCTTTGGACGTTGTAGATGAGGTAAACTGAATATCCTCTGAGTTGCATTTTGGACATCTTAGCATATCGAAACACCAGTATCCTTTCAATCACAAATTTAGAATTATTTTCCGCACTAGAATGTATATCCCCCAATACGCATACATCTGTAAGGACATAAATCCATAGCCGCCTATCAGACCAGTAATAAACCGTCTTAAATTTGTGGATGGTCTAATACCTATCTGCTGTATAAACCAATCCAGAAACATGACGGCACATAGGATCAAGGCTGTAAAAACTGATATTTTATACCAGAAAAACACTATGACTGCGACAAATGAAGCAGGAATTACACCCATGCAACGTGCGCATACCGGGAATTGATAGCCACGAATAAACACGCTCCTTTCTGGCATCTGATGACAGCCGAGCCGCCGTCCATATTCCATCCAACGAATCCAGCGTTCATCACGCTTACTTCTGAAATTTGTTTCCACAGTTAGGACACATCCAATATGTAGTGCTTTTTGTTTGTTTGCCTTTTCCGCAGCTTCCGCAAAGGATTCCTATGGGACCGAGTAATGCGAAACCACAGCAACCCTTTCCCGCAGAAAAATCTTTGCCAGAGGTCGAAGTCTCGACAATAGGCGTACAATTTGTGCCGCCACATTTGGGACAACTGAATTGAAAGGGTTTAACACGGTCTTTTGTAGAGCTGACAGAAACAGGCTTCTCAGAGCTGTTCAAACTGTTGCTGCTATCCTGAATACGCCCAAAATAGTTTAGCACCTTATCAAATTCTTGATGCTTATTCATGGAGGGCGAATCATCAATATGGAAATGAATCGTAGTACCGTTGAAGCGAAAATCCGCATCAAGAGTTCTAAAAAGCCGTTTATCAGCAGTTGCAATATCTTCTTTCGTTTCCGCGCTATACCCGATCAAGTCAGAAAAGTTCACCACTTTGTAATTTTTCTTTGACAAGGTATTTTTCAGGTAAATCTTTTGTGTCTTGAAGTTGAAAGAAATATGAGGGTGAGGGTTATAGCATTTTGATAGTTCTTCCTTGAAAAACTCCTGGCTATGTGAAGCAAAAAATTCTGCGCTTACCTCTGCTCCAGCAACAGTCATTGCATAGTTAGAAGCACATCTTTCGCACAGCCGATAGCCGTCTTGGAGAAATTCTCCCCCGCTGCAATCTTTCTCTCCACAAACACAACATACTTTTCCTTGTCTGCCAATTTCTTTACGATTTTGTGCCTGCCCCTGCTTTTCATCTTGCGCCTGTTTATGTCTTTCTAAAATTGGCACGCCATTTTCTGACAGGACTTCCCGCATTTCTTCTACTGAGAACTCCCATGTTCTTGGCATTTCCCTAAATCCATACGCTTGCACTTTTTCCTTATAAATTTTATGGCAATCATCGCACAAATAAAAATTCCCATCCACATACGGAGCTAAAATGGATTTGACTTGCTTTCCACAGCCTACACAAATTTTTCCCATTTAAGTGTCACCTCCTGTTGCTCAATTTTATAGTTTCGCCCACTATATCCTAGTATAGAGTTAGGTAAGTAAAGGTCGATTGGAATGTTCTTCAGAGTGCCCCGGACAATTTTTCTCATCTAAAATAGCTAAAACAAGAGAATGTTCAAAGGAAGTATACAACAATCTCCTATAAAATGCAAGAGGGTGAAATACAATAGGATATAGGTGATTGTCATGCAAAAACGTCTCTATGAACTGCGTAAGGCCAAAAATGTGACCCAACAACGAATGTCTATCGACCTAGGCATTGACCAGACCTCCATCAGCAGTTATGAGTGTGGCAAATATTTTCCCACTGTTGAAGTGCTGATAAAACTTGCGGAATACTTTGGCGTGTCTACAGATTACCTTTTAGAACTATTCGATGTAAAAACACCCTTAAAAACCGCATCAAACGACCAAACCGCATATTTGCTCTCGCTCTTTGAATCGCTGCCCAGGAATCATAAGGAGCGAGTAATCGGCTACGTCGAAGCATTGCGGGGCCAGCAGATAGAATAAAGCCGGCTATCTACGCTTTCGTCATTTGAAGTGACACTGGATGCAAGATCAGAACTTTCTTTTGCAGTTTTTGAGCGTATCGTACTGTCGCCGCAGTTCCTCCACGCCATTCCCCGTTGTAGACGGCCAGCAGCAAACTAGACGCCTCAACCAAACGATGGTTCCGGTCAAGCATACAGCCATCGTAATACTCTCGGCTCACATACTCCACGGAATCAGCCTGTTCCAATATTGAGCGATACCGCTCCTTCGCTGTATTGCTCCACTTGTCGGCTTGTCCCTCATGGGGCAGGATAAGGTGGAGCTTCAGCGTAGGGGCTTTTTTGCGTAGTTCCAGAACGATCAATGCTGCCCAGCAGTCAACACCATCTGCTCCCCCACTGTAGAAGTCCGTCACCCCGGCCTCGGCCAATGTCGTGATTTGCTTTTTCAGGGCTGCTTTCAAGGCTGCGCACCGCTCGTCCGTTTCATTGTAACGCCAAGCCAATTTTTGGGGACGATGACCAGTAAAAGAACAGGTTTTATATTCCATAAGAGAATCCCTCCTAATAAGGCTGATTATATTATTCTAACCACCTGCAATATCAGGGAGATAAACTTGTCTCGCACTATGCCCGTGTACGGGCATAGTGGACGTTTTTTATTGCTATCATAAGAATTGCCCGAAAGAGCAAAATCTGGTACGATAGCAAGGTGAAATAGAGTGGCTGACGAGTATTCAAATATTGTCGTGAACAGGATTCTATCCTTATGTCGGAGCCGGGGCATTACGATCTATCAGTTGGGGCTAATGAGCGGAGTCAGTCACTCTACGCTAGACAACATTGTGAATCACAAGACATTTAACCCAAAGATGAAAACGCTACATAAAATTGCGCTGGCGTTTGGCATGACATTGGCGGAGTTCGTTGACTTTGATGATCTTAACGAGTATTCTTTTGACGATTAGTATGCCATAGAGCGAATAAGCACATTATAGCCTCCTTTAGCGATTGATGCAAGGTTTTTATACAAATACATGATGGTAGGTGTGACCACCACTAAGGCCACGCGTATTTTAGACCTACTTCATCGACTATGGCCGACGCTGGTCATCTCACAATAGGGCTACTCAACCTCCTGACCATGTGTTGGAAAATAAGTAAGGAATAGCAGAAAACCGCAAGGCGGATTTTGAGGTCTACCCTACGGTTTTCTGTTTACATGGTATCTGAACGTCTCGAAATTCAAGAGAGCGCAATCCTGCTCTTTACACCATCCCGATCTTCAACGGGAACACGGAGCGCATCCATAGCCTGCTCGACCGTGAGATTCATGGTTTCCATCAACGCCTTAATATTTTCCAAAAGTTTGCTCATTGCTCCTTCATCACGCATTTCTTTCCCGTAATCCTCAAAAATCTTGCACATCGTTTGAACACCCTCCTTATCTTCCTTAAAGTAACGCACTCTGTCGGCCAGCAGCACATAGTTCATATCATCCGGGTCTGTGCAGGAGAAGTCGTGCATCAGCCTCCCCACTGGGGATTCATCACGCCAGGAACCATTCACATATAGGATATGCGAACCATCACCAAACAAACTGCCTGTTTCCCGAATCGTCCGATCAATATGATAGACAGGTTTGTTTCCGCCGATTATATCCTGCTCCGTTATAAAAATCACAAAATTCTCTGGCAGATTTTCCGCATCGTCCCCTGACAGCAGAATGTTAGCATCTATCAGGCTGCTGTTGTGTCTGGCTCTCTTTGCCCCGGCTCCACGATCATCCCTCTGTATCTCGATGTTGTATCGCTTTCTGGTACTGTCTACCGCAAATATATCAAGCCGAACAGACCGCCCCTGCAAATTCTTGATAGTATACTGCACGTTCACTTCCACCACTCGCAGATCAGGTTTCTCCAAAATCACATGAAGCAGAAGTTCCGTACATTCCAAGCTGCCCTCAAAGCACTTGGTAAAGAAATCATCATCAAAAAGCCGTAGCTGCTTAATACGCCGTAGATTATCCTCATACCGCTGATTATATTCCTGTGTGTCCATGTTCCTCACCTTCTTCTTTGTTATCATAGCATAGAAAAAGCTGTTCGTCAAACGTAGTTCTGGACAAGCTGTTAATACTATGCTAAACTGAAATAAACTAAGGCAAACTAGAATAAGCCAAAATTGAATGCCAAAAAGAAAATGAAATAGTTTTGGATTTCCCGAAATATCAATAGAATATGATACATTCTGCGATACTTCACCTTGATTGTATTGGCGAAACGAAACAATCAAGGTGAAGTATAAAAAAGCTGTACCCCATATACGGCA
>CAPKVJ010000020.1 GCA_948648655.1 uncultured Candidatus Saccharibacteria bacterium | reverse complement strand
AGAATTTGGCGTTAGATATTACTACTGCAGGGTTAAAGGCGAGTGATACGGATATTGAGAGTGATTGGAATAGTAGCTCTGCTTATCTGCCGGAGAATACATTGAATATTGGGACGGCGGGATCAAGTGAATGGACTAGTACGAGTTCGTGGGTTGATACTAGCAATAATAGGTATTATTATGCATGGAATACGGCAACGGCTGGAGTAGGTGGAACGACTACGAATAATAACATAACTAGTAGTATTTGCCCTAAAGCATGGATGCTTCCATCTAACACTAAATATAGCGAATTATTGCAAAACTATGGTATTGATAATTCGCCTACGGGTATTATTGAAAACGTAACATATAATATCACAGAAGACCCACTTAACTTTGAGGACGCAGGGTATGTTCAGGCAAACGGAGCGCTTGATGGAGAAAATGGAGAGGGATATTATTGGACGGCATCGGCAGGAAACAAGAATTATGCTGATAAACTTTACTTTAGTGACACCGAAGTCAAAATTGATCCTTACTACGGAGTTGGAAATTATTACACTGGCACTACAAATAATGGCATGCTGGTGCGTTGCGTAGCCCGTTAGCTAGCCAAAATCAGTAAACATATAGAAAAGACCTCTTCGTGGGGTCTCTTTCTATCCTCTTACTACCTATACTCTAACTAGCTAGGCAGCGGAGGGGGAAGGCATAGTAACGATCATTGTCATTAGATGGAAAGGTACCGCTATCATTGAAGGCCAAGTAGTAGGCATTACTCGCGTTAGATAAGGGAGCAGATGACCACAAGTACCCATTTCGTCCAGAATACCACGAATTACTATTGTAGATATTGATGCCGCCGCTACGCACAAAATAGCGAAGATAACATCTATATCTTCGCTATTTGCTCTTTTTAATACTGCTTTGATTTTTTATAAATAAGACCAAGACTGATCATGACTGTCAAAGCTATCAGATTGGTGACTGCCATACTAGCTTCGTTTTTAGTCGCTACCCCACTATTAGGCGCGGATGGGACCTTTTTCTGTGCGACAGTACTGGTAC
The DNA here is from genome assembly GCA_948648655.1 of uncultured Candidatus Saccharibacteria bacterium. Taxonomy (GTDB): domain Bacteria; phylum Patescibacteriota; class Saccharimonadia; order Saccharimonadales; family Saccharimonadaceae; genus Nanosyncoccus. Next base: position 6,366 of record CAPKVJ010000020.1, on the reverse strand, counting down.
TCGTATCGTCATTTGTCCCGTAGACAGCATACCTCGACAAGTGCGATGTATTAAAGCTCACGACACCATTATTATAGCTTGCGTCTAGCACCTCGCTAATCTGCCCACCATCAACATACGCAACTTTATAGCTCTTATAAGCTTTACTTACCGGCAAGCTAATCGTGAGTTGAGTATTAGAAACTGGCACGACTACGCCATTATTCATCAAATCAATATCATAAGCTGCCACATATTCGTAACGGTCAAGCCCCAGATTGCTTGAATCTGCAGGGGTAACCCTCAAGCTATGAGAACGATAATACGGCATCGTAGTCATGAGTGTTGCGCCACTATCCGAAAACACAGTCTTCATGCTGTCGTTAATATTATCGATCCCATCAGCAATTTCCTCGACAACATCATAATCCGTTCCAGAATCAATAATATTTATAATCTCTTGCTTGCGTGCATCGCTAATACTATCCGACCCAGTCGTCATCGTGTCGCCGATGATTACTACCGGCGTTCCATAGCCTCCATCAGCTGACTTCTGGTTATAAAACTCTGCCAGCTGATTCAGTAACCCAAAATTCACCCGATTATTTTTGATTTCGTAGCTCACGATCTTGAACTTATCCGCGTATTGCGCAAGCAAACTATCCTTAACGAAGTTATAAAAGTTGCTACATCGACCACAACCATCCATACGAAACACATACATCGTCACCTTGTCACCACTATCGCTATAATCGCTATGAGCAAAATCGTACGTCAGACCTTCTGCGGTAAAAGTCTCCTCCAACGTTTCGCTGGTATATTTACTCATGTCAATCGGCGCAGCCGCAACCTTCGGTGCTATCGCTACAGCAGCAAACACCGCAGCTAGTATTATCCTTAATTTTCCCATAGATATCTCCCTTAACTATTGTGCCCCATTATAACGCATGCCAGACAAAAGTCTAGAAGTATTTTACATGCTACAATATAACTAATGCAAAATAGTGATAACTTATCTGAATGCCGCGTCGTTGGTCGCGCCGAGCTCAAGCTACTTGGCGCCGTTGAAGCTTTTGGCTATGATTTTCGCGGTAAGACTGTGCTTGATATTGGCTCATCGACCGGTGGCTTCACCGAGCTTGCCCTGCGACTAGGGGCGAAGCGCGTGATCGCTGTCGAAAAGGGGACCCGACAGATGAAGTCTCCTCTGCGTTTCGACCTCCGTATTGACCTTCGCGAAAAAACTGATATTTTTGACGTCAAACGCTCCAGTTTGCCCACAATCGACACAATTTTGGCCGACGTTAGCTTCATTAGCTTGACAAAAGTTCTTGCTCATGCTAAAATGGAACTAGCACGTAGTAATACGGACTTCTTGGTCATGCTCAAACCTCAATTTGAAGCTCATCCTTCTCAATTAAATCGCGGCGCAGTCAAAAATGAACGCTTCCGTCGTGACATCATCCGGAATTTTGAGCAGTGGTTGACGAAAAACGGTTTTCTTATTATAAAAAAACGCGATAATGAACTGGTCGGCAAGATCGGCGGCAACCGTGAACGCTTTTATTGGTTAAAAATGGTATAATATTTTCATGTTAATCGATACTCATTATAAAAAAACGCGATAATGAACTGGTCGGCAAGATCGGCGGCAACCGTGAACGCTTTTATTGGTTAAAAATGGTATAATATTTTCATGTTAATCGATACTCATTGTCATCTTCATGACCGGGAATGGTTTACTCCCGAGCAACAAGTCGAATTTCTAGAGGGCGCCCATAGTCAGGATGTTGAAAAGATTATTTGCATTGGTACTACCCCCGAAGATTCCAAAAACGCATGTAATTTCGCTGCGAACCACAAAAATGTCTATTGGACTTACGGTATCCACCCCGAATTCGCCAGCCAGCCTGACATGTGCGCGAAGAACGATCTGTCTTTTTTCTCGGGGATACGGAGCCACGACGAGCGAGGGTACAGTGGGGTTCTATCTTCTTTTGAGATTATGAAGCTTGACTTCTCGGGCAGACGCGGATCCGATTCTTTAGAAGAGGAGAGCGTCCCCCTAACCGAAAAAGAAGATAAAAACCCACAGTTGCCTATTGCGATTGGCGAAATCGGCCTCGATTATCACTATGACGGCTACGACCGCGCCGCTCAAATCAAACTTTTCGAGCAAATGCTTCAGCTTGCTCTTGACCTCAATTTGCCAGTTTCGCTCCACCTGCGTGAAGCTTTTGCTGACGCCTTCGCTGTCCTTGATAATTTTCCGCAAATTCAGGGAGTAATTCATAGTTTTACGGGTTCAAAACGGGATCTGAAAGCAGCATTATCGCGCGGATTCTATATCGGGGTTAACGGTCTCGCCACCTACACTACACCGCCACCCCCACCACTTGAGCGCATTGTCCTCGAAACCGACGCTCCTTTCTTGACTCCAGTACCAATGCGTGGTAAAATAAATCAGCCAGGATATGTTGCCTATGTGGCGACTTATCTCGCTGACAAATTGGGTATAAAATCATCAATTATTCGGGAGGAGACCACCAAAAATGCACGAAAGATTTTTCAAATCTAAAAACGATAGCTCTGATTTTTGTACCCCAGCATCTTTTGAATTATATTGCGAACTAATGGGTATCGCGGAGGAAATCGAATTATGCCGCGCTCTACAGTAAGTCCAGCCAGAGCTCAAAAGCCCTCTTCTGCTAGCACTAAAAACTCCAATGCTCCCCAAAGGCTCAAAAATGGTGACGAAATCCGCCTGCGTAAGACTAGGCGTGGTGTTCCTCCGAATAGGCCAAAATCATCCACTGGAAATAGCCCTCAGACCGTCGCTAGTAGTAGCATAGCCAAATCCAAAAAATCCCCAAAAGTTAAGCCCAGCAAAAGCAAAACCCCAAAGCTCCGTCATAAACTCGCAAATTCTGTCAAAAAATCCGTCGCTCGCCGTCGCCTGAAAAAAATCACCCGTGCTGACCTCATCAATGCTGAATCGCGACTTGGTAGCAAAATCTTCGGCCCTATACCCGAAGGGCACCGTCGCGAATTCTTCCACGACCAACAAAACATCTGGATTTGGCACGAAAGCTGGCTTGACGAGAGTCGCCATCCGCGCCAAATGACCGTTCGCTACGAAGTTCGACCTTCCGGTGTTTATAAAAAACTATCCGCTGGACGTTACGTCAAACTCGAAGGCGACGAACTCGAAAACTTCCGCCACGCTACACACGCTTATCTCCGCACAATTAAACAAAACTTATATCACCGAGCTTAATATGGAGACAATTTACCTCGATCACGCCGCTGCGACGCCGGTTAACCCAAAAGCTCTTCAGGCTATGATGCCTTATTTCCAGGAAGATTTTTATAATCCATCAGCTCCTTATTTACCCGCCAAGCATGTTCGCGAAGCTTACGAGGATGCCAAGTCCGAACTCGCCCATGTTATTGGCGCAAAAGGCACTGACCTAGTCATCACGAGCGGCGCTACTGAATCAATCAATCTTGCTTTTACAGCAGTTAGCTCGTACGATAATGCCAGTAGCGGGAAGCAGGGGAAAATCCTTATTCTCGCCACCGAGCATACTGCTGTCATTGAAGCCGCCAAGATCTACCCTCACGCTACAATTGCCGTCAATCGGCAGGGAATGATTGACCTTAAAGATTTGCGCACCCAACTCGACGATGATGTTGTGCTTGTTTCTGTTTCTCTAGCGAATAACGAGTTGGGCAGCACCCAGCCACTTGCTGAAATTGCCAGAATTCTACGCGATGAACGTTCGGTTCGTTTAGCGCGCGGGCTTAAAACTCCGCTTTATCTCCACAGCGATGCATCGCAGGCATTAGGCCTTATAGATATCAGTGTCGCACGGCTTGGTGTAGATCTTTTGACATTAAATGCCGCTAAATGTGGTGGGCCGAAAGGAATTGGTGCTCTCTATGTCGGACACGGTATCAAGCTCCAATCAATTTCTCGCGGTGGTGGCCAGGAACGCGGCCTACGTTCCGGTACCGAAAATGTGCCTGGCATGATAGGTTTTGCTACCGCTGCTAGGGAAAGCCATGATCATCTCACTTACCACCGCAAACAATACCAAGAAATGGCCCAGCTTCTCCGCAGAGAACTTGCCCATATTCCCATTATATCACAAGATAGTGAAAAAGTCAAGCACAAGCCGCTTCCGGAGCCGGTTTTTCTTGGTAATCCCCAGCATCAACTTGCAAATTTCGTCCCAGTTTCATTTCCAGGCATTGATGCCGAGCGATTAATTTATAAATTGGAGGAAAAAGGCGTTTTGGTCTCAACTGGTGCTGCTTGTGCTGCAAACAAAGGCACCAAGTCTCACGTCCTCTCTGCCATCGGACTTTCCGACGCCGAAATCGCTGGCAGTCTCCGCATCTCTCTCGGTAGCACTAATACTCTCGACCAAATCAAAAGAGCCATAGACATTATTACTTCTATCATAGAAGCAGAGTATCGGCGTTGTTTTTCGAGGGGATACGGAGCTACGGCGAGTACGAGCGCGCCAGCCCTGCGACGGCAGGCGCTGGCGACGCGCCCCGAGCAAAACAGCGCCGATACTCCCCAGTGTGGAGGCGATAATGCCTAAAGTCTTTCTCGGGATGTCTGGGGGTGTTGATTCATCAGTTTCTGCCGTTCTGCTCAAGGAACAAGGTTACGATGTTACAGGAGTTTACATGAAGAACTGGTCCACTGATCTTCCTGGCATGAAATGCCCATGGGCCGAAGATCTCGCTGATGCCAAACGCGTTGCTGTTCATCTCGACCTTGACTTTAAAGTTTGGGATTTTGAGGAAGAATATAAGAAGCGGGTTGTTGATTATATGCTAGCCGAGTTTCAAAAAGGGCGCACGCCAAATCCTGATGTCATGTGCAATGAACAGATAAAATTTAAACTGTTTTATGAACGTGCAATAGCTGCCGGTGCTGATTTTATTGCTACTGGGCACTACGCCCGCGTTGATGCCCGACGTGCAGCTTTGTTGCGGGCCAGAGATGAGGATAAAGATCAGACTTATTTCCTTTATCGCATGGATCTTGAAGCTACGGCTCATACAATTTTTCCCGTTGGCGACATGCTCAAACCCGAAGTCAAAGCCCTCGCCGCAAAACGTGGACTTGATGTTGCTCACAAAAAGGAATCAATGGGCGTTTGCTTCGTCGGTGAAGTCGGTATGAAAGATTTTCTGCGTGCCTATATTGACATCAAACCAGGCGAAATTCGCGATATCGAAACCGATCAAATATTGGGTCACCATGATGGCGCGATTTTTTACACTATTGGTCAGCGACATGGTCTTTATCTCGGTGGTGGGCTGCCATACTATGTCGTAAAAAAGGATCTTAAAAACAACATTATCTATGCCTCTCGCAATCTTAATGACACCAACCTTTGGTCCGATAGAATCCAGCTTGAAGACATAAAATTACGTGACGATTTACCGGTTTCTGGGCTCAAAGTCCGTTTGCGACACCGTGCGCCGCTAATCCCGGTGCAATATAATGATGGCGAATTAACCTTCGATCAACCAATCAAACGCCCTGCAGCTGGACAGTCAGCCGTATTATATTCCGACGAAGTTTGTCTGGGCGGTGGCATTATTTCTGAATAGGCATTTTTTCCATCTCCCTATTACCTATACTCTAACTAGCTAGGCAGCGGAGGGGGAAGCCATTAGAACGATCGTAGCTATTACTTGATAGGCTAATGCCATTCCTATAAAAGTATAAATAATAAGCATTGCTAGTATTGGGATTCAACATAAAAGACCAACTACAACCATTCTGTCCAGAACCTCTCAACTCATTATCATAGATACGTCCGCTGCGCACAAAAGGTGGCAAAACTTGACAATCCTATAGTGGTTTTGCTAGAATGGGAATTGTTATGTTAGTGTTGTTTCTGCTTTTTAGCAGAAACAACTTTTTTATTCTTTTTCTTACGCTTCATGAGCCTTACTTTAATAGTAGGATTCAGTTTAGCTTCAATATGCAAGAATAAAAACTGTATTACCATAGCAACTCTCCTTTCTCCCGCCCGAACAAAGAAACGGATCTTGTGTCAAAATTCGCCACCTGTGCATGAGAGTAGCATATTTACGCCCATCATTACAACCCCTAAACCCTCAAAGTGGCGAATTTTATCGAAGTCCTCTTTACTTTGTGCGCAGCGGAGGCATTAGTATTACCCATAAACAATTGCAAACTATAGGAAAAGATGGCTATCAATGTTCATCTACAGCTGGCCGTAATTCTGATGGGATCTATCAACTATACATAAGCAGTAATAGTGTTAACGTGTTGTATGGTGGTTTCTTTGCTCGTTATTATGGACTCCCCCTCCGCTGCCTAGCTAGTTAGAG
>CAPKVJ010000019.1 GCA_948648655.1 uncultured Candidatus Saccharibacteria bacterium | reverse complement strand
CATTTTTTTAGTTCTTCCTCGTGTATGGTGATAATCAGATCATCGAATAAGTCCCGTCTGCCGTTCTCGTTCTCGATGTATTGCGCCCGGATATTTCGTATAATGGAGTATAGGGCACGTTTTTCGATAAGGTCGAACTTGTAGCGTGCGGTAGTCAGCGCATTGTCTTGCGACAGGACTATATCCCTCTGTTTCTTGTCTTTCTTCTCCATGACTTTAATGCTTTTCGCAAAGGAAATATTTATCTACGACAAAAACAAATATTTGACGTAGAATATTTGTCGTAGATAGCCGTTTTTTTCGGAAATTTGTCGTAGATGCTCGGAAATTTGTCGTAGATGCTCGGAAATTTGTCGTAGATGACCTTTGTAAGATATTATAGCACAATGTGTTATGCTATGCCATAAAAGTAACTAAAAAGAAACTAAAAATTACCGTAAAGCAATGGAGTGTTTCTTTTTTGGTTTATAGAGGTCGCTTCGCTCCACTTTTCAGCGTGTTTTTTGATACGACGAATTTCCGGAGAATGGGAGAGAGTGGAAACAGGTAAAGCCAAGTGCAACGGATTAGGAAGATTTTCTGGCGTGTTAAATTTTGTATAAATGTGACTTTAAATGTATAAAACGAGAAGTTTCCGGGAGCGAAAACGCATCCCGGATTTAATGTAATTTTTTGTTGTATAGTTAGTTACCATAACGCAACTTTACCCATGCTTCCGATTTCAAGTTTAGCACTTATCCCCATAGCCTTAAAAACTCTTGCAATGGTGGAAAAGGTTAAATTCTTACCGTTTTCAATTCGGGAGATTTGAGCTCGTTGCACTCCTATCAGATTACCTAATTCCTCTTGGGTTAAGTTCTTTGATTGGCGAGCCTGTTTAATGGCTTCACCTATCAAAAAAGAGTTAAGTTCTTCTTCGTAGGCATCACGTTTGGGAGTACCTTTTTCTCCGATGTATTTATCCTCGATTTCTTCGAGTGTATAAAATTTCTTTGCTTCCATACGCTTTATCTTTTTGAATTAAAATAATCTTTTCTAATCTCTTTGGCTTTGGCTATTTCTTTGGGAGGTGTCTTTTGGGTTTTCTTGATAAACCCATGTGTTGCGATTACCAGAGTGTTTATCTTATCGTCCTTATCCCAAAAAGCAAGAAGCCTGTACTTGGTTTTGTTATAGAACGTTCTGAATTCCCAAATATCCGTATCATCCAATTTCTTGAATAAATCTGGATCAAGTACAAAGGTGGATTTACGAATATTGCTAATGATCTTCTCACGTACCTTGTTGGGCAATCCGTCTAAAAACTCTTGGGCTTCGTTGGATAATTTGACCTTGAATCTTGATTTTGCTTCCATATAAAGTTTTTTAGTGTTGCAAAGATAATATTTTGTTTCATTATATGGAAACAAAATATATTTATTTTATGCAGCCTGTTGTGCCGTTTTAATGTGTTTTTTTGTTTGTGGAATAGGTTCTTTCTTAGTGCCTCGCTCCGACTTCTCCCCGTCCCCCTTGTACGAGCTTTCGCCGTACCGCAGGGGAGGGTGTTCTTTCGATTGCTCGGCAGTCGAAAGAACAGCAAGAGGAAACCGGGCTTTGCCCTGTTTTTCCTCTTGCCCTACGGGGTTACGGCTGAATATCAGCCGTTTAAGTTTTTTAACCGCAATTAGTTTGAAATTGTGGTTAAAATCATACCTTTGTAAATCAGAGATTTAATAATATAATTAGCAATTAAAACAGCAATTGTATGGATAAGGAAACCACTACTTCTGTCACCATTGACCGAAAAACGTTTGCCCGGCTTGACAGGCTGGCAAAGTCCAATAATGTATCAAAGAAAGACTTCCTTTCCTGTGCGCTGGAGTACTTCGAGAAGTACGGAATCAACCCGGTTGAGCATGAGAGTCCGGCAAAGGAAATGCAGAAACTTATCAAACGCTGTGATCAGGTGATAGCGTTCATCAGGAAGCAGGAGCAGGATTTCTTGCGTCCGGCTTGTGAAGCCATGGGCAGTACAAGCATGAGAGTGACCATGAGTATGGACTCGATACTTACGGAAAAAAAGTTCAGCCAATACCAAAAGGACAATGACCTATTCATGCGTGATCTTGCAAGCCTTGCCGGGATAAGGGAGCAGGCTTTGGACCGGACGGAAAAGGCAGTCGGTCAGTCGAGGGATATGCTTCTGAAGAACCAACAAGCCATTTATGCAAGGCTGGACGCTGTGACGCAAAGGCAGGAGAAGATCTTCTCCTATATCGCAAGCTACATCGATGCGAAAGGAAAAGCCGGGCTTTTCGATGATATAAAAGCCTTGTACAAGGACGAGAAGAACAAAAGGGAAAAGATATGAACGTGAAGATACAGGGAGGCGGTAACGGCACATACGCCAATACAGGCAGTTGTGTTGCGGTGACGAACTATCTCCAGCATGAGGATTTGGAGAGGATGAAGAAAGGGGAGGAGGTGCAGCCGTTCTTCAACCAGTTCCGGGACTACGTGAGCTCAAGGGAGGTCACATTCAAGATAGACAACAACAAGGCTAAGTTAAGCCAGACTGACGCAAAGTTCTATGTTATTACCGTCAGCCCTTCAGAGAAAGAGCTGCGCTGCATGGGCAGGACTCCGCAGGAGCGTGCGGAAGCCTTGCAGTGGTACATCCGGCAGGACGTGATGAGAAACTATGCGGAGGGCTTCGGAAAAGGCTTGAGAAGCGATGATGTGGAATATTACGCAAAGATCCATTTCAATCGGGACGGTGACAGTGACAGCGATATGCACGCACATATCATCGTCAGTCGGAAAGACCGGAGCAACACCAAAAAGTTAAGCCCTAAAACGAACCACACCGGAAAGAAGAACTGCGGCAACGTGAAGGGAGGTTTTGACCGGACGGATTTTTTCCGGAAGTGTGAAAGCTCTTTTGATCGGCGCATGGGGTTTGACCGGGAGCCGGAGGAAAGCTTCGACTATCTTAATGCCGTCAAGAACGGAAGCCCGGCGGAAATAGCCCGGCAGGTGGAACGTGCGGAACGCATCAGAAAGGAGAAATGGGACAATCTCAAAGCGGAGCTTCAATCCCGGCAGGAACCGGAGAAGTCGAAAATTCAGCAGGTGGAAAAAACGCCGGACATCGAGCAGCCTATTCCCAAAAAGAAGCAGCAGGAGGAAGATCTGGAACTCCTGAAGAAGCCAAAAAGGAGCAGAGGTTTCGGAATGGGCATGTGATTTTTCTATTTTCCGGCACCGTTTATCTCGCTTACCGCAACATACGTAAGAAATGGACCATGCCCATAGCCAACTGGGCGACCATCGCACAACAATTAGCGGAATCCAAAATTTGCTAATACTTTATTTATTTCTACCTTTATAGCCATTAATAAAACAATAAAATTTTATTCATGGAAAAGCAAACAGCAGTTAGAGAAACTTTATTAAAAGAATTTGCCAATTGCAGTGATAAACTTTTCACTTTAGGAATAATTCGTACAGATAGCTTTACTGGAGAAATAGGAGAATTTATTGCCTCCAAGTATTTTAAACTAAGTTTAGCTGGTAAATCCACAAAAGCATACGATGGAGTATGTCCTAAAGGCTATAAATATCAAATTAAATCTAAAGTTATATCTAACAATAATCTTACTCATCATATTTCTAATCTAAAATATCAAGATTTTGACTATCTCGTAGTTGTATATTTTGATATATATTACAATCCTATATCCATATTAAAAATCCCTTCTAATAAAATTAATACGGAAGAATACATTATTGGCGCTTCTTCTGTGCATTCATTTTCTCAGAATATAGCTCGATTAAAATTACTTCAAAAAGAACAAGTCGCTATCAGAAATTTTGCTCAAAGTTACTTGAATTTACAAAAAGAAGGGATTATTAGAAGCCGTAAAGTAGTAGGGGATATTGGAGAATATTATGCTTGTAAACGCTTGAACCTAAAATTATCTAGCAATAAGAATGAGAAGGGACTGGATGCAATAGGTCAAGGAGGATTAACTTTTGAAATCAAAACAAGGCGAGTATATGATAGTGAAAGACGGACTTCTGAAACAAGAAGAATAAACAATCTAATAGGCAAAAATGCAGATTATTTAATTGTGGTAACTTTAAATCATGCCTTTGAATGTTCTGGAATGTGGATAATGCCAATGAAAAATATAATTAATCCTAAATCAGCCAATCTTAAGATTGTTAATACAACAAAAGGAGTAAAGAATTTAGTACCAAGCCAAATTAGTTGGTTAAACACTGGCGAGAAGTTTGTATCATTTAATTGCATGGATAAACAAAATAACTCTCAAGTGGAAGTCACAAATTCTGATATTAAGGGAAACAGCAATAAAATGCGTATTATTCTAATTATAATCATTATCTTCGCTATAATATGTTTGGTTGTGTGATTATTAATCTCAATTCTAAATATTTGTTAATATGATTTTACCAACAATGACATTGACCGAATTGGCAAAGGAAATTCAGTCTGATTACAAGGAAGTCCATGCACGCTGGACTAAATTTAATCCCAAATTCAATAAAATGAGATTGAAGCAAACATATTATCCATGGATATGGAATACAGAGATTATTACAAAGAAAAATAATAAATGGTTCTTCAGCTTTTATGCACAATCTAAAGAGGATGCTAACGTTGTAATTCCTCATGCCTATATTACTTTTAGGTATGGAGGAACTACATGGGCAGCTTATCCGCTTAAAGGGACAAATGTGTTACTGATTTTTTCTTCCCATTTCTTTGAACGTTACATTGAACGTTTCTTGGAACTAAATAAGGATGAGAAGCAATACACATCCCTTGATATAATAAAATTATTTTATTTACGCAATAACCACATTGGATGTATAAAACCTGAATTAGAAGATTTAGCTAGAGGTTTCTGTGAAGATGGAATGATTTTAGGTGAATGGATTTCTGAATCTGCTGCATTAATCAAAACCTTCTTATCTCGCAATGAACTAAAAGTAAATCAATATACAGAGTATTACGATATGTTTCATAATTGGATTATCCAAGATATGTTCTTAGCTCACAAAGGATATTCTCTCTCATCTATGGAAGAATTTGATAATTTACCAGATTCCTACTTCTCGCCTAAAGAATGGGAAAAATTTCTTAAACTAAGAGGTAATGAAATGTGGATAAATATAGCCATTGAATGTAGCGAATTTAGAATTGAACATAAAGAAGAATATGAAAAATGTTCTAATATGCTTCAAGCGATTATGGACAATCGTTCTTTAGAATAAAAAGTAACATTATGATTACCCCAGAAGAATTAATACAAGACTTAATAGATTTTTATGGTTATGAAGTGGACTTGTCGTATGCGATTAACTACATAGACATGGTAGGTCAATATGCCTCAGTTAATGGTTTTCATCTTTGGTTGCAAGATTTGTTAATATGAATGATACAAGTCCTTCAACGTTTTCGAGGATAAAACCAGCAGGTTCCTTTTTCTTTAAAATTCTTTCAACATCAAAAAACAAAGTACCACGTGTTTCTGTAAAGCCCAATCTTTTTCCGCCGCCGGAAAAAGATTGGCATGGAAAACCTGCACAACAAATGTCAAAATCTGGAATTTCTTTTTCATTAACTTGTGTAATATCTCCGTTTATTAACTCGTTAGGATGATTTTGTTTTAAAACCTTTATGGCATGTTTCTTGATTTCAGAAGTAAATACACACTCTGTTTTATAACCAGCTTCGTGTGCGGCTAATTCTAAGCCACATCGAATGCCACCAATTCCAGCAAAGAGGTCTATAAATTTAATAGTTCCTTTCATTATAATTCGGTGTTTACTTTTATTTTCCCTATTGTTTTTTGTTCGTCACGTACCCGGCACAGTTCCCGGTGTGCCTTTTCCTTGTATTCTAGCAAAGCGGAGTTTTCGGAGCGCAGCCGGGCAATCTCCCGTTCTTGTTCTTCGCTTTTGGCTTCTGCCTTTGCTTTTTCTTCGGCAGCATGGGCGATCAGTTCCGGCGCAGGGAGTTGCTTGGCGGTCTGTTCCCGGACAGTTTGGAGAAGCAGGCGCACCGCTTCCGTTTCCTCGTTGTGTTGTTCCATGATCTTTGCGGATTGTTCCAGCCGCCCGGCAACCTTTTCTAATGGGGAGAGGTCAAATGCTTCACCCCGGAGGTCGAACCCGGTTCTTTGGAAATAATCAACGGACAACTCAACAAATTCTTTGCGGGTTATGCCCGTACCCTTTAAATATTCATCTAATTTTTGGGCGTACTCTTGGCTTATCGCTATGGTGGTAAGCGGTGTTTTCCTCTTTTGCTTGCTTTCTTGTCCTTTTTCCATTGTTGTAAAATGCTATATTCTGTTGCAAAGGTAGTTATAAGTTTTGTTATTGCAGCTTATCGCAAATGTTATTGCAATTTATTGCGGTTATAGCAAAATAAATCACTCTGTTATTAGCTGGAAGTCATGGTAAACGCCCCCTTTTCTTCCGCAGGCTTCCGGACATGGTTCAGTGAATATCACTGTTACGAATATTGCCCCGGCGAACTTCTCTATCTCTGTAACCATTGCCCGTAAATCCCTGCCATAGCCGTTAATTTCGGCTGGTACGATAACTTTATCACCTGTTTTCATACTTGTATTTTTTTATTCTATTCCAAAATCTTCCATTAAGCAAACCCGGATGATAGCCCCTATCTGTTTGGCTGGCTTGTCTATATATTGCTCAAACTTCTTTTGTATCTTTTGCGCCACCTGTACGGCTATTTCCGGGTGTAACTGTACGGCGTTCACTACACGCTTAACATATCCTTTGTCACTTTTGGAGAACCTCGAAATAGTGGTTGTTATGTAGATGATCGCCTGTTTGGCGCTTTCGTATTCCAATAGCTTTTGTTGTTCGGTTTGCCTTGTGTAAACGTAAAATTTGTATTCGGTCACTTCCTTGCCTTTGTAGCTCTTTGGTTCGAACTCGAAATATAAATCGCATTGTCCGGCATTGTACAACTCCCGGAGTTCCTTTTGCGGATCGTCAAGTACACGCCTTTTGAAATCGCATCCCCGTTTGTATTTCTTTTCCAACATGAACATTTCCCGGAGCTTTTCGACTGTGTAGAAGAAGAACCCGGCGTTTCGGTATTGGCAGCACAGTTCGTAAAACCTTTGCGAGAATGTGCTTTTGAGTGCGATTGCTACCGTCATGGAGTAACTCGTGAAGTTTTGGGCGAGTTCCACGTAATAGGGTAGTACCTCTTTGGAAACTTGCACCTCAAAATACGATTTATTTTTGATATGCTTGACGTAATTGACAAAACCGATACTTAGCCACATCTTTTCGTTGTTAATTTCTATATCGCGATTTCTAAGCCGTTTTAGCGCATCGTAGATGTTTTGCATCTTGGTATTGTCACCGCATTTTTTTAGTTCTTCCTCGTGTATGGTGATAATCAGATCATCGAATAAGTCCC
>CAPKVJ010000018.1 GCA_948648655.1 uncultured Candidatus Saccharibacteria bacterium | reverse complement strand
CGCAGTCGGTGCCTGTATCCACTATTTCGACAACCGCCGAAACATCCAGTTCCGTCTGTGGGAACGTTCCGAAGGTCACCTCGGAATACCAGACATGACCCTCATCGTCATCAACATCAGCGTCCGAGGCATCAAGGAAACAGCCCGCTCTGAAATGACCGCCTTTGTCCACTGGCTAAAGCAGACCGCGAAAATCAACGGCTTCATCCACTTCGCCGACGAGAACCACGGACCTCTCGCCACCGACCAAGCCCCCGGCTGCCGCATCGCCTGCTATCGTCTCCAGTAATTCCTGATTCAGCCCTACACTGTAATTTAGCACGAATATCCATGCTAAATCTTAGTGCGGGGCTGTCATTTTCATGGCAAACTCAAAAATTATTTGTAACTTTGCGGAAAATTTAGTATGATGCAGATAAAAGAGCATACATGATTCGAGCAATAGACTTCTTCTGTGGAGGCGGCGGAATGACCTACGGCCTTCGAGATGCAGGAATAGAGGTCATTGCTGGTGTTGATCTGGCTAGGGACTGCGAAACAACTTACGAGTCCAATAACGCCGGATCCAGATTTGTATGTGCCGATATTAAAGCATTGCCACTTGATTATTTCGAAACAGAATTTGGCATCCAAAGAAATGATGATGAGCTTCTATTAGTAGGATGTAGCCCATGCCAATATTATAGCATAATAAATACGACTAGAGAAAAATCTAAACTTTCTAAGGATTTGCTGTTAGATTTCATGAGATTTGTGGAATATTATAATCCCGGGTTTGTTTTAGTCGAAAATGTTCCCGGCCTCTTGTCAAGAGAGGATAGTGCATTCCCGGAATTTATTAGATTCTTAAAAGCTCATGAATATCATGTGACGTATGGTATTGTTAATATGTCATATTATGGTGTCCCTCAAACACGTCGTAGATTTTCATTGGTTGCGTCTCGTTTAGGAGACGTGCGAATGCCCGATAAGGATGCCCGACAAAAACTTCTGTCGGAATTTATCGGGACAAAAAGAGGGTTAAAAAATATCCCAGCTGGACACACTGATTCTTCTGATTTCATGCACTCTACTATGCGGTTAGCCCCCATAAATATGGAGAGACTTCTTAGAACATCGAAAAATGGCGGTTCTAGAATGGAATGGAAGGACGATGAAGAATTGCAATTGAAATGCTATATCGGAAAAGACAATAGCTTTCGTGATGTTTATGGACGATTGCGATGGAATCGCCCGTCATCAACCATAACCACGAACTTCATAAAAATTACCAGCGGCCGGTTTGCGCATCCATGTGAAAACAGAGGTCTGTCTATCAGAGAAGGGGCAAGGCTCCAGACCTTCCCCGACTCTTATGTTTTCAGAGGAGGAAACATGACAGTCAATGCCCGCATTATTGGCAATGCCGTTCCTCCAGAATACGCCCGTAGATTAGGCGCACTTCTATTAAAATTACAACACGAATACAATGGCTAATTTCAGAACTCGTGCTCGTGCCCTAGATTTATTAGGACGTCAGCAGATAGCAGGTATACCAACTGCAATCAATGAGCTTATCAAGAATGCTCATGACGCGTACGCAGATAACTTCGATATTGATTATCTGCGGAATAAAGACCTATTGGCATTACGCGATGATGGTTTGGGTATGACCAGATCAGAGTTTGAGAACAGATGGCTTACTATTGGTACTGAAAGCAAATTAAAACACTCAAAGACTACGCTTCCTCCGATTGATCCAGACAAACCACTAAGGCACATAATGGGAGAAAAAGGAATCGGTCGACTTGCCATTGCATCAATTGGGAAACAAGTTCTGATTTTAACCAGAGCGACTAATCGAGGCACAGGTAATTATGTCGCATCTTTTATAAACTGGGAAATTTTTGAATTACCTAACATCAACCTTGATGATATTATCATACCAGTAAAAGAATTTGCTTGTTTACCGGATTCTACAGATATTAATCAGATGAAAAGTGAGGTTATAGCCTCTCTCAAGAATCTACTAGAAAAGAGTCTTATTGAAGACGGTGATTATAAAAGAATAGTCCAAACAATTAAATCTTTTGATGTCAATCCTAGAATTTTAGACGAATCACTGCCTAGCATTCGTAAGCTTAATACTCATAGTGGGACTCAATTCTATATTTCTCCGGTGTCAGACATGCTACCGTCAGATATTGAAGGTGATTCAAGTTTTGATTCCGCTAAGGAGGCCACCAAAATTGAAAAAATACTAATGGGGTTTCATAATACAATGACCCCGAATCATCCAGCACCGACGGTTCAGATTTCTTTTCGAGATTATAGGAAGGGAGATGATTCATTTGTAGATATTATCGACGAAGACCAATTCTTTACCCCAGACGAATTTGAATTAGCGGATCATCATTTTATTGGAGATTTTGATGAATTTGGGCAATTCAAAGGTCAAATAAAGATCTATGGTGAGAAGACTTATAACCATGTTGTAACCTGGCGAGATAATAATTTCAGGCAGACGAGTTGTGGACCTTTTTCAATCAACTTGGCTTATTTGCAGGGAGAGTTAAAAAGTTCAAAAGTTAGTCCTGAAGACTACTCAATAATCAGAGCCAAAGGAGATAAATTTGGTGGACTATATATATACAGAGATAATATCAGAATTTTACCCTATGGTGATTCTGATTATGATTTTCTCGACATTGAGAAAAATCGTTCAAAGAGAGCCTCATCTTACTTTTTCTCATATAGACGAATGTTTGGGGTTATTGTCCTTTCTTCTGAGCACTCAAAAGGATTGATTGAAAAAGCCGGTCGAGAGGGATTCATTGAAAACAAGGCGTATCGTCAACTACAGTCTATTTTGAAAAACTTCTTCGTTCAATTGGCTGCGGATTTTTTCAATGAGAAAGGGTCCACTGTACAATCTGAATATTGGAACTCAAAGAAAGAAGAATTAAACTCTTATTACAAAGCGCTAGAACGTAGAGACAAACTGGCTAAATCAAAAAAGGAGAAATTTACAAAAGCTCTTAAGAATTTCTTCGAAGATTTAACCTCTGGCATGTTCGAAAGCAAGCTGAGACAGATTATCAGTGACTTTACGTCTGAACTAGAACAAATAATTCACATCCCAGATCCGGACATCGCTGCTCAAAGGATGATAAACGCAGAAGCTGAAGTAAGAAAAGCTATAACTGAATACAAAAAGAAAATTTCCGTACCAAGTCCCAAAGGATTCTCTTTAACAAAAGCCTTAAGGACAGATTTTGACACATATCTTGATGAATACAAGATTCTACGAGATACATTATTCTTGACAGCTTTCCAAGAAATTGATGAACTAATTGATCTATATACACAACAGTTAGATATCGTTATAAGTAAAAGGAAACGACTGGAACAAGCAGTTGATTTAATTTCATCAGAGGCACTATCGTTCAATCGTCGCAAGAAAGAAGAGGCTAATGATCTTGCATCTTCTATGGCAAAGAAGGTTAGAGAACTGACGACCCAACTCATGCTGGATCTTGATGCACAGATTCGAGATGTCAAGTCTCAATTTGTACATCTAACAACAGCACATAGCGACAATTTCGATCTGGTTACTGAACGAACTAGAATGGAAGCTGAGATTGACAGTGTCAGCCAGCGTAATACGATGGTAATGGATAGAATTATTAGGCAATTCGAAAGTTTCTATATAGAAAAGGATGAAGATGGAAATATAATTACTCCAGACCAAGTTTCAGATGCTATGGCTGAAGAATTAGATGATTTAAGAAATCGTCTCCAATCGGATGTGGAACTAAGTCAACTAGGATTAGCTGTTGGAATATTACACCATGAGTTTAACAGTACCGTAAGCTCTATTCGACGAAGCCTAAAGGATCTAAAGGCTTGGTCCGATGTTGATATAAAACTTGAAACTACATACAAAAATTTAAAAGTTAACTTCGAACATCTTGACGGGTATCTGAATTTGTTTACTCCGTTAAACAGAAGATTGAATCGAATTAGAGAAGACATACCTCTTCTTGATATAAAATCATTTACATTAGATCTCTTCAAATCCCGTTTCGAGAGACACAATATCCAACTTAGGCATACTAATGGGTTTGCTCAAGGGTCTATATATGGATTTAGATCTACATTTTATCCCGTTTTCGTAAATATTATTGATAATGCTATCTATTGGCTAAAGCAGTCTGATAACAATGATAAGATTATCAGACTTCACGCAGATGAATCAGGTATATACATTTCAAATAACGGACCTTGTGTTCAGCCTCAGGACAAGGAACGAATTTTCGAACTTCGATTTTCAAGGAAACCATCTGGAAGAGGTTTGGGATTAAGTGTTAGTAGAGAAGTTCTTGAAGCTGAAGATTATCACCTTTTTCTTGATAGCCCAAGAAAAGATTCAACAGTAACTTTTAAAATTTCTAAAAACAGCCATGAATAATAGGTTCCTTTTAGCATCAAAAGAAATTGCTGATAGATTCCTCCAAAATGTCATATTTATTGATGATATGGCAGATAAGAGCGAAAATGACTCACCTCAGGCTTTTAATCCGATGGTGGTTACAAAATTTTTTGCCTCTAAAGGGAAGCTCTGTACTATTCTTGCGCCCAAAAATTCAGATGAATTCTTAAACTACACGCAACTGCTAATGAAAGCAGATGTAATTGTACTTGATTGGACTCTAATTTTCCAGCAACAAGCAAGTGAAGACTTAGATCCAGAGGCTGATGCACCAGAAGAGGAAATCCATGGCGCAGATACCCTTAAAGTGATTAGAACATTATGTACGGATTGTCAAAAATATAAATTAATTATTGTGTATACAGGTGACGTCAACTTAGAAGAAATCAATAATGCTATTTTTCAGACAATCAGCGACATCGAGGGTGCATCTAAAGGAGTGTGTGAAATCCATCTTCGTAATACGTCTATTTTCGTCAGGGCAAAAGATGACATGACGTACGGACGTTTTAAACATCTTCCCAAATTTAAACCATTTGTTTTGTCATACGATATGCTTCCTGAATTTATTTTAGAAAAATTCACTCAGGAAGTATATGGTTTAGTCCCCAACTTCGTCCTTAATACACTTGCAACAATAAGGGAGAACACATCTCTTATTTTGTCAAAGTTGTCCAGAAATCTTGATTCAGCGTATATGGGACATCGAATCATACAAGATAATCAAAGCGATGCAAAATTGATGCTAACTAGAGTTTTTGGAGATGCTTTGATTGATCTTGCCAACACAAAGGATAAGGATTACCAGGATTTAGTTCATGCATGGATTGAAGAATGTGTTCAAGAACCAGTATTGGAAAATGACAAAACTTTGTCAAAAGATATACTTCTAAAGCTAGTGGATCCAGCTTTAACAATAGAGGAAAGAATAACATTAGTTGGGAACGCTGGATTTAAAGGAAAGAATCTGGAGAAGTATGCACCACGGTTATATACTGTTCCAGAAAGAGACCATGAGAATGCAAATATTGAATTTGCAAAACTCACGCATCATAAAAACTATTTTAGACCATCGTCAATACCTCCGGTTCTATCATTGGGTACTATCGTCATGTCGCAAAATTCAAAAAAATACTATGTTTGCGTACAGCAACGCTGCGACTCTGTAAGAATAAAAGAAGGAGTGCGCAATTTTATCTTCTTGCCTCTAATAGAAAAAGGAGGGGAACATCCCATACTCACAGATGATGGCAAGACTCTTTCTGTAGATTATACATCGTACAATATAAAAGTTTTTCCGTTCAAGGCTACCCATGGATGTATTAGTGCTCATTTAAATGAGAATTCGGAGTATGTCTTTATCGCAAACAAATGTGAAGCTGATGATACGGATAATGTGGAGATATTTCGTTGGATTGTCGATTTAAAAGACTTACATGCACAAAGAATAATCAATACGTATTGCGCAAAAGTATATCGGGTTGGACTGGACGAATCCGAATGGCTTAGAACTCAAAAATAATCGTGGCCGATATTATGACGCCTGAACAGCGGAGCCGCTGTATGGCAGCGGTTAAGGGGAAAGATACTAAGCCTGAGATGATTGTGCGGAAGCATCTTTTCTTCCGTGGTTTGCGTTTCCGGATTCAGGTCAAGAAACTGCCAGGCACTCCCGATATAGTATTGCCGAAGTACAAGACCGTCATTTTCGTCAACGGATGTTTCTGGCATGGGCATGAGGGTTGCAGGTATTTCCGCTTGCCAAAGTCCAATGTCGAGTTCTGGAAAGAGAAGATAGAGCGTAATGTTGCCCGTGATGTCCGTAACGAAGCCGAGCTGAAAGCCCTTGGATGGCACATTATCCGGGTATGGGAGTGCGAAATCAAGACCGTAGCACAGCGAGAGGAATATCTCAAACACTTGTATGACCGCATTGTCAATTCGGCTCAATCATACCTTATCGAGACAGACATAGACAATCCATCCATAGCCGCCGAGCCTGAATCAGAGCAGTCTTATGGCAATAACAACCATTCTTAACTTTGGTGTGTCTGATTTTTGCCCATGCCGTTCATTAACTTTGTTGCCGATAGCTGAAGTCTCGAAAAAAATTCGTAACTTTGCACTATAAACTGCGCTTGCGCTGACAAAGGCCAATTATGTAAGAAACATTTCTTATACAACATATTAACGGAACTTCCGTGTAGTCGCATAAAGGTTTGGTCACCTGTCAGCCTACATGGAAGTTCTTAGCTTTTTGGAGAATGAAATTCAAGATTGCATCTCTATTTTCAGGTTGTGGAGGTCTTGACCTCGGCTTCTCTGGTGGCTTCTCTTTCTACGATAGAGATTTCGCTCGCCTTGATACCCAAATCGTTTTTGCCAATGACTTCGATAAAGATGCCGCTACCTGTTATAACTCCAATGCACTTTTAACCGCACACGGTTGCCAGTGCAGATTAGAGGATATTAGGAATATAGATGCTTCTGAAATTCCTGACTTCGATATATTGTTGGCTGGTTTCCCTTGCCAACCTTTCTCAAACGCTGGTAATCGCAAAGGTGTTAACGATGATAATGGACGTGGAACTCTTTTTGAAGAATGTGAACGAATTTTACGTGCAAAAGTAGATAAGGGGGGGCGTCCTTTGGCATTTGTCTTTGAAAATGTCCGTGGCATTATGTCGAGCAAAATGCCTGATGGCACTACTGTGCCAGACGAAATCAAGAAACGAATGGAGGCATTAGGTTATAACGTATCTGCAAAACTACTGTGCGCCTCTAATTACGGTGTTCCTCAACAACGTTATCGTTACTTAATTATAGGGGTTTCTTCCGAATACGAACCTTTTGACTTCGCTGAAATCGATAATTTAGTATCGACAAACCATATTCCATCTTCGACAAATGGTACCGATGAGAAGCTATTATTAGGCTCTATTCTTCAAGGTATCGACAAACTCCCTGATAACGAATTTTGGGCATATAGTGCAACTACCCAAAATACTGTTGAACTTATCGGACCTTGCGCTCATGGTGAAAGTCTTAATAAGATTTTTCAAGATTCTTTCAAAAAAGAAGATTTGCCTTCCTGTGCATTTGAAGGCAGGTCTTGGAAAAATATCCCTTATGAAAAATTATCACCTCGCTTCAAAAGGATATTTGATGACCCAAAAAAATATCACTCACCAAAGTTTTTTCGCAGATTTGCTTATGGTGAAATCAACGGAACCATCACGGCATCGGCACAGCCTGAAAACTGTGGCATAACTCACCCTGTGTATAATCGGCGATATACAGTTCGTGAAATCGCTCGCATTCAGTCTTTCCCCGACAATTATCTTTTTAGAGCCATTCCCCTTCAATCGCGTTACAAAGTTATTGGCAATGCCGTTCCTCCAATTTTAGGCTGGGTTATTGCGAAGGTACTTACTGCTCATCTTTCAAAATCGTAATTATGGCATACCTATCGAAAGAAAACATCATTGCCGCGTACAATCAACTTTCACTGTTGACTAATGACCCATCTGCACAAGGTGCTACACAAGTAACCAGTTCTTTGCGTTATCTCTTTGCTCTTGCTCAATTCTTTACGCACTTCCAAAAGAATTGTAATACACGTTCTAGAAGCGATAAAGATAAATTTATTGAATATGTTGGCGAGGTCGTTGCCATAAATGACAACTATTATACTGCTAACTTTTTCAATGCGCTAAAAGAAGATGCTGATTATAAAGTTGGCAGTAACTTCTTTTCAGTGAATGTAGTCAAAACTTCTATTGAAAATAGCGGCAAAGATTATGTTTTCCCCAAAAGGGGTAATTCTCCTTTATTCCTCGTTCGCAATGGAGAACTTATAATAAAGGAAGAATATTTTGATAACATCGGTTCTATTCTTTCAAACTCTGAACTTCGTTCTGCTTTTGCTATTTGGCTTGTACGAAATGACAACCTAAATACATCAGATGTTTATGCTTCAATTAAGCAAATATTATCTGATAGATATTCAGGGTTACTTGTCGATAAATTCTTGCCTCCCCGTAATAGTTTTGTTTCTTTTGAATCCTGGTCTTTTGAGGATAATCCCGCAAAACTTGATATTTCGGATTTCCCGAAACCATCAAATAAAGAATCACATACGTTTAATGGCGTTCTTTCTTCTGACGAACTTATTCAGAAAGTTCGTAATAGCTTCCTTCGCTATTGGCGAATCATAGACCAGCATGGCGCGCAATTTGAACTTTATGTCAATAAATTTGAAAGCGCAGTAAACCCGATTCTTCATAATCTCGAATTAGGGTTATCTGATGTTTTCGCTATTGTTGATTTTGAACAATATAATGCGATTCTAAACCGGATAATTGCGACCGAACCGTCTTTATCATATCTCAATGATGAAAAAGGTCCCGATGGCGCTCGCTATTATATTTGGTCTACTAATCGTCATTTAAGAAATTACCTTGAAATTATCTCTATTAGTGATTTCTTTGGTAATGTTAGACAGCAACATAATCGTGTCCTCTCGATTGCTTCGGCTACTTCTGATTTTAATAAAGATTATCTTCGTGCTATGCGCACGAA
>CAPKVJ010000017.1 GCA_948648655.1 uncultured Candidatus Saccharibacteria bacterium | reverse complement strand
GGACTGTCTGGCATAAATATAATCTTCTCTAATGTTCATTGTAGGCTCCTTTCCTGTGGGAATGGAGCTACCAACCTTACAAGTATATTATACCATTGACAGCCCCGGAGGGCAATGTTGTCGGGGTCAGCACCGGGGTAAGCCTTTCCGGCACAATGGTCCTTCCCTGGAAGGAGACGGTTCTTGTTTCTCTCTGGCAGTTCAAAAATTTTTCCATGTTCCGAAGCCCCCGCTCGATTGCCAGGCGCACCACCTTTTCGTCCACGCCCTCGGCCCTGGCAATGTCGGTCTTGCTTATGCCGAGTACAAAATAGGCGTAGATACGTTTCGCCTGTTTGCCGGGCAGGCTGGAAATGGCCGCGTGAAGTTCCGGCATGGTGACTTTACGCTCGTAAATCTCACATGGGGAGAGGGCGACGAACAAGGCCGAGTGCTCAATGTCGTCCTCCCGGATACCGCCATATCAATAGGAGGATAGGAAAACGGCGGCCTTGATTTCTCAATGCCGCCACATAAAGGGACGTGACAATGTTCTACTGTACGACGGCTTTTTTCTTTTGCCGTCGTGCGGCAGTCGTTACTCTACGGTACAGAAGCCAGAGCTTGCTTGTTCCTCTCTCTGCGTGTGTTCGTCAAATTCCGCTTGACTATATTTCTCAATGCCAGTCAGCGTTCCATTCCCGGAGGCATCAGGGTGGGCAAAGTCACGGACTGTATAAATGTCAACGGTTCCGTCTGCGCTCCCCAAAACGCGCATTGAACCCTTGAATTTTCCGCTGGTCACCCCCTCGCCATTGGAGGTCAGCACATCCCGGAAAAACCGAACCTTTTCACCATTGAAATACCACTGGTCATTTTTGATGTCATAGGTAACGCCAAACGCCTCATATTCCTTTGCCATATCTTCAAGTTCCTTTGCAGAGGGCGGGTCACCAGCTAAGGCAACGGCGGGAGGCGGATTTTTGATTGCCTCAATGTCACGGGCGGCAAATTCTTCTGCCGAAAACTCCTTTACACCAGTCAGCCTTCCGCTGGGGTCGAAAGAACCATCTTCGGCGCGGACAATGCTAGCAAGGTCACGGACAGCATATACATCAACCACACCATTCTCTAAAGATTAAACTCGTTTGTTCAAACTGCGTAATACTGACAGCATAGAGAGAAATGAAAAGAGCGGGAATGCGTCTCATTCTTTCGCATGGGAAAAGTCCATCAAAGTATTGCAAATAAAGGACTTTTTAGGATTTACTCTATACCGCCATCTTTTCACATGAACAAGTGAGTTAATATTTTTTTGCTTGATTTGACGGCTGGATTTTATCAAAAAAAGAAATACCGTTATACTATTCTAATACTGATTTATTAGGGGTATATCCCCAGAGGTCCCCAGATAATCCAGAATTGATTTTAGGTATAAGAATATATAAAATATAGGGTAATCCATTAGAATCAATCTGGGGCCATTCTGGTTAATCTGGGGATAATATGTAAAATGGACCTCACGACAGATAGGAAAAAATAAGGAAAAAAGTTTCACCAGAGGGTTTACAAGTGAAAATATTTGTGATATAATATATATAGGCCAGAAAAGGCCATCCAAATAAATAGATTAATGCTTTAGAGAAGCGAAGTTACCTCAGACGAGGTTTAACTAGCTTCTCTTTTTTTGTTTCCTATAAATCAAAGTGCGGGAGGTGTGAAGATGGGACAAAAGAAAATGCAAGGTGCAGATGGAGTGAATTTTCAACTGCAACTCACCGTAGCAGGATTAGAGAGCATAAATCTTCCAGAGGAAAATCTTGTAAATAAATCTGGAAACGACATCATGAAAATATCTTGTTGGGGTGGGAAACTGTCTGCCTATGTGAATTTACCTAATGCAGTTCGGCCAAATAATGTGCAGCCGTTTCAATTATCCGACTGTATCAAAATCGACTTGGTAAGAAACCAAGTCATTGATAACATGAGGTCATATCTGCAAAGGAACTTAAAGGACAAGTATTCTGATGAATTTCTCTCTATGATGAGCGTTACAAAAATGGAGTGCAATCTAACTGTAAAATGTGTTGGAAATTGTAAACCAAAAGATGTGATTAGATTATTTGAGAAATCTTTTCCAAAGGTTACTGTTTACAAGGAAACAGCCCCAAACGGGAAAACACACAAGAAGCCAGAACGAGGAATCACAACAACCAAGCCCCATGAATGGGTATTAAAGGTGTACGATAAGACTTTTCAGCAAAGGCAAGCAGGCAATCTTAAAGTTGAATCAAATTTGATTCGCGTGGAATTGGTATATTTAGACAGAATACTCAATCATATGTATGGTGATAAGAAATCATTAGAGGACATTCTCACAAGAAAATCAATTAAAACACTGATTGGACAGTATCAAGTGACCTTTGATGAAATCTGTCAAAAGAACATTAAGCCTATGTTGGATGCCTGTGCGCAAGATGTATTTGAAACTTTAACGCAATCGGATTCTGGAAATGAAATCAGCCATACCCTGATTAAGTGTAAGGAATTGATTGTAGACATTGAAATACTTCGTAGGGCTTTAAGGAAATGGTATGTGGAGCACAGACACACACCAGATATTTCCAAGCGAATGGTGTCATACTACCGCAATAATGCAAAGTTTGAGATTCCCTCTGATGTACTAAAAACGCTTAAACTTATGCACAACTCATTGGGTGAAAATAGGGCTTAAATGGGTACAAAAATTGTTACCCTGCGCCCCCAAACTTGAAAATGTGAAAATCTCATAAATCGAGCATAAAACATCATTCATTGGGGTGTAAAAGGCATTTCACAAAGCATTTGAGCAAATTGCAAAAATCAGATTTTGTCCATAATTATATGGGACAGAGATACAGAGGGCTATCAATGCAATAACAATAGAAAGGGGTGCAACATGTTCGTTGAACGCTTAACCGCTGACATATCTTTACCGCATAAGCCCAAAACAGGGAAACAGGCGTATGATATGTTGCTTCGCTCATTGAGAGACGAGATTAAAGAAAAGCAAGACATTCTTTCCGAACTGGATTCCGAAGATGTTAAACAACGGTTCATAGAGAACTGGAATCCACAAACAAGGAGCGTGAATATTTACAATATTTAGGGGGTGATTGCTATGCCGTTTGAAAGGGGAAAGTCTGGGAACCCAAAAGGTAGGCCACGGCAAACAGCGGAGCAAAAGTCACAAAAGGAGCAATTTCAAAGGCTACTTAAATCCTCTACCGTTGACGCTCTGCAAAGTATAATCCAGATTGCCAATGACAGATACAGCAAGGACCGATTCAATGCTTGTAAGTATATCATTGACAAGGCTTATGGTGCAAATACTGCTTTTCTTTTAGACGGTGAGGAAACTGCCCCTGTTGTGATTAAGGTCGTGCCATACATAAGGCCAGGCGAGGACGAAGATTGGGAGCAGGAATGGAATAATACACCCGATGAAAGCGAGGACGAGGACTAATGATTAAAGTAACAAACGGAACAGTTACCGCAGAGGTAACGCAAGGTGCGTATGATACATATTTCAAAAGGGAAGGTTTTGTAATTGTGTCAGACGAAAACAAAAACATTGAATGGGAGGAACAGGACAATGAAGAAAACTAAAGCACCGGCTAATGAGCCTACTATTATTGAACGCCATAACACTTTGTTCACGCAGATCGAAGCGGCAAAAACTGCTGATGATGTGCGTGAACTGGTGGAGGCTGTCAAAGGTTTTATCGTTTCCTATAAGAGCGTGGATAAGGCCATGACAAAGCGGATTTACGAGAAACTTCTGAATAAGGTCAATGACATGGTGGCTGAAAATGAGTTTATATATCAGCGCATCAACACAAGGCTTGAAGAAGCTACCAACAGAGCCTATGACTTTAGCGGAGAAAAAGACGATTCTCCGGCGGTGCAAAGCAAAATGCTCCAGCTTATGTCGCAAATGCCTAAGGTGATAAACGCCAATAACTTGAACCGCATTAACAAAACCTTGAATGACTCTATCAATTCGGGTGTTATCGGTAGCAAGGCGGTATTGGAACTGCTTAAATATCCTGCCTATGCAGGCTCTATATCGGCCACTATTAGGGAGCGGGCATTTAACGGGAGCAAATCCGCTGCTGAACACGCTTTTGACAGGCTTAAAGAAACCGAGCGTAAAAAGGTGGAACAGGCTCTTGCTTCTGCATATCTGCAAGGCTACCGTTTGAGGAACTCGCAAAAAAGGCTTGTTTCATTCAAGAAGCCTACTGTATGGAACCCAGACGGCCAGATGGTCACAGAATAACTCTGGATTATCCAGATTGAATCAGAAATCATAAGGTAATGTATTCCTATGGTATAGGATAAAAGTCCACCAGAAGCCATCTGGTGACCTCTGGTGATAAACATAAAATTGAGAATAAAACGGTTGCTAAAGATTGGCCCAGTTGTCCAAGGCGGAGCAAATAACTATAAAATGGACAACAGATACAACCGTTCAGATGAATTTGTATTCGTGTCCCTAATCAAAGGGAGAATACAAAATGGCAAGGAAAAATAACACAAGCACTTTACCAGAGCAGGAATTTAACTTTATTGTATCAGATGTTCGTATTCCTCGCATGGTGCCTTTACAGACACTCGCAGATGAATCTGGCATTCCCTATAAGGCACTTTGGTTGATGTGCAAGCAGAACAAAATCGTATATATCAAATCCGGAAACAAGTATCTTGTGAATGTGGATAAATTCGTTGAGTTCTTGAACACCGGAGAACGGGAATAAGGAGTAATTTATCATGTGCAAAATACCACTTCAAAGAAAGGACGGTAAACCGATAGAATGGGAACAGGCTAAAGGCTTCTCAAAATACCTCATTTCAGATGATGGGCGCATTTATAGCCTAAAGTATGACAAACTCATTGAGCCATCAAACAAAAATAATATCAAGGGCAGTTATTTGGTGGTTACCCTTTACAATGACGAGGGGCAAAGGAAATTCATGCTTGTGCATAGGCTTGTTTATATGGCGCACAAAGGGATTATCCCCACAGGATTACAGGTGAATCATAAAGACGAGAACAAAGAAAATAACTGCATTGATAATCTGGAACTTATGACAAACAAGGAAAATTCAAACTACGGCACACGAAATGCACGAATCAGCCAGACACTGAGAAGATATAGGGCAAAACAGCGTATAATGGCCGCTTGTTGATATGGTATCAGAATTTATACTTTTTGAACCCATCAAAAGAGAACCCTGAAAGAGTATCGAAAAGCCAACACAAAAAGTTTTGATAATTCTCAAAATAAGTGTGTACTTTCTGACACTAACCTGATATGATAGAAATGTAAAGAACGGATGTTCGATATTCAGAAAGGAGTGTTCAGATGAACGGGATGAATGGGTTAGATAGGAAGTGTCAGAGGGACAAGCTGCGCTTTGTCCGAATCAGTAATCAAGACTTGGTATGCAGGGATTGCTTGTACCGCTATGACGACAGCGTGATATGGGGGAACACATCTAAATGTGAGATGTACGAAACGGTAAAGCCCTCAATAGTTATAGACGGTGGCAAATGTGAGTTGTACGACAAGGAGGAATCCCTATGAAATACATAGCATACCACAGGACAAGCACGAAGGACCAACACCTTGACAGAGGAATTGCAGAAATCACGAAATACTGCGCTGACAATGCAATTTCTCTGTACAAGGGCAAGGTATACACGGACCAACAGACAGGCAAGAACTTCAACAGGCCAAGATATGCCATGCTCAAAGATGAGATTCTTGAAAGCGGCGATGTTCTGATCGTCACAGAGCTTGACCGATTGGGTCGGAACAAGGAAGCAACACTTAAAGAACTCCGCTATTTCAAAGATAACGGTATTCGTGTCATGGTGTTAGAATTGCCAACAACGCTTATTGACCTGTCAGCTATGGAAAATTCTATGGCCCGCATGATGTTAGAGACAATCAACAATATGATGATTGAATTGTATGCGAGTATGGCACAGGCTGAGATTGAGAAGAAAGAGAAACGGCAACGAGAAGGCATAGAAGCTAAAAAGGCCCGTGGTGAATGGGAAGATTATGGTCGGCCAAGAGTTATGAGTCTTGATGAATTTGCCACCCACTATCGTTTAGTACAGCAGGGGGAAAAGAAACCGTTTCAACTGATGAAAGAATTGGGCATGACAAAGCCTACCTTTTATCGGTACAAAAATCAAATAGAGAAGGGTGTTGAAAATGGCATCATTAAAGAGAGTTGAGCATAAGAGCGGCAGAGTTGTATATCGTATAGTGATTTGCATGGGATACGATAAGCAAGGGAACAAGCTGGTTAAGAATCTTACATATTCCGTCAATCAGTCTGCTACCCCAAAACAACAGGAAAAAGAAGCGTTAAAGTATGCAATGGATATGGAAGATAAGATAAAATACGGCTATGACTTTGACGCAGAGAAAATGTCATTTGAGGATTTTGCATACAAATGGCTTGAAAGTGTTAAGGATAACATCGCATATGGAACATACACCAACTATCAGCACTTCCTTGAAAGCAGAATTATTCCATATTTCAAGGGCTTCAAACTCGCACACATCAAAACGCCGCATATTGAAGCCTTTTTGAAAACACTGGTTGACGATTATTCAGCAGGAACAATCCGAGGGTATGCGAATGTCCTTAGTGGTATTTTCAAAACGGCCAAACGGTGGAGCATGATTGATAACAACCCCTGCCAAGACGCACGAAAGCCGAAGAAAGTACAAGAGGAACAGGACATAAAGTTTTTCACGCCAGAGCAATCTTTGATGTTCTTGAAATCCTTGAATATGTCGTATGTGGTAACCTGCAAAGGCCATGAACGGGTTGACGATACCGGAAAACCCTACTATGTTAAGGAGTACACAGAAACCTGCACAGTACCCACGCAATACAAAGTGTTTTTCAATTTGTCATTATTCTGCGGTTTTAGAAAAGGTGAAACGCTTGCTTTGCATTGGGACGATATAGACTTCAGCAACAAAGAAATCTCTATTGCAAAGTCGGTAGGAAAAACGGAAAGCGGCTTTGACTATAAAGAACCTAAAACGCAAACTTCCATTAGGACTGTACCTTTTCCCGAAGAAGCGATTGCCCTGTTAAAGCAATATCATATTGAGTATATTCAAGAGCGGTTCAGGCATGGTACGGCGTGGCAAGGAGATTTAGAGCATGGCGGCAATATTTTTATCCAGTCGGATGGAAAGCGCATGGGGCATACAACCCCCTATCAGTATTTCGTTAAGCACTTGCACCGCTATAATGAATGGGTGAAAAGTAATCCCGTCAAGGCAAAGGCCGAAGGGTTGGAGGAACTGCCGATTATACCGCTTCATGGGTTGAGACATTCCTGTGCCACCCTGCTCAACTATCTTGAAGTGAATATTATAGACATTTCAAAGATTTTAGGCCACTCTACCCCGTCCACCACCATGAACATCTATGCACATAGCTTTGAAGAACAGAAGCGTGTTGCAAGCAACAAAATTGACGAATTTCTTAGAAAGAACGCATAAAAATATTGAGAGCCTTTGGATTTTCCGTCCATTGGCTCTCATTACTCGTCTTGAAGTTCCATATTATCAAGGGCATATCGCAAGGCCATGCTGATTAGCTCGTTTCTGGAACGGTTTGTTTTGGCGGCCAAGTCGCTGTATTCCTCCTGCAACTCTCTGTCTATACGGATCGTCATGGTGACGGTTTTATCTTCTTTGGGTGTGATAATAAATTTTGCCATAATGCACTCATCTCCTCTATGCTGTGATGATTACATTATAGTATGCACACCCGCCTCAATATCATGCCACAAATCAGCTTTGAAATTTCAATATACTTTTGTGTTACAGTATGGTATAATGTGAGTAGCGCCCCAGCGAGCGTTGAACGACCAGAATAAAAAACGGAGGTTGAAGCACATGAAAGGAAAGAAAGACAAAGGGCCGTCTGTCAAGAAGCCTATCTTCAAGAAGTGGTGGTTTTGGGTGATTATCGTTGTGATACTCGCCGCCATAATCGGGAGTGGTGGGGAAAACGAGAACGAAGCCCTGTCAACAACCGATGACCCCTCGACAAGCACAAGCACCCCACAGGCAAGCGATACACAAACGGATGGCGCCCAAGGCGAAAGCAATTCGGAGTTTGACAACATCAACTTTGTTGTACGCAATGTCAGAAATGATGTTACAGGCAACTGGCGAATTGCCACGATTGCGGAAAGCATAGAAACTCAAAACTATGCTCTGGACTACTACAACAAATATTTCGAGGGTGACGATGAGATTCACGCAATCGTGAACTTCACCTACAACACCACATCGAAAATATCTGTTATGGGGAATCTGTTAGATGTAACTATCTACGAGTATGTAGACAAAGAAGAACATGACGCAAAGTTACTCTTTAGCGGTATGGTGTTGGATGAATATTTCATTGACATAGACAGTGGGGAAATACTCAATGCACAAGAAACTACCTCCACAAAGGAAGTGTCTCCCGATAGCTTTGTTGCAGATGTAAAGGACGTAATACAAGGCGCAATCAGCAGTAAGGACGAATCTATTACAGATGTTGTATTACAAAACAGCAATTTGTGTGTGTATGTCGATTTCAGCGAGAAAGACCCTGCTCCCCTTACATTGGAAGATTTAGCATTGGCCCGAACATCATCAATCACGGATGCAATACTGGAATTGAAAGATTATGATAGTTTGTGGGAAACAATCACAGTTGATTTTGGAGCCACAGGACATATCACAAACAGCAAGGAGAACATGGAAACTAACGGAGCTGGACGGTATTTCCCCGCCGATGACTTCAAATTAGAATAAACACAATATACTTCAAATAGAAATAAGCCTTGACCTAAACAGTCAGGGCTTATTTCTATTTATACTATTGTGATACTAAACTTACGGCGAGATAGGGGGAAATACGCCGAGACAGGGAAAGCAAAAGTCCCCAAAAGGTAACAGTAGCAATACTTAGGGGGAATTAGGGAGAGATAGGGAAAGCGTTAGATAATCCTCGTTGAAAAAGTCGTTTCCGGCCTGCATCCCGTTCCCCACGGTATAGTAGTCCTCAAACCACCGTACCGCTTTCCCATTGTATGTCAGTTCGTTTTTGCTGGCATTGTATGTCAGGCCAAACTGCGCATAGGGTTTGAACAGTTCTTCATAGGAAATCTCGGCGGAGGAACCGTTGCCTTCAGCAAACGCAACGATAGTCTGCTCGGATCCCTCCGTCATCGGCGGGGAAGTCGTTCCGCGTTGAGAGGTTCCGCCTTGGGACGCTGCTGCGGTACTGCACCCAGCCAGGCATCCCACAAGCAGTACCCCTCCGAGGGCTAAGGCGAGTAGTTTCTTTGTGTTCATTGAAAAACACCATCCTTTCTTTGAGTGTACCTAAAGAATACCACCCTTTTTTGTAATACGTTTGGGATTAGTTTGTGATTTATGTGTAGTTGAAAAGCGGCGGAGCAATCGCCCGCCGCTTTCCTGCGTCTGTCAAATTGTAAAAGAAAACTTTACCCCGGCCTGTGTATTGCAGACCATACATTCGCTTTCATGCTGGTGCAGTATCTCCTGCACGATATACAGTCCTAACCCGCTCCCGCCAGTTTTACGGCTTCTGGATTGCTCCACACGATAAAACGCATCAAATAATTTTGGAA
>CAPKVJ010000016.1 GCA_948648655.1 uncultured Candidatus Saccharibacteria bacterium | reverse complement strand
TAGATGGACCAGTCTGCTTAACTCTGCCAATACTCCCGCTGCGCACAAAGTAAAGAGGGGCTTTGTGCGCAGCGGGGTAATTGGCATCAGTATTAGTAAATTGAGATTTTCTGGGCAAGGTGGGTACCATTGGTCGTCAGTGTCCTACTCTAGCATTGATTACGCTTACGATCTAGATTTCAACACTAGTGGGGTTTATCCATCAGGTGGCTACAATCGTTGGTACGGTTTCCCCCTCCGCTGCCTAGCTAGTTAGAGTATAGGTAGTAGGAGGATAGAAGGGTTTAATTTCATTCAGTAATATAAGGCGTTCATCCGTAAAAACGAATAAACGCCTTACTTATTTTTTTATCAAGGTCAAGATATAAACATGGAGGCACCGACCGGAATTGAACCGGTGTACAAGGTTTTGCAGACCTCTGCGTAACCACTCCGCCACAGTGCCGTAATTTTATTCTAGCATATCATCACTTATTCGTCGATAAGTGCAATTTAGCTTTGAGCTTATTATTATCTTCAAGGAAAAGTTTGCGAGTGATAAAATTGAAAACCATACTAAAGGCAGAGGTAACGATTTTGGAAATGACCTTGTGCCAGTGGAGTTCATAATATAGCGCGGCATAAAGGCCGATATCAAAAGCCAAGAAAGAGAACCCGTTGAGGACAGCAAATTCAATGAAGAGCCGCTGTTTGGACTTCTTGTTGGTAGTATTGAATACCCATTTGGTGCTGGCCCAGAAATTGAATACCGTCGAGACGGCAAAAGCAATGGTATTCGCCCACAACGGTGAAAAATTAGGAATTAAATATAACGAAAAGGAGATGAGCCAGTTGATCGCTGTATTAGTAAACCCGACGATGACGAACTTCGCCAATTGCTGAAAGACTTTGATGTGTTTGTCAAGATGTAGTAGTCCGCATCCCCAAGCCACTAGGCGATCGATAACGTCGCCCTCTTTTTTCTTTGCCATTTTTTAATTATAACATGAATATATTTTTACAAAAAGAGAGTCGTTTTGGCATTTTGCTATTGATTTTTTACTGTATCTGTGATATAATAAGTATAAGTAGTATTATCTGATAAGGCAGAGTATGAAAGTAGGTGAGATTTGGGACTATTATAAACACCGAAAAGGCCTGCTTTTTGCGGTTTTGGTATTTGCAATTATGCTTGGAGGTTTGGGCTGTAAGATGTTAAACAGGCCTACACATAGCCCGCAGACAACTCAATCCCAAGCATTGG
Organism: uncultured Candidatus Saccharibacteria bacterium; assembly: GCA_948648655.1. GTDB lineage: Bacteria > Patescibacteriota > Saccharimonadia > Saccharimonadales > Saccharimonadaceae > Nanosyncoccus. The sequence goes on along the minus strand of CAPKVJ010000016.1, from coordinate 8,660 downwards.
ATAGCTTCACGGCGGGGGCTTATAATAATACTCTAAACATCAAACTTGTCAATAAAGCTGAAGTGGCGGCCTGCCAGCTAAATTTCGGAGAAGAGTTTCGCAAAGTAAGCATTATGACAGCTGCAGATGAGCTTGAATCCGAAACATATATCAGGATCTTTGATGCTAATGGTAATCTTCTGGCAAGCGAATATAGCGCGGTGGATGATGCGGTCTCAACTCCAGAACAGATTATCTACCGCTTCCCTGACACACCGAAAGCCTATACCATAGAATTGACGCCAGGTGCGATAATTGAGATCCAAGCACGAAAGGCGAGATTCTATAGCAACCTGACGGGGGCGGAAAATCACTATTTTGACCTTGAGCGAACTGGAGAGCGTTATGTGGTCACGGATTACGGTCTGCGCAAAGAAAGCTGGAATGATGAGACCGGCAATGAGGTCATGTATGATATGTTGCGACGATATTTAATCCCACAGATTGAGCAATACCGCGATAATACAGCGCAAGAAATTCTTGATAATAAAGATTTGGACACTGCGAACAAATCTCGGATTTTGCTGGCTTATTATGCTTTAGATTCGGACGATCAAGCCATATATGCGGAATTTGCAGAGTTGCTAAAGCAAGGCAAAGTGCCCGAAATTACAGAAGAACCGGAGAATCCAGGACCGGTGGAGGACGAAACGCCCGATGAGGAGCTAGGTACCTACCCACCAATGGATTATGTCGAAAATCCAAATTTGATAACAGAAAGAGGGCCAGAGGAAAATCACAACGAGGTTGTCGATACTGGAGATATTACGATGGGAGGTGGAAATAATGTGGTCTACAGTATGCAGACGACACCCGAATCAGAAGACGACGTCGCGATCGAGACTGCAGAAGAGGGGGATCCTGGCGAAACGGAGAATGTGGTTGACCCTCTGCCAAAACAAAATAAAGTCGAGGCCAGAGAAGACTCGCCTCAAGATAATCGGCAAGAAGCATCACAACAAAAATCCGATAATAGCTTCATCCTATGGTTAGTATTTGGCGGCATCGCTGTTATCCTACTAATAAAATTTATCTTTGACCATTATGTCCGCTAGCGGTTCTGTGATAGAATAGAATTATTATGAAAAAAATCAATACTTCACCGATGAGCGGTATGCAGGAATTGCTGCCGACAATGCAAGCCGAATTTAACCGCCTGAAAACAGGGATTGGCGAGGCTTTCCAGAAGCATGGATTTTTGCAAATTGAGACACCAACAATCGAGCGTAACGAAATCTTACTAGCAAAAGCCGGTGGTGATACCGAAAAACAAATCTACAAAGTAGTAAAAACGGCCGAACTGGCAAATGATGCGGATCAAGCTTTGCGGTTTGATCACACTGTACCACTAGCGCGCTATACCGTCGAGCACATGAATGACTTATGTTTTCCTTTTAAGGTAACACAAATTGGGCGGAATTTTCGAGGTGAGCGAGCCCAGAGGGGACGTTTTCGCGAATTCTACCAATGTGATGTGGATGTCGTCGGGCGCAATAGTCTACCAGTAGCCTACGATGCCGAAGTAATTGCGACGCTGGCGGAGGCGATTCGCACACTACCTTTGCCGAGCTTCGTTATACGAATTAGTAATCGCAAACTTCTATCTGGTATGCTGGAAGAGCTAAATTTAGAGCAGCATGCAGATGAAATTTTTGGAATTGTTGACCATGCGGAAAAAGTTCCGCCCGCAAAGACAGTAGCTGCGCTAGAAGAACTGAATATTGGTAGTGAAAATGTTGTAAAAATCACAACATTCATGGGGCTAAATGGAGATTATCGCGAGGTATTACGGCAGCTACGCGAATTTGGTTTTCAGAACGCAACTTTCCAAACTGGTATCGCAGAGCTTGAAGAAGTTTTTATGACGTTGGAAAAATTGGACACAGAAGTAGAGGCTAGGGCCGATATGTTAATCGTGCGCGGACTAGATTATTATACGGGTACAGTTTTTGAGACGATAGCACCAGATTATCGCGAAATTGGCTCGATCTGTTCGGGTGGACGTTATGAAAACTTGGCCAGGCATTATACCGACCAAAAACTTCCTGGCGTAGGCGGTTCGATTGGGCTAACGAGACTCTTTTATATTTTACAAAACTATGGGCTCGTGGAGGCCAGCGACTTGAAGCCGATAGACGTTTGTTTAGTGCCATTTTCGGAGACAGAATATAGTAGCGTGGCAAAATTAGCGGATAGGTTGCGCGCCGATGGTAAATCCGTAGATATTGTACTTTCGGACAAAAAGCTAGGAGATAAAATGAAGTATGCGGCCAAGACGGCGAAGTATGTAGCCGTACTGGGTGAAGACGAGATCAAGAGCGGAGAGTATAAGCTACGCGATTTGGAGAGTGGCGAAGAAACAGTGCAGGAGTTATAGAGGGCGGCGTAGTGCCGTGATGTAGGGTGGCTACGGCACTATTTGCTTTCTAGGCCAGCGTCAAGATATTTCAAAACATAGTCCCAGCCCCAAGCGTTATCAAAGCCGGAGGTGCTGAAACGATTGAACTTGAATGAGGGCATTCCGGTGGTACTTTGGGCGGCACGCTCGGTGTTTTTCTCGATTTCAGCAACAGTTTCGTGATTCTTGACACAATTATCAAATTGCTCGCCAAGCCCGGCATTATGACCAATTTTTAGCCAATAATCGTCGGGTAAGTTCTTGATCGCGGGTGAAGTTTTGCTATCGCCGATTCCCTTTGAATGATAATCTTTCCAGAGTGCCGCGAGTGCGCCGTGATAAAAATCCCAAAATTTGTCCTCATGCATGGCACAATAAGCGGCTTCAGCAGCATCACGCGAATACTCAACTCCGCTACCTTCATATAGATAATCGGTCAAGCGAATTTCAAATAAAATATCATTATCGGCGATATATTGTTCAAACTCATCCCAGTGGTCCATCACAGCACGCGAGAAAACGTCACAATACGGACATAATAAATCGGTATACATGACGTAGTAGTTTTTGGCTTCAAGACTCCCGACGGTGGCGGCTTCATTCCATACCTGATCAGATGGCCGTTGTTTAGTAGAAGTATTTAGAAGGACTACGGCAAATAGTGCGCCGATGATACCGACAATGGCGACAATTCGGATAATTTTATTCATGGATTTGCTCCTTTTTATGATGTAATTTTTGGAAACGCTCACTGACAATCATGGCGTAAGCATCGCCACCAATGCGTTGAATCGCAAAAAGTGTAACCAAGATTGCAGCAACCGTCAGGGCTCCAGATATAAAGCTAGCTAGTGCAAGACCGCTGGTGCTAAAGAGTGTGCTGATGACCGGCGCAAGCAGAGTTGTGCCACAGGTCGGGCATCCAGATCCGAGTACGGCGAGCCCAGCTGCGATACTGGCATTTTGAACGTTTTCGCTATTGGCAGCAGTGGCGACAATTTGCTCTTTGCGGCTGCGGCGGCGTTTACGCCAAACAAAGACTACAAGCCCGATCAGTACGCTCTGTAGCAAAACCACAATGAAAGTTAGCAGCCAATCCAAGAAATTGCGCCCGAAACCAAACAGAGCCAAAAATGCTTGCCCAATAATCTCCATTTTGCCATTCAGATCGGATACCCAGAACAGATCGAGGGCCGCAGAACTGCCTGATAGCAGATTCATAAGAGTGCCAAAAACTATAAAACTGATCACAAAGGCAATAAGGAACTGTGGATAGCGAGTCGCCAACACCATCCCTGACCAGGCAATCTTCCATTTGTCTGCTGCACGAGCTAATTTGCGTCGCCAGCTTTTACCTCCACTTTGCATAATTTAATTGTAGCACGGATTAAAAGAGTTTGTGAATATCTTTCACAAGGCCTATACTTTCATTGTAGCATACCTTTCTGTATAAGTCAATAGGTGCTTGTTCGGTTTTTGGATTTTACCTCTGTTAATTTGCTTGTGGAAAACTTATTATTTTTCAGCATTTTGGAGAAAAATCAAGCTTGACATGAATTATGGTCGTGCTAAAATATAGACAGAAGTTCGGACAAGGCTGACGTTGAGAGATGCCCGTAGCTTCTATAAATATCAACTAGCACCGGGTGTTTGGTCATGTGCTATTGTAGTTAAATCCCATGCATGTGGGATTTTTTGATGCTCCAGAACGAACCGAATTATTCCGCTGGTAATGCTAGTAAATCTAATACTTCTTCAAGATGGTTGAGAGATTTTTTGAGACTTTGGTGAAGTCTTGTGTTGGTGGTCAATTTTGCCATCGTGCTGGCGATGCCACGTTCAAGAGTATTGCTAATTGCGTCCGGTATAAGAGTAAGGCTATCCGTCGCCACTTCTTTGAGATCATCAAGACTACGGCGTAAGAAAAACTCGACGGCTTGCTCCTGAAGCAGCTCGCGAGCCGAATGTTGATTGCCGGTAAAATTGGCTATTCCATTCAGACAAACAAAGGCTTTGGCCATGCTAAAGAGGAAATTTGGCGGGACAAATTCATACTTTAGACAAATATTCATCATGTCGATAAAATAATAGGTCACTTCTTTGGCCTGGATATTACGGCAATAAGTCTCACAATCCTGGCGAAAAGCTTGGCGTTGCTTCTCGCTCATATCGCCGTAGCCGACTAACATATCGTACATTTTTTCGGCGTTACCAGAGTAGGCAGTAAGAAAAAATTGACGGCAAAGCAGAGCATCCTCGTCACTCAAAGCACAAAGCAGCCCCATATCAAGGAAATAAATGTCGCCCCGATCGTCAACACAGATATTGCCGCTATGCGGATCACCATGAAAGACAATCGTCTGATCGTTAAACATTGCCCAGAAGCTAGAGCGAATGTAGCTATTGAGGGCTTCCACGATTTTGGTCTTGTTTATATCGGTGAGTTCGAGCTTATTGATTGTCGGTACTAAGATAAATTCCATGACGATAACGTTTGTTGTACAATATTCGGGATAAAGGTGAGGGACTTTGATTTGGCTAGTGCCACGGACCTTACCATTGACATTATCAGCAAACTCTTGGTAGAGCTTGATGTTTTGTTGTTCATGCAGAAAATCAGTCTCTTCATGGATCCATTCAAGATAAAGCTCAAGCGCGCGGTCGCTTCCGGTGAAATTACGAAACTTGAAGATTCGACCGAAGCGGCGAACGATTTTGCGAATACGCGCTAGATCGCGCTCAATAGTGCGCGAAATGTCTGGACGCCGGACTTTAACGGCGACTACTTCCCCACTCTGGAGGACGGCGCGATGAACTTGAGAGACTGAGGCTGATCCGACTGGCTCTCGCTCAATGGTAGTAAAAATAGTATCGAGATCGGGACCATATTCTTGATGTAGGATTTTTTCAATTTCGGCGTAATCGATGGGGTTGCAATCGTCACAGATGCTAGAGAGAGCTTGTCGATCCTGCTCGGTAAAAAGATTGCCATAATTCTGGGTTGCCAACATCTGTGCAAGTTTGATATATACCACGCCCATTGATTCAGCGAAACTTTTAATGACAGCGCCATTACTACGGCGAAGAAAAATTTTACTAAAGACTAATTTCAAAATTTGGAAGTATAATTTCATCGGTCATATAAGAGGTGAGGTTAGTACTGAAACTTGGTTGGTGGTTCCGACTGGACTTGAACCAGTGACACAAGGCTCTTCAGGCCTCTGCTCTACCAACTGAGCTACAGAACCACTTGGAAGTATTATAACACACTCGGCGAGGAAAGTAACCCCGATTTCGCGGAAGCATGCTATAATCGTGGTAAATATATCTGTAATTAGCGGATGTAGGACATGCCCGAGTGGCGGAATTGGCAGACGCGCTAGCTTCAGGTGCTAGTTCGAGCAATCGAGTGCAGGTTCAACCCCTGTCTCGGGCACCATGAAATAAGTTTGACTCTATGTCGAACTTATTTTTATTTGACGCTTATCAGGGGTAAATAGTGGTACTTTTCTCCTTTATTTGCCCAATCCAAGTCTTTATTAGCATAAGCATGGTTTTATGTGGGGAAACTGGGTGTTATACTTGACATTTTTAAGCATGTGTGCTACAATGAAAGGAGTTAGATAGGTTATGCAATATAGCTTAAGCTAACGTCCATTTACAACCGATTTATCTCGGATACAATACTGTTTATTGGTATTGTATCCATAAAAATATATGTCAATTTTATAGATGGCACATGTCGTGCCGACCTCTCAATCTTTGTAGGGGTCTGGTACGCCCCGAGTAAGTTTTGAGAGTTTTGGAACTAAAAACAAGATATCGAAAAAAGAAAGGGGGATAATTATGGGAAAAAATATCATAATTATCATATGCATCTTGGGCGCGTTGGCGTCCTTAACCGGAGCGATTGTCTGGGGTGTCCTTAAGAGAAGAGGAATCAACCCCACTGGTGCTAGCTATAACGGCACCGATTTGCGCCGTTTAACACGGCGGATCGTATCTTCAATTATTGCTTTGACACTGTTTGCTGGTGGGGCTGTTGCTACAGCAACATTAATGCCGGCGCCAGATGTCGCAGCACAGCAAGAAGATGATACGGGCGACAGCAAAGATGAGACAGAAGAGGATAAAGAGGAGAAGGATATCGATCCCAATTTGCCCGCGATCAATCTGGATGAGATTGTGAGCGACAAATTGTTTGACGGCATCGACCGTTACTTCTTCTGGGACGGCACGGCGCTGGCTCGGAAGACAAAGTTGCAATTGACCGGATTTTCCTTGAAAGGAGAATTCAAGGAGAAACGTCAGTATAGCAACGCTGTAAGTACTCCGATTTGGTGGGAGGATCATACTTTTGGCCACCCACGCGGGAATAAAACCGCCATCACCTCACTGATTGATCTGAACGTAGAGGCAGAGAAGCTTTCACCGGAGGATCAGCAGAAGCTTTACGAGGAAGCACTGCGCTGTATTAAGAAATTCAATGACGAATACGGTGCTTTGTTGAACCCCATAGAGAGAGCAGAATATTTCAAGCTGGAGATATACCTCCGGATACTCTGTGATGTCGTATATGGGGATATGTGGTGTCAGTGGATGGTTTCTGAACCGACAATTACAGCAAACAACGCATGGCTGTTTGACTTCAAGGATTTACTTGATACCGCCTACGCCAATGAGCTGGGCATCTCAACATTATTGAATTATGACCCGGAACATACCGGCGACGACCGCAATGATTACCTCATGGTAAGTAAGGAATATCTGCGATATGCGCGCGGCATATGTATGATTCTGGAGAATTTCGTTGTCGATGAAAAAATCCAGAATATTAAGCCCCTCAAAAGATGGTGGCTGCCGGATACGGGACTGGATGTAAACCATTCCAGGACTGAAATCGGTAAAGAAACCCCGAAACGTCCATCTGTAGTGATGCATTTTCGTCCAGATGGCGCGAAAAATGATTACTTAACCGCAGGAGTCACGGCTTCCGATATGTCTTTGTGGGTAGGATTAGCTACCAAGAAAACAGAAAAGGCAAAAGTGCCTAGTACAAAGACGGATAATCCGGGCACACCATCAAATAATAAGCATAAATTAGTCATAGACTATGTTTATGCAGATGGTAGCCCAACTGGGCTTGAATCCCACAAAGAGACACTGGCCAAAGGCGAGGATTACTATGTAACTTCACCGCCTTTGGACGGATACGTACCGGATCAGAACGTAATTCAGGGCACTATGCCAGACCACGATGTAGCTCGGACGGTGAAATATTCTAGGCCAAACAAGTCAAAATCTCACACCCTCACGGTACAATATCTTGAGAAGGATACGAACAAAGAATTGTTTGGCGTCTATCAAAAGGATTACGCAGAGGGTGAGCCCTATGAAGCTCCCGTATATGATAAAGATGGCTACACCCATAAGCCAGGCGGCAATGCTATAACTGGCAAGATGGGTACCCAGAATATTGATTTGATAGTCTGGTACACACCGGACCAGCCAGAGGAAAAGTATGGCAATATAGTTGTTAACTTCCTCTACAGGGGTAGAGACGGGGAGAAAGTAGCGGAGCCAGAAAGAATTGAACATCTGCCTTTAGGCACCAGCCAGACAGTTTCTGCCGTGAAGGCGCCGGAAGGCTGGGAAGCTGAGAGCGAGTCGGTCAAATGTACTGTAAATAATGAGGGCGACAATCCTTATACTATTTGGTACAAGGAAAAGGGTCCCGACAAGCAATACGGTCCTCTAACTATCCACTACGTCAAGAAGTTGGCGAATGGGAAAGAAGAGGAGTTCGACACGCATCATAGCAACATTGAAGTGGGTAAAGGCTTTGACGTACCGTCGCCTGACGCGCCAAAAGGCTATACTTGCAGGAAAGCACGAGTGACTGGAACGATGAAATCCACCGACGGTTATGAAGATACTGTCTATTACGATCCGGATTCGCCGGTAGAGAAGTATGGCAATATTGTAGTGCACCATGTAGGTGAAGGTGCAGGACAAATTGCCAGCGACAGCCGGATTGATAACCTCAAACTGGGGACAAGCAAACCAGTGGAGGCCAAAGATGTTGCTGGCTGGGAGGCTAACGCAGCCTCCATCAACTGTAAAGTTGAGCATGAAGGCGATAACGAGTACACCATCAACTATCATAAGAAGGATGGTGAAGGTGGTAAAACACCGACAGAAGATCCGGCCGACAATGGTAATG
>CAPKVJ010000015.1 GCA_948648655.1 uncultured Candidatus Saccharibacteria bacterium | reverse complement strand
TCGCGGGATAGAGCAGCCTGGTAGCTCGTTTGGCTCATAACCAAAAGGTCGTTGGTTCAAATCCAACTCCCGCAACCAAAATGGAACCGTACATTGGTCGCCCCCCCGACTCAATTGCGGTTCCATTTTGGTTTTATAGCTCAAACCCTTCTTTGTAATCCAAAAACCGAACAACTTTCCCACTCCCTGTGCAAAACTCTACCATATCCTCAAAATTATTATAAATTTTGTCAAGTTGACATAAACCCTCAAAATAACCATAAATAGTATTGACTTTTTCTCTAATCTGTGCTACAATGTAAGCATAAGGCAATTATCGCCACAAGAGTAATAAATACACTGCTTAAGGCGAATATATCCGCCTTAAGCATATTACCAACTTGTGGTGCAAAATTTTTCTCAAGAAAGAGGAGGGTAAAGCTATGAGAAAATTCATATCAAAACATGTCACAGGTATCGTTTACGGAGGGATTATTGCGATTTTACTAACAGTAGTGTTTTTATGGTTTAATGATACCTTAACCAGCAACAACGAAAGATTACCAGAACAACATGAGGCATATCAAAACACAACTGGTCGATTCGACCCAAACGACTATGATATTGAGACTAAATCATATGTATCGGGCGCGAAGTATTTCGTACTCGATGAATCGATAATTATAGGTGTTTTTGGGGAAATTCCAGATGTCGATATTCCGATAATTGGAGCAAATGGGGAACGTGTTGTAGTGGAATTAAGTCCACATATGCAGTTACGATATTCTGGAGCAGCAACAAACGGCGACACCTTCCAAGATGCAAAACCATACCGTAATGGTGACATATTAGCAAGTGTTCAAGTTACGAATCGCGCTCTTGGTGGTGGAAAATACATTACAATCAGTGTTTACACATCAGGTGAAAGTTTGGGATATTCTAACGCGTTCAAATTGCTAACCAAGAGAATGGATGAGACCATAGAGAAATCCGAGCAGAAAGATTATGACTCTATTGTGGCATTTACGCAAAAAAGTCTGTACGACTACAAAGTCTACGACATAAACAGCCTCGATTTAGACAATATCTGTTTATATTATCAAACAGACGACCTCAGATTGATGCAAAGCGCTATAGGCGGGAAGCTGAAATATCTCGTTAGAGATATGGAAACGCGTCGACAGCAGGCAACAACCGACATACTTCCCAGTAGCGAAGAGATAATCGAAAAAATCCCTATCTTGGGAGATTTAGTCAATATCGTGGACAAGTATAAGGATCCTGAAGATCCGACCTTTAGTGACGATGCTATAGGGGCAAAAGATAGTCCCTTCAATGATCCTGCATTACACGGCAATGCCGACATAGGTAGCGGACCTAACCGCGAGTCAATCACCAGATAGGGTTGTTGAACGCCTAATTGTTACCGCAAGTTGGGAAACCTGCTACACTTGTAGCACAAGACCCGTATCATCCGATACGGGTCTTTCTCATTTTCTAAACGCTTATCTTATTCTACGCTGCCACTTTCTTCTTCGGTATCATCTTCACTCACTTCACTCAAAGCGTTAAGCAGGGAATCTTCGGCATTCTTGCGCTTCTTCTTTTCTGGTGCTTTTGCAAGCTCGATGTCAATATCATATCCAGTTAATTTTGAAGCCAGACGCACATTTTGTCCCTGACGACCAATTGCGATCGATTGTTGGTCTTCGGTGACATAAACCTTCGCTTTTTTGCCGTTAATCTCCACTTTCGTCACTTCAGCCGGACTCAAAGCCTCACGGATGAACTCCGATGGATTATCACTCCAGTTAATAATATCGATTTTTTCACGGTCACCGATTTCATTCATAATCGCCTGAACGCGCATACCACGACCACCGACAAAAGTCCCAACCGGATCCACACCTGGCACAGTCGACATCACGGCAATCTTTGTCCTACGTCCCGCCTCGCGCGCAATCGCTCGAATTTCCACTGACCCATTTTCGAGCTCTGGCACCTCTTGTCGGAATAGATATTCTATAAATTCTGCATTTCCACGTGAGAGAATGAGCTGCGCCCTTGTTTCATCGTGTTCTACACCCTTGATATATACCTTCAGGCGTTCTCCCACAGTATAATATTCACCATCAATCTGTTCGCTACGCGGCATGATACCAGGTGCTTTACCGAGATCAATTCGCACCACCTTTGGCTCCACGCGTGCGACCATACCGGTCATTACTGTGCCAATTTTATCCTCAAACTCCGAGAAAACTGCATCGCGTTCTGCCTCGCGCAATCTCTGGACGACGACCTGCTTTGCTGTCATCGCGGCCACGCGACCAAAATCTTTAACTTCTTCGCTCTCCTCGATCACATCACCAATTTCCGCATCTTTTTTGATCTTTTTAGCCTCTTTTAGAGGGATTTCTGTCGTTGGATTATATGCCACATCGTCTTCGACTACCTCACGTCCGATAAAAACTGTTGCCTTCCCGGTTTTGATATCTAATAATGCGCGCACATTCATATCGCGGTCACCATTATCCTTACGCCAAGCCGCCGCAATTGCCATCTGGACGACATCTAGTACTGTCTCCTCCGGCAAGCCTTTTTCCTCCGCAATCACACCCACCATTGTACTCAATTGCTTTAGATCTAAATTTTCCATTTTTCTCCTTTCCGGTTAAAACCAAAAACCCGCCCCTCTTCGGGTCGGTCAATATCTGTACAAACCTATTGTACTAGACTTTTATCATCAGGTCAACAGTGTGATATACTATTATCATAAGTATAAAACCCAAGTTCAAAGTGAGGTAATATGAAGCTATGCATGGTAAAATACGGTCAAACTAACTGGAATCTCGAAAAACGTCGTCAGGGATGGACAGATACGGATATCAATGACAGCGGGACCGATCAAGCCAAAGCTTTACATGGGCAGCTCGCTGGCAGGAATTTTACCGCTTGTTACACCTCTCCTTTGCAACGCGCTGTGAATACCGCCAAAATTCTCACCGCTGGCAAAACTCCAATCATCGAAAGCGATTTGCTGCGTGGTCGAGGATTCGGAGAATTTGAAGGTAAACTTTCCGAAGAGATTAAACCCGATCAAGATATATATGATTTGCAACTCAACGCCAGTGTCAATGGCATCGAGCCTATCCAAGATGTCATCCAACGTGCTAAAGATTTCCTCGATATGGTTTCTCAAAAATATGATACAGATGATGAAATCCTCGTCGTAACACACGGTATAATCATGCGCATTATCAAACATATTATAGCTGGTGATTTGGACCAGGCTAATCTCGAATCTAGCCGTTTCGACAACGCATCCATTCTTGAGGTAGATTACTAAAGTAGTCTACCTATCTAGCTACCTCTGATTGAATTATGTTACAATAGACATGACGAGGGGATATCTTTACTGATAATCCTCTAGTATTTCGGCGTTATCGCCGATATTAAAAAGGAGGTTGTAGTAATGATAAAACTCAATGGTAGAAACGTAGAAATCGGCAGTTATGCCGATGGGACTCCGGATTTTATCCAGACCGATCCCCATTCCGAGACCGATCTAATCATCGATTGGCGGTATGAGAACGACAGCGAACTATTTGCTCTCTATTCGCTTAAGCGGCATCTACAGAGGTTTGGCTATGACAAGGTTCATCTCTTCATGCCTTACATCCCCAATGCCCGTATGGATCGTGTCAAAAGGCCTGAAGATGTATTCACTCTGAAATATTTCGCTGAATGCATCAACTTCATGTCCTTTGCTAGCGTGACCGTATTAGACCCTCATTCGACCGTTAGTGAAGCCTTGATCGAAAACATCCAAATTATCCGTCCCGACAGTTACATTAAGAAGGCAATAAGATGGATCAATAGTAATAATTTATTACTGTTTTATCCCGATGAAGGTGCCATGAAACGCTATTCAAGTGTAGTAGATCTTCCGTACGCTTTCGGTTTCAAGAGGCGAGATTGGCAGACGAGAGAAATTTTGGAGTTAGAAATTATGGGGGCTAAAGATCTTATTGAGGGGAGCGATATACTGATTATTGACGACATTTGCGCCAAAGGCGACACTGCCCTCTATGCCGCAAAGACATTAAAAGCTCACGGCGCAGGTAAGATATATCTATTTGTTACCCATTGCGAGAACACAATTGCAAAAAACGAAGTTCTTACCAGTGATTTAATAAAACAGGTATATACTACCGACAGTATTTGCACTGTCAAACACGAAAGGTTAGAGGTCTTCCACATATGAAATCATTACTTATAATAGATCTCCGCCCTGTTTCAGAAGTCCCCCGCTGGTCGAGGGACTTTTCTGACCTCTGTAGCTATTGACAAAAATCATAATCCGTGATACAATGGAAAAGAATCCTCTGTTTGAGGAAGCGTTGTTCTGCAAAAGCACCCAACGAGCACATTAAAAGTTTAAATGATGATTAAGCCTCAATGTACTCGTTGGACACTCTGAAAGGAGGACACATGAATGTCCAAAGAAATGTTAATTCCAAAAACCGTAAACCCCGAAATCGAGAAAACAGTAACCAAATGGGTACGCGACACCTTTGGCCCAAACGCATCCTACGACGAATCCTTGCAGCCGACAATTGACCAGTGGGGACTTCCCTGGTTTAGGGCTGGTGCAGTTGTTCGCAATGAAGAAGGAAAAATCCTTATGATGCATGAAGGACGCGTACAGGTCAAAAAGATCAGGGACGAAGCACTCAAAAACCAGTTTATTGCCGAAGGCTATAAATCTAATGAGTGGGTAGATGGTGATGGCGGTTGGAATTTGCCGTCTGGTCGCCTTAAACCCGGCGAAAGTTTCGAAAATGGTGCTATACGCGAGGTTAAGGAAGAGAGTAATTGGGACATTGCCATTAAGGCACACATCCACACTCGCCACAGCGAAAAAGTCGGGAATGCCTATATCCTTCCGGTTTATTTCGCAGAAGCAATATCTGGGCCAGAACAGTATCGTACCAAAGAGACATCTGAAATTGGCTGGTTTTCTACCGAAGAGATTTGCAAGATGGAGGAGTCAGGTATGTTGCGCAGCCCGGAATTTGTCATGGATAGTATCAAGGCATACGAAACATATCTCAACGATTATTAAGATCATCAGCACATTCGAATGTGGCCATACTTGCATTGACGTAAGTATGGCCTTTTTCATTATTAACTCCACTCGACGCCCCTTAATACATATGTTCGTCACACCATTACCTCCTAACCCTGTCAAATTCTCCGCTAGTTGAGGATTTGACATTTTGGGGCGATGTTCGCCTATATCCTATTGACAAAACCTACAACTTATGCTACTATGGTAGAGAACCCTTTCGTTAGGGAGCGTTGCCATATCAAGCAGCCAGCGCAGCACATTAAAATCCTAAAGATAATCAAGATTATGTGCTCGTTGGGTATGAGAAAGAAGGACATACAAAATGTCCAAAAAAGTAGTCTTAGAGATGCACTAGTAGAATATTGAGGAGGAATATTATGAAAATTGCAGCACTTGTTAGAATCACAGACGGACCAAGCCATACAGAGTTAACTGAGGATAGATGTGAAAATCTAATGGACCAACGATCTCGATGGAATGTATCACTTCAGATAGAGAACGAGGAAAAATGTGTCGCCGCCGAAATCGTAAACCGGATAACCCCAGAAGATAAAATTTTTTTGCCAAAGAGAATTAAGCGTTTTCGCGGAATTAAACGTCAGCGTGGTCGAAGAAAGGAGTGGAAGAGATTTATTGGTGTGTTATCACGATCTGAACTAAAAGAGATATCATCAAATTGTACCACATGGCGATTAGGCGGGAGAGCACATTTCTGGCCAGAAATCAAAGACGCAATTGTCTTTGAAGAATATGATGCAGCCGAGAGGATTGGATATGCTTTAATTATCGTAGACGTAATGAAGCTCGCTTTCGTTAGAGGAGTCATTCAGGCTTTCGTCGTCACCGATGACGACATACAGATATTGTGCGACAAATGGTAAACTGACTATCTTGAGGATTTAATAACTCCATGCTAATTACGGCATGGAGTCCTTTTTCTAGTAAAATATCTAGCACTCTTGACACCAGACTGCTAATTTGCTACAATCAGGGATATTAGCACTCTTGACATATGATTGCTAACGATATAAACTAGAATAAGAATTACGTTATTTAAAAATGCGACTGTCAGCGACCGGACTACAGTTCTTTCTCGGAGATCTTTCGCAGGCTACGGCCGAGAACGAAGCAGCGGCTCACCCGTAACGACGGGATGAGACGACTGCGTTCTCCGAAAAAGAGCAGTAGTTCGGTCACTTCCAGCTGCATAATTAAAGAAAGGAATTACTATGGGAAAAATCATCGGTATCGATCTCGGTACTACCAACTCTGCCTTTGCCTACATGGTTGCCGGCAAACCAGAAGTTATCACAAACAGTGAAGGCGATCGCACGACTCCTTCGGTTGTTGCCGTCACAAAAAAGGGTGACCGCCTCGTTGGTAAAGTCGCCCAGCGCCAGCGCGTCACGAACCCAAAGAATACTATTTATGGCATCAAACGCCTGATCGGTCGCAAATTTGAGGATAAAGAAGTTCAGCGCGATCTTGACATTATGCCTTATAAGATTGTTAAAAAAGGTAATGCTGTTGCTGTTGAATTAGACGGTAAGGAATATACTCCGGAAGAAATTTCCGCCATGATCCTCTCCAAGATCAAAGCTGATGCTGAAGCTTTCTTGGGTGAAAAAGTCACCGAAGCTATCATTACTGTTCCAGCATATTTTGACGATTCACAGCGTCAAGCTACCAAAGACGCCGGCAAAATCGCTGGTCTTGAAGTAAAACGCATTATCAACGAGCCAACTGCAGCCGCGCTTGCCTACGGTCTTGAGAGCAAAAAAGACGAAAAAATCGCCGTATTTGATCTTGGTGGTGGTACTTTCGATGTTTCTATCCTCGAGCTAGGTGATGGTGTCTTTGAAGTGATGTCTACTAACGGCGATACTCATCTCGGTGGTGAAGATTTTGATAATATTATCGTCAACTTCCTCCTTGACGAATTCAAGAAAGAATCCGGCATCGACATCAAAGACGACGCTGCTGCTATGCAGCGTGTCAAAGATGAAGCCGAAAAAGCGAAAAAGGAACTTTCTAGTGCCAAAGAAGTTGAAATCAACTTACCATTCTTGACTGCTGATGCTGATGGTCCGAAGCACTTTGAATACACCTTGACCCGTGCCAAGCTTGAAGAATTAGTCAAGCCGCTCCTCGAACGTCTTGCAGACCCAGTAGAAAAGGCCCTCAAAGACGCCAAGCTCAACGCAAAAGATATTGACGAAATTGTTATGGTCGGTGGTATGACGCGTATGCCAGCTGTCGTCGAAGAAGTCAAAAAGATCTTCGGCAAGGACCCAATGCAGGGTGTTAATCCAGATGAAGTCGTCGCTGTCGGTGCTGCCATTCAAGGCGGCGTCTTGCAAGGTGATGTCAAAGATGTTCTCTTACTTGATGTTACACCACTTTCACTCGGTATTGAGACTATGGGCGGCGTCTCTACGAAGCTTATCGAACGCAATACTACTATTCCGACCAGCAAATCCGAAGTCTTTTCTACTGCTGCTGATAACCAGCCTCAAGTAGAAATCCACGTGCTTCAAGGCGAACGTGAAATGGCCGCCGATAACAAATCTCTCGGTCGTTTCATTCTCGATGGTATTGCTCCAGCTCCACGTGGCGTCCCGCAGATTGAAGTTACTTTCAACCTTGACGCTAATGGTATCTTAAACGTTACCGCCAAAGACAAGGGAACCGGCAAAGAGCAATCGATTACCATCCAAAACTCCGGTAATATGAGCAAAGAGGACATCGAAAAAGCCCAAAAAGAGGCTGAAGCTCACGCTGACGAAGACAAGAAAAAGCGTGAATCTATCGATGCCAAGAACCGGCTTGAAAACGCCATTTATCAAGCAGAAAAGATGCCAGATGAATTCAAAGACAAAATCTCCGAAGACGATGTCAAAACTATCAAAGACGCCGTCGAAGAAGCGAAAAAAGTCTTAAACGATTCTGACTCTGACAAAGAGAAGTTTGAAGCAGCTAGCAAAGCCTTAAGCGACGTTCTCATGCCAATCGGATCGAAGCTCTACCAGGCAAATACCGACGCTAAATCTGCAGATTCTGCCCAGAGCTCTGACGATAACTCCGATGACGAGGCTGTCGAGGGCGAAGTCGTCGACAAAGAATAATTATCGAGACTTCCAGCATCTAAAAATACCCCTACAAAGGGGTATTTTTATACCAAATTACTCTTCGTCTTCGTCCTCATCATAATAATCATCGTCTTCATAATACCAATCGTCTTCATCCTCATATTCATAGCAAAAATGGTTTCGATTAATCTCATCAAATTCCTCTTGCGTATAGTGGCCACTATACCTCTCTGTAGTTGGATCGTCGTCATACTCTCCAACTACGTTCCTAATTAGTGAATCGCTGATGTGATATTCTGCACTTATATCTCCCGGTTGACGGAATTTGTCATTTTCTCCATCTACTTCAGTTCGCAATCGCTCATCATCGGTCGCTCTAAACTCAAAATTTTCTACCTTATATTCCAACAAGTATCGCGCTACTGCTTTTGGTTTCCCAGCCAATTCTGCTGGGATTATATTATAATCTGCCAATGAATTCGTAAAATTATAGGCCACTTCCGCCCCTCGACTCATTGTCTTATTTAACTGCACTGCTACTTCAAAGGATGGCACGTAATAGGGATTTATATTAAAATCTTCCAAAGTTGGATAAGATTCAGTCGATTCCATTAGAGCTGCTTGCATCGCTAGAGCGCGCATTGCATTCCTGCCACGTGAGTTCCAAGTCTTGTACTTCTTCTCGTAGTAAGTCGGCCGAATAATATTCTCCTGCAAGTCATTGTATGCAAAATTACTCACCACCAACGCTCTGTTCAGAATCAAGCACTCATTCACAGTTAAATCCCTTGAGCTGAAATAATCACCAAGCCTTTCTGTTTGCATGCCGTGCCCATAAGCGTGATCATCTGGCATATACTTTTGCGACAAGTCTTCCAAAACTTGCCAATCAGGCTCATCTTCATCATTTTCAATATATACCAAATCTATATCGCGTATCGGTTCTTTATCTCCGGCAATAATTTCACGCGCAATACTACGTGCCATCCCGCCCATTACCCCTACATTGTGTGGCAACTCATTCAAGAACGGATACTGCGCTATAATCTCTCCCGGCAGAGGGAAAATTTCAAAGCTTCGATTCTTATCACTATATTCGCTACGTTCCACATCCTCATCGTATTCTTCATCTTCGTAGTCATCTTGCCTCTCGTAGGTTCTATCTCTCCATTGTCTGCCAATTTCTGAATCTTCCTTTCTGGTTTTTTGTTTAATCTCTGGCGGGGTATAGTGTGCGGTAATTTTCTTATCTCCTGCTAATCCTCTTTTCGCAAAGCTGCGTAGTGCCTCTACAGCCAACTCCGCTGCTTCCTGGCCTTCAGCTTTTTCTAAATTTGGAGAATGATCGATTTTCTCATGCATTTCTACCCTTACTATAGCACATTTCAGTCAGCTAAATTTTACAGTAAATAAAACATTATTACGGAACTACAACTACGAAAAACATATTTTCCATCTATTGTCTTCCATGTATTCACCCCTGTTGTTTCCGCTTATTCTTGCAGATTTTACAAATAATACCAAAAGCTATTGACTTTTTATGCTACCTGTGCTAGAATGTAACCATGAGCACGAAAGCATAACCACTTTCAAACTCAAGAACATTATTATCTCAATATGAAGTTGTATCTCAACTTGAAGTGGGATACTCGCAGACAAAGCCATTTACCCTCCAAAATAGCACTTGCCTGCGAATACCCCCACTTCAAGACTGCTAGACAGCTGTGGGAAAAACTGAATAGCGCGCCAACTTGCAACGTAAAGTTGGCGGCATAACCCAAAAATATTTGCCAGGCGCATCAAAGCGCCGGAGAGGAGACCTATATGAGTATTTCTTTAACCACAGTAAAAAATGCAACCGTAGTAACCCACCCAGCACCGCATCATGCAGATGAGGCTATGGCCGTAGTAATTCTCAATATCGTTGAGGGAAACGTCAACGTTTTGCGTACACGTAACCCGAAAGAGATTGAAGAAGCAGTAGCAAGCCATGCCACAATCTGTGACGTCGGCGGTGTATATGATCCGGAAACAAATCGTTTTGATCATCATCAGCGCGATTTTGTTGAGACAAGGGAAGACGGCACAAAGTACTCTTCCGCAGGACTTATTTGGAAAAAGTATGGCGTTGCCGCCTGCGTACGGCTTACTGGGTGTAGTCTGAATCAGGCAAAAGCTGCTTCCGTAAAAGTAGATGAAATGTTGATTAAAGGCATTGACGCTATTGATAACGGACAGGTAGCTACCAACGAAGGAACAATGTCAATTTCACAGGCAATCTCTATTCTTAATCCGAACTGGGATGAGCCGAACAGGGATGGATATTTTCTGGAAGCTTGCCAAATAACTGAGACGATTTTGACACGTACGATCATGTCCTGCGTTGCTACTGTAAGAGGTCAGGATACTGTAGAAGCAGCAATTGAAGCTTCTGAAGACAGCATTGTGATTCTTCCGCAGTTTATCGGTGGCTGGATTGAAACAGTGACGAGGTCTACGAACCCAAAAGCGGCAAATCTCCTTTATGGTGTATTCCGCAACTTGCAGGGTCAGTGGAACGTCCAGGCAATTCCGCCCGCTGGTCAGCCAATGGCTCAGCGCAAACCTCTTCCGGAGGCATGGCGTGGTCAGAGTGCTGCAGCTTTGCAGGAAATTACCGGTGTAGAGGACGCAGTTTTCTGCCATGTTGGTGGATTTATCTGTGGAGCAAAGACGCGGGATGGAGCTATTAAATTGGCTCACTTGGCAACGAAAGCGTAAAAAGAGGGCCCTCTTTTGTAGTTATTCAATAACTACAAACTATCATTATGAGCTTTGAAGGCTGGACTCATACGGCTTTGACCGTAATACCAGTGGGAAAAGAGAAAGCAAATAAGGTAGCTTGGGGAGGGCAATTACAACTGAATATTGAGGATGTAGCTCGGGGTCGCGTATCTAGAATATGCATTATGACCCCGAGTTTTCCAAAATATGGAGTAGGCTAGGGAAATCTAGGTCAGCTCCACCTTCACCAACCCAGTGTTGGTCAGTACCTTTAAAACTAGCTAAACCATATTCCATAAGCTCTAACTTTTGGTAGCATTAGGACTTTCAACTCATTTGACGACCCTAATGCTACCAAAAGGGTAAGCAGCTAATGTGAGGAAAATCCTCTTAATCCTATCAGGGCATTGGCTTTCGTCGTTTGCGGCGAAGAAAGGAGCAATATGAAAAAGGAATTAACAATCAAGGAAGCCAGAGAACTATTTAAGTCAGAAAAGGTATTCGCTACAGATAGCGGATTCATCTTTAATGACTTCGGGAAATATTGTCCCAACCTCACTTTTGTCATTGACAGAGAGTTTAATCTCGACGAAAACGGCAAGGTAATTAGCCCAATTAATTATATTGAAGACCGTGAAGTCACGGATAGCTTCAATCTGGACCTGAACGGCGAAGCCAAAATCCTCTTCGGAGATTTCTGGCGAAGTCAAAAAGGTGGTGCATGTTTCCGGCCCAAAGACGCCAAGAAAGCAAAACATATACTCGTGCGGGTCAATTGGGGCGGAGCTTTCAAAAGTTCACGCGGCTTTAACGGTAATGGCGTCCATGATTGCGGTGCGTTGTATTTCCGTTGTGCCAGCTCCAATGGTGGTGGCTCTGGGTGCGACTACTGGATACTTCCTGTAGGGTATGTACACCAGTATGGTACGAATGTTTACCGGATTGATTGGGAAACGGCTCATAGCTATTGTGCACGCATTTCTGCTACAAGCAAGGCACAGCGTGCGGAGTTTGACCATCTTTACAAGTCAAAGCTCATAGCTGAAGAGATATCCCGAAAGAGCCGTGCCGCATTACTGCCAGCTCTGGTAGAGATAGACCAAAAGCTCGGCGAGCTCGGAGAGTACGTCAGAGTGTCTCGTATATCGCTGGATGATACGTACTTCACGTTGGGTTATCGTCAGCCTATGCTCTATACATCAGAAAATTTAGCCTTTGTGCAGGAATTTTTAGATGACGAGACGGCTCGGGTCGAACAGATCAAAGCCGAGCGGTTAGCCGAGCAGCAGAAGTGGGAGGAGTTTACCCCCAAGTTTATGTCTCTCCAGCAGCGTGCTGAAGCTGTCGATATGACAATTACTGTTGAGAACTGCAAACATGCAGAACTGTATTGCGGTGATGAGCGAATCATGCAAAAAGACTATTCGTACGAAAGTCTGGAAGCATTTGACGCAAAAATCCGCGAGAAAGAGCAGAGCCTTGAAGCGCAACGTCGCGCAGCAGCAAAATTGCAGGCAGAAGCTGAAGCCAGAGCTGCGGGGCTCCCCAGCGACATCCGTATTTGGAAACGTACTGGCGGACGCACGGGCTGCTCTAAAGGCTGGGTAATTGGTAGTGATGGCGTAGCTCGTGAACGCGACGATCTCTTCAATGAGAATTATCGCCGTGCACAGCGTTATGATGAGGGCTACGAGATTTGGAATCAGATTCTGCCAGGTGAACTGGTAATTCGTTGGTCAAAAAGCTGTACTGCGGCTGATCATGAATGTGAAGTTATCCATCGTCCGGACATGCTGACCGAAGCCCAGATTGAAAAAGTTGCAGAAATTCAGAGCGACATCGATGAAGAATGGAGAGGTCTCACTGGACTTGCGTCCAAGAAGGAATCTCCGTCTATCGGAGATGGTTGGCTTGCTCTGTTGGTTTAGTTAGCCATGACCCCCGACCCTTTAGTGGTTGGGGGGGCTTTCTGTTCAGTAGAACTATCCTCCTACTACCTATACTCTAACTAGCTAGGCAGCGGAGGGGGGAAGCCATCATGACGAATACCACTGTTGTCTCCATTAGCAGTCCAGACTTTGTCTGCTCCAAATAGTAGATAGTATGCAGTTATGGGATTACCGTAAGACGATGAAGCCCAAGTGCGATTTCCTTGCCCTAGTCCTCGTAATTTACCAATTTCTGTACTAACAAACCCGCTGCGCACAAAAGGTGACGAACTTGACAATCCTATAGTGGTTTTGCTAGAATGGGAATTGTTATGTTAGTGTTG
>CAPKVJ010000014.1 GCA_948648655.1 uncultured Candidatus Saccharibacteria bacterium | reverse complement strand
GAATATCCCCCGAAACAATGATTGTCTTGGCTTCGGGAAAAGATAGTGAGAATGCGTTGCTATAATTCATCTTATGTTCCTGTTAATAGTACTTATAGATAGAATTAATCTTCGCCAAACAACCCTTTTTCTTTCCACACCTTGATTTCCTTGTCAAAATCAGAAAGATATTCTTTGTCTTGAATCAAGCGGAATTTGTCGTATTCAGCGTATGCTTTTTCTTTCGCTTGTTCTGCGGAAATAGTTCCAGCATTATTCAAGGTGTCATATTTGTATAAAGCCAAGAACTCATCCAATTGTTTTTTCCAGTCTGCCATCGTGGTAATAATCTGTCGTTCTGCACGAAGTTCCGCAAAATCAAGGAATGCAGTTGATAGATGATTTAAGGCAGAGGCTTCCTTGTCGGACAAGTAGTTTTTGGCAACTATTGTGTCTGACTTTTGAACTCTGCCATCAGGTGCATTTTTCCAAGTGGTAAGTCCCATGTGAGGCATTTTGGCATCTGCTCTTGAATATACGATTTCAGCAGCCGTTTGATGGGTAACAGCCCATCGGCACTACATTCGGCATATACATCAGTGATTTTTTGATAATATCGGCGTTCTGAAGCACGTATTTCCCGGATGCGTTCTAATAAATCATCAAAATAATCTTTGCCAAAATGTTTTCCTTGTTTCAATCGTTCATCATCTAACACGAATCCTTTGATTATCATTTCTTTCAAAACAGATGTCGCCCAAATTCTGAATTGAGTGGCTTGGTAACTGTTCACACGATAGCCTACGGCAATGATTGCATCCAAATTATAGAACAATGGTGTCCGTTCTACGTCTCGTTCTCCTTCTGATTGAACTATCCCAATTTTTCGGATAGTTGCCTCTTTGGTAAGCTCGCCTGATTCATAAATCTGCCCAAGATGATAGTTGATAGTGCGCACATCTACTCCAAACAAATCAGCCATACGCTTTTGTGACATCCAAAAAGTTTCACTGTTGAAAATAACTTCAATTCGTGTCTCTCCTTGCTTTGTTTTGTAGAGTAAAATATTGGATGATAGGCTATGGCTAAGCAATTCAGTAGTAGGTGTCTCCTGTCTGAAATATTCTCTTGCCATTTGTACTTGTGGCTTTTTGCCATCGGCATTTTCTGCAATTATCAGACAAGCCATGCGTGATAAATGTATATTTTCTACTTTTCGGATTGAGCCGGAGCCTAATTTGACCATTTCAACCATATGGTTGAAATGGTCGGCTATATTAAGTCTTTTATGACTGGCTATCGCAATAGCCTTGTTTATGGTGCGTGTAAATTTTTGATAGGTACTATAGCCTAATGCAACGCACAAATCACGAGAAGTCCAATACTCTGAACCGCTTTCATTTTGCTTTTTTATCTGCTCAAAATCAGAGCGGATAGGGAATATGTTATTTTCTTCAATCATCCTTAGTACATTTTAGAATTGCGAAAGCTTACTTATATAAATCCGGTCTCAATTCTTTATCATGCTTCCTGATAATTTCTTCCATAAGAGAGCCTTTCGGAACTATTTCATAGGAATAGGCTCTTTCAAATGCTTGTCGTCCGGCATCTGTCATAAGCCCAAGCCCTCGGTCTTCAAGATTTATACAGCGTTCTTTGTTTAATTCAGTCCAATGACTTCTTTTTCGACGAGGTGAAAGCCGTTGTACAAGACGTCCGTCAGGTAATTTCTTTATAGTTGAATCAATCCACCCGAAGCATAATGCTTCCTCAACGACCTCAATGTATGGAATACATTTGTATGTAGGCTGTTTAGAGCGTGAAGTGATAACCCAACACGATTTCGCTTGGTTGTGGTTAGCCTTCAGCCAATTTCTCAGCTCGATGCGGTCTGTGAAGTCCAGTAGATTGATAATTTCCATATTACTCGTAATTCAAATTATATGTTATAGTGCATCCGATTATACAAATATTTATTTATGCTGCAATCACCTGACTGATAAGTTTTACATAATCAATAAGCGATTTTGGACTATCACGGAAAATGGTGGTAAACTTATTGAATGGCGGTTGTTGTAATACCACAGTGGCAATATCGCCATTCTCACATACATAGCGGATGAGTGTACGCAGATACTCCTCTTGCATACGGGTTAGTTCCGCACCATGAATCAATGCACGATATTTCTCTAATGCTGCTTCCTGTTCTATACCAATGATGGAACGGATGAAAGCAGCCACGTTATGCTGATAAGGCTTTGTTTTTGTTTGTGCATCAAATTCTTCTTTGGATCCTAATTCTTCCCAGAAAATTTGTTCCAATCGAGCAATGTCCTGTTCAGACAACGGTTCAAGGTGGTATATCTTCTGCAAAGTGTCATCGTCTGACAGATGTTCTTTGAGGTAGTCCTCCACCCTGCGGCGATAGGTACGGATAGGGGTTATATTAACACCTGAATTATCTTCTTCAAAGGTATCCGTTACATTGATGGTAAATGTTTGTCCTGCCGTGCCGCCATCCAAGTATTGGATAAGCTCACGAAGCTCCCGTCTGATGCGTTCAAGCGAGCCAAGACTTTTAGATTCCCAGAAATGAGCGGACAGCACCTCGTTCAGCACATCCATCTTGGCCATCACTTGCGGAATGGAGGCTTTCTTCTCTTTGAGATAACCGGCTATATCCATTATTTTCCGCTCAGATGATGTGGAGTTGACCGTTTCATCAACCAATGCAAGTTGAGATTTAAGTACAAGAGCGTCAAACTTTAAAGCAGAAGTGTCTGTCGTTGCATTTTTGAATAAAGGTGAGATATTTCCTTTCATTGCCGCCACATCACCAAGAGTCAAACAGGTCATAGCTTCCGGCATGGCGTATGTTTCTACAGCTCTCAGTTGAAGGCGCACATCAATCCGATTTCTGTTCAGTTCGGCTACCTGCTTGTGTAATATGTCGGCAAGGTTGTCGTGAAAAGCCTTTGATTCCTCCTTACTTTGATACGCTCCATCCTGTAAGGCGAATTTAATATCCGTGCGAAGATTAAAAAGCAGGCTTACGATGGATTGCGATTTGGTGGGCTTGGCACCTTCGGGGTTCATCTCAAAATATTCAAAGTTTCGATAGAAGTCGAAGATTAAAAATTCTTCCTTATCTCTGCCTTCGCCAAACAGGTTCTCACACAGACGTGTGCCTCTGCCTATCATCTGCCAGAACTTTATCTTGGAGTGGATAGGTTTGAAGAAAACCAAGTTTACGATTTCAGGCACATCAATGCCCGTGTCGAGCATATCTACAGATACGGCAATTTGTGGTTGCTTTTCTGCATCGGCAAACTTATCAATTAGGTCGGATGAATATTTCTCGTAATTATCAATTACTCGGCAGAAGTCCGCTCCCAAGTCGGGGTAAAGTGCGGTAAACCGTTCGGCTATGAACACGGCATGTTTGTGGTTATAGGCGAATATGATGGTTTTGCCTATCATGGTATCGTCTTTCACTCGGATTCCATCGTTCATCAGGCGGTTCAGCACATGATCTACGGTGTCTTGGTTGAAGATGTATTTGAATATCTCCGTTGCGTTAATGGTGCGGCTGTACGGTTCATCTGGCTCCAATCCTGCTTTCATCTTCTCATACTCGAAAATCTCTTCCAATTGCTCCCGTTCTTCCGGAGTAAGTTGTTCGGGGTCAATTCCTGTAGTCAGAATTTTTGAGTTGTCTTTTATTGCCTTGAATGGGTTCAGATAGCCATCAGCTACCGCTTCGTCATATTCGTAACTGTCGGTCGGCTCGCCTTGCTCCATACCGAAGAGGTCGTATGTAGAGCGGTCAACTTCATCACGAGGGGTTGCCGTCAGTCCTAAGAGCAGTCCATCGAAATACTCAAAGATTGCTCCATATTTGCCAAACACACTGCGGTGTGCTTCGTCAATGATGATAAGGTCAAATCTGCCTAATGAGAATGTCTTGGTATCCCTGTCCAAATGTCCTATCATGGTCTGATAAGTGGAGAAAAGGATACGTGCCGATATATCCACATCGCTGTCACGTAAGGAACTGACTGTCATGTTGGGCAATAACTTTGTATAATTCTTTTTTGCCTGATTGACCAGTTCGATACGGTCGGCAAGGAACAACACATTCTTTACCCAATTGTTTCGCACCAACACATCGACGAGTGAGATACTGATACGCGTCTTTCCCGTACCAGTAGCCATCACAAGCAGGGCACGACGATGCTTGTCGTTATAATGTTTGCACACTGATTCAATCACTCGCTTTTGGTAGTTGCGATTGGTTATCTTGTCCGAAATCTGCAAGTCGGTAATGTCGTTGCGACTCCGTTGTGCTATCATTCTGCGCAATTCGTCAATGGTATGGAATCCCATCACTTTGCGTGACGGATAACCGATACCATCTATTATATGGGTTTCAAAACCATTGGTGTAGTAGATAACAGGATGAGGACAGGCGTAGTGTTTAGCCAGACGATCGGCATACAATTCCGCTTGATGGCGACCAGCTGTCGCATCTACACTGGTGCGCTTGGCTTCCACTACAGCCAGTGGCGTTCCGTCTGCATCAAACAGTACATAGTCCGCATATCCCACACCGCTCTCATTGGGCATACCCTGTACCTCTATCTCTATTCCGGCATGGCGGGGGATGATTTCACCCTTATGTCCAGATACATTCCAACCTGCCTCGTGAAGCAACAGGTCGATATACAATTTTCGGGTTTCTGCTTCCGAGAGGTCGTTTACAACAGGCTGGGCATCCACCGTTGTAGGTTGTGCATCTGAACTTTCTTTCACCGCTTTTGCGGCAGTATCGGCAGTCTGCGTGGTAGCAGAAGATGCTTGCTCTGTTTGAGGAACAACGGCAAGGTTGCTTGGTTGGGGTGATTGGGGAATCAGCTCTTTGTCAAAGTCTGGCAATGTGTCAATCACCTGCCAAGCCAATAGGATGGAACCAATGATGTAATAGAGATTTAGTACAGCAAAGAAAGACTCTCTGCGCCCCACAAATCCGTCACTGGCGTGTGCAGCATTGTTTCCGATTTTGCGCACATAGTGAATGCGCTTCATCAAGTCTTCGCTGTCTATAAATGCCGTGAAGCGTTCATCGGTGGTGAGCGAAAGCAATGAGGCACGTTCGCCTATTTGCCATCCTTTTAGGCGATAAACGGTCTTTACCATCGTTTCCAATGCAAGTCGTGCCTGCGTGGCTGAGACCATTGGATTAGCTACTTGAAAATCCTCTGCCGTAGCACAATAACGATAAATTGTTCTTAATCCGTCAATGTCTTTTATGATGTCGAAATTCCTCATAACTCAATCATTCTATAAATTTCCAATAACCATCCTTGTCCGATCCGATGCGCTGAATGACCGTTCCATTCAATTTCTTGATATGTCGTGCAACAGTGGCACGGCCGATATTCAGGAGTTTGGCATACTCATCGTATGTATATTCAGGATGTTCTTTAATGGCTGCAATGAGTCGGGTTGTGGTGTCTTTAGGCGTTGCAGTATCATTTACAGTATCACCATCTTCTTTTACAGTATCATTCATGCTTTGTTGATACTGTAGAATCCGATTTTCAAGATTGGTGATATGTTGGGTGAGCATTACATTTTGTACAATGGTGCTGTCTTCCTGCTCACGACTGTCAATCAAAGCCTGAATGTATTCGCCTTTAGCCTCTTTTGTAACAATAGACGGGATAAGGCCTAACTGTCGTTGTACGATGTTCATCAGCAATCGGGTTGTACGTCCGTTGCCATCAACCCACGGATGAATGGTGACAAGCCGAAAGTGCGCTTCAAAACTCAACCGATAACATGCCGCTATATCGCTTCTATCTACAGATGCCAGCTCTCCGTTTAACCAATCGCAAAAGTCGGCTGTTGCTTTAGGTACTTTTTGAAATGCCAAATAACTTCTGCCTCCGATTCCGGCACTTACATTGCACTGTCGCAATTCTCCTTTGGAGGAATCGAAACTGCCGCCCATCGTGGAGTATTCCGAACCTGTACGGCGCATGACTTTGGCAGACAATTCGCACAAAAACTCAACTGTATATGGCTGTCCTATTTTCGCCCATTCAAAGCCATAGAAGTATGCGTTTTTCAAATCCACATTCATCATCTGCTCGTTCAGGCTTCTACCTTTGGCTGCAATTCCCTCGTCAAACAACAGCTGGTTTTCTACTTCGGTAACAGTCGAACCTTCGATAGCCGTAGAATGGGTAATCAGTGAATAGAGATAGAATTTCTCATAATCCACCTGCTGGTCTATCCCCGAAGCGGCATATCGGTTGATGGTCTCTATTAGTCTTTTATCTATCTCTTTCATACCGTTGTCTTGTTTTAGGAGAAATAATATTGCATCCGTTCTGCCATTAGGGTTTCGGCATCGGTTAATTGCTGGCGAATTAACTCTTTTTGCTTTTCGATGGCTTCGACTTGTATGGCATATTTTTTCTGAATATCAATCGGAGGTACAGGTATCGGTAAACTACTCAATAATTTTTGGTTAATATTTTGAATACCGATGCCATTAGATTTCAAAATATGAGTGTTCTTAAATTCAATATCCGTTAATAATGATATTAAGTACTTATTTATAATCTCAACAGATTTTCTAAATCGAATGCAGAATCCACTGAAAGTTACTTCTGTATTATTAGGAAAAACTTCCAAGCATCTGCCAACCAAATTTTTGTTTCCATTAGAACGTACAAATATAATATCTTCATTATGAAGTAAATATTCTTGTGGCGTGTCTTCAACTTCGATATAGGATATATTGTCAAATGAAGAAATACATTTAATGCAATGGAAATCTCCAACGCCTATTATTTTTACGGACTTGCCTCTTTCTTCTTTACTATAGTTTAATCCATTCTTAAAGTTCCCAAGTTGCCCCATTGGTATAATATTCCAACATTTATCGTTAATTGCAACATTGCCGAATGTGTTATGAAAGATAGATTGAGCGAGGGCATCAAGGTCGGCTATCTGCGCCTTGTAGCCGTCAATCATTGCCTGCATTGCATCTAACTCTGAGGTGATTAACAATTGAATATCCAAATCATAGATTGGAATAGGAAATGAATTAAGATGCCCTAGTTTTATATAAGGCATTGCAGCACCAAGAATTTTATTCTCAATGTACGATTTCCAACAGGCTTTAAATATTGAATATAGATACTTTGTATCTATATTTGAATTATCTTTCAGCTGAATGACATATGTGCGTTGATATGCTTCTATTTTACCATCATAGTAGAAGCATCTACCTATATCGCCATTACCGGGAACAATTAAATTGGCTCCTTCAAAAGAATATGTGGTAGATTTTAAAGGGATTGCTCCACAAGTGAAAAACGGATAGCATCCATTATCATCGGCATGATTTGCATCTTTTTTTCCTGTTCGAATTGAGCAAATCTCCTCTAATAAACATATTTTGCGTTTTGATTTATCTACTTTCATACCCTTATGAATTTAGCAGTTTCTTAAACTCTTTAAAGGCAGCATCAATAGCCTTCTGTCGTTCTTCTATACGGGCGATAATAGTTTCCGGTGCTTCATATTCAATAACCTCACGTTCCACTTCGTGGTAACGCTTATAGCTGAGATCGTAGCCATTGGCACGAATTTCATCGGCAGTGACAAAAAATGACTGTTCTTTGCGACTGCGGTCGGTTTCCGCTTCGAGGTTATGGAAACGGGAGATTATATCAGGTATGTCATTTTGTTCAGGCTGAGGAGTGCGCTGCGTGGTGAGTGAGAATCCATCGGCACGCATATCGTAAAACCAAACCTTGTCAGTACCGCCTGTACCTGTCTTAGTAAAGATGATGATAGCGGTAGAGACTCCGCTATAAGGTT
The DNA here is from genome assembly GCA_948648655.1 of uncultured Candidatus Saccharibacteria bacterium. Classification (GTDB taxonomy): domain Bacteria; phylum Patescibacteriota; class Saccharimonadia; order Saccharimonadales; family Saccharimonadaceae; genus Nanosyncoccus. The sequence goes on along the minus strand of CAPKVJ010000014.1, from coordinate 6,598 downwards.
GGAACACACCGGAGGGCATCGTGATGACGGCTTGCATACAGTGCTTATCCACTAATGCGGAACGTATAGTCTTATAGGCTTGCGCATCACCTGTGAGAACCGTGTCCGGTACAATGGAAGCACACCGTCCGCCTGACTGAAGCATCCGCATTATCAAGGCAAGAAACAGCAACTCCGTTTTCTTGGTCTTGACAGCCGCTTTCAGCGTGTGCGCTATGTCGTCAGTGTCAAGGCTACCTGCAAACGGAGGATTGGCAAGGCAAAGGGTATAGCGGTTTGTATCGTTGTTCTCGTCAGACAGCGAGTTACGATAATACAGATTAGGCTCGTCTACATCGTGAAGCATCATGTTCATGCAACCGATGCGGAGCATGGAAGCGTCCGAATCCGAACCGTGAAATATCTCTTTGCGGAAACGGTCTCCCTCTCCTATATTAAGCAAATCATCACTCTGATGCTCTGTGATAAATTTGGCTGCTTCCATAATAAAACCCGCAGAACCCATTGCCGGGTCGCAGATGGTATCATTAAGAGTGGGTCGCATCAGTTCCACCATCATGCGGATGATATGGCGAGGGGTGCGGAATTGTCCGTTAGTACCCGATGCTGCCATAATGCCGAGCATGTATTCATACACATCACCCATCATGTCAGCCCCATCGGACGTGATTTTTTCAATACCTTCAATAACACGAGATAACAGGCGAGCATTGGTAATTTGGAAAACAGTGTCTTCCATTGCCTTTCTATAAGCCGAACCCTCTTTCCCAACATGACGCAAAAAGATAAACACATCGTTGCGCACCCTATCCAACATTTTGGTCGGTTCCATTTCTTTGAATACGTGCCAACGCATTTCGTGGTAGGGTACATCTTTGTCGGTGGATGGATTGCGCCACACTCCTTCGGGGAATGTTGGGTTAAGCAAAACATCGCCCGTAAGATTTGCTATCGCTTCCTTTTCACGTTGCTTGTCGTCAAGCATCTTCATAAAGAGCAGATAAGTTATCTGTTCAAAGATTGCCGATGGTTGGGTAAAGCCATTGTTCCAGAATGTTTGCCATACATCATCCACCTTTTGTTTTATATCGCCTGTAATCATATTGTTCTTATGCTAATTTTGTTTCTACTTTTTTACAATCTCTTAAATTGTGGCGTATGCGAATTAGGTTCAGTCTGTGGTAAATTGACTTTTAGCATTACGGGCATTGGAAAATCTACTCCCATAAGTATAGCCTCTCCTGCACCTAATACTGGTAAATACGCCAATGTTGATTTATTTGCAGCAGAACAAGCACTTTCTACCGCTTCTTTGTCTTTATGATTTATTAATCGGTGAACTAAAAAAGTACCCATTTGGCTTAAAGTTCCCAATGGAATATCTCTTGGCATTTGTGTTGCCAAGCAAAGGAATAAGCCATATTTTCTACATTCCTTTGCTATGGAATCAAAAGAATCTAAACGCATGGATTGAAAATATTCATCTTTAACTTCTTTGTTCAGAAATTGGTGCGCTTCATCTGCAAAGAACACAATAGGTTGTGTCTTGAAATCTCCTTTTCTTGCTTTGTTAAGTAAGAATTTAGCTATGGCATTAGCTAATATTTCTCTTGTTTGAAAGTCATAGGGAACATCTTCAAAACCGATACGTAGAATGTGTTTTGACTTGTTGCTTATAAAAGATTCAATTGTCTCACACAAATCTTTTTTAGGCTCTTTTCCTATGCCAAATATTTGCTTAAATGCTTTGTCTGATACCTTACTATATATACGAATAATTAGACTAGCGATGTTGTCACTTGTTCTTTTGTCAACATCTCCCCACATTTCAACATTACTGCCATTACTTTCATATACGGCTTCCTCCTTTAATTGGATTACAAGTTTTGTTAAATCAAATTCAGAATTATCTTCCTCTATTTCTGCCATATATTTCGTTTCAAAATGTCTAAAAGCATCTTTATAATGACATTTTTTTCTAATTATACCGCCTACACACGTTATGAATTTATCTGTAAACTTAGGATGATAAAATTTCCCATCTTCTGGTAATTTTTCGTTTTCCTCTAAACACTTTGCCAATTTAAGTGATTTTATCGCATCTAATAATTTGGGCTGTTGCACTTGTCCCGCAGGTCTGAACAATGCGAACCAATCTCCAACGGATAAACGGGAATAATGAAAGTAGCTATCTTTATTTATAATAGCACTTTCTACATAATCTTTAGAATCAAAACCTGAATATTCTCCAGTAGGATCTATGATAATAGCTTTAGCCTTGGCATTTGAAATTCCTTCAAGTAGTTTACTTGTTGTATAACTCTTGCCTCCTCCAGTAGTTCCAACAATAGCACAATGGCGACCAAACAAAGCGTCCAAAGAGATTTCCACAGGAGTTGTTTTATCTTGTGTCAATACACCAAGTTTCATAAGGCATGGGGCAGTATTTTCTTTTTTTACGCCGAATCGTTTAAAGAAACTTTGTATGAAGTAAGAAGCGCAAACAAATACTTTAGCTCCAATTGGAGGTAGTGTGTTAAGTCCACGCTGTATTTCTTCTGGATTTTCAAAACTAAAAGACAATAGAATTTCAATGTATCCTATGGGATGCATTTCATTAGTTTCAAAAGACTTTTCGCTTAGTTCCAAACGCTCTTTTTCAGGTAATTCTATTCCTTGTATTTTTCCTAAGAATCCCATTTGATGCCCTTCTATTACTACATAGTTGCCTACTAAACCGCCGTGATATAGTTCACCATACTTGAAAAAAGGTTGTAACAAAGCGGAGGAAGGGAAATGTACCTTCACTCCTTGTGGAGTTACTTGATTGATAAAACCAATAAAGTGCTCGTTTACAAATGGATTATAATTAGTTCCCTTCATTGACAATTTTCACTAAACGATATTCATCGGATTGGTCATATATTTTGATGTTTGGATAAGCGTCAACAAATTCTTTAAAAGTTTCATTGACCATCATTATATTACCTCTTTCACCAGCTTCTTTATAGAAAATGTCGCTTTCTATGATACCTGTGTCCCTGTAATTGATAATGATAAGTTGAAAACTTGGATTTTGTTCCAAAGCTTCGTTTATCATGGATAATATGTGCTTGTCACCAAAGCTAAATCCTATAACAACCAATGTAGTATTTTTCATACGTAACGCAGCTTGAAAACGAGTCATCATTTCAAAAAATGGTTGTTCGTAAGAGTGTTCATATTTATTTTCTTGCGGAAAAATCATTAATGAATCTTCTACAGAAATTTCTTCTGCCTTATTTTGGTAAACGTTGTTGCCTCGTTTTTCCCAATCTACCGAACCATGTGGTTTGTATAGGTGGAAAACTCGTGGAACAAAATTGTCCTCGTTCTTAATTCTGCTACCATCACGAATTACGATATCGTAATCAAAATGTCTTCCACTGAATATCCGTGGAATGGAAAAAGAGAATCCATCTATTATTGTATAATTCCCTTTTCGTGCAGCTTGCTCAAATAGGGTGTCATAGTTTAAGGTAAATAACTTTACCCTTGCAATAGAACTTTTTCGTTTAGTAATCTTATTAAGAAATTTTTCATGCACACTGGATGATTCGGAAGATGTTATTTGTAGATTGCAATTATCTTTAATCATCTTCTTTATTTTGCTAACGGTATATGTAATATTCCATTCTTCTTTATCTGTTTTGAAAATCGGTTCTGTGATATAATCTTTTGCTTTTTCTGCTAATGAAAGGACTTTTTCTAGGTTTTTTCTATATTCGTCTTTCTCGTCTTTGTCAGTATATCTGACTTTTTCGCAAAAGGCATCCATATTCTGTTTTCCACCAAGCAAAACCGTAGCATCATCCCATAAATTACACATAAGTTTGCCTTTCTTGTCATTCTCTCCAAAAAGGTAGGAAGAACCTGCACCAGTAAGAAACAAGAGATTCTCAATTTGGTAATTTAGCTTCTTTCCATATTCTTGACGTTTTAATTTGTGGGCGTAGTTTTCTATGTCAGTCGAGATGTTGCCTCCGCTTTTGCGTTTGGCAATAAGCTCTTCTGGAAGTATGGAAACGACTCCATTCTTTATATCAGTGAACGAATCTCCTTCTTTCACTAAATAAAGTGTAAATCCATCTTTTTTTAAAAGACAGATATTTTTAGTTTGTTCTTCTTGCTTCTTCATACTACTCATCTGTCTTTTATTAAATCTTTCACATCAATATTCAATATATCAGCAATTTCAAATAGCACTTCCAAACTTGGTTGCCGTCTGTTGCATACATACGCATTGACTATACAGAAACTCTTGCCGAGTTTCTCGGCCAGCCAAGTTTGTTTGATACCTCTTTCTTCAAGTACCTCTTTTATCCGATTCATGGGTTTATCCATCGCTTTATTTTTTACAAAAGAAATCTATAGTCAAATCAACCATTAATGCAGTTATTGTAACTCCACGCTTTGCTTCATCATTCTTGATAGATGATTTTACAACAGAAGAAATGAAACTGGTTACTAAATGCAACATCTTGTTGACTGGCTTATCTTCCGGTTTATTGTTAAGTGTTGCATCTATACTTTGTAAAGCTGTAATTGCTGCATTTGCTTTTGAAAAATTTTCATCATCCGGTGCAATAGCTTCCGCAATGCTTACTGCATATTTAGATACCGCAAGTATATCGGCAACTTTCAGTTGTTGTCCATATGGGTTTTGATATAAGACTTCTTCTTGCCTAAATATATGATTAGGCTGATAAAGAATATTTTGCGCATATGTGTAATGGGTTCGATATATATTGCGAATATTAATCTCATTTTGTAAGGCTTTCAAACATCCCACAACATTCATTCGCAATAATGTATCATCTTTGATGTTGTCAATGGAAGTTGGTAATATGTCAGGCAAAATCCCATTAGAGAGCATTTCCTGTTTCGTCTGACTTTGTACCGATTCTGCAAAATTAGGGATGCCTATATAGCCTGTAGCAATATAGTGACTTATCATTTTATTTCTATCTCCCAGCATATACGCTTTATAAAGATTGGAATATGCTATTTCCAATCTTAAAACTTCATTAGCTTGTTGCTGTTCAAGTATGCCTATTGCGTTCATATATTTATTGTTTTTCCGTTTGCAAAGATATAAAATTATCTGCTATATAAAGAGAAAAGGAGAGGAGAAATCCCCTCCTTAACTCAAAATCAAATGTCAGACATTCAAATCTTTCATCGCCAATCCATAGTTCTCTTGTCCGAACAGATCTTGATGGATGAGCTTCAACCCAAGAGTCTGATAATACTTGTAGTCATCACCTTCTGTGCAGAGGTATTTGTAACCGTAGCGTGGCATGTACTCCTTAAAGAAACGAGTCAAGTCTTTGAGGCTTTCGGCTTGGTTCTTCTTGAAGTTACTACGCACAATGATGATGCTCCAGTCGGGAAAGTTGCCTCTTCCTTCGCTATACTCCCAGAAGCGTATGTAGCAGTCCAAATCACGCTCACGGATGTCCACGCAAAAGCCATTGGCATTTTGCATCACGCTACAACTGTTTCTGTAGCCAAATTTCTCACACAAGTAGAGATTGAAATCAAGAATCAAATCGTTTTGTAACATAATTGATTGAATTTAAAAAGTTAATAAATAGTGAATTATAAATGAAAGCCTCGCTTGCGCTTAGCCTTTTTCTTTTTCATCAGGCGATTGAACTCTGCTTCTTCTGCGGCAGTGGCATCGTATGATGAACTGCCATTCAACAGACCAAGACCGATACTTGAGCTGTTGTCGGATTGGGAAATGCTTTGCTGCACTTCTTCATCTTTATGCGTGAACCCTTGCTTGGGGTATTCAAATGAAGAAGCACAAGCATTCTGTTTCAATCGGTTGTCGATATTCAAATAGCTGAACTCCCGACTGACCTTTGAGCCGGAGAAAGAAAAACCGTCATACTCAAACTTGACACCCTGTATTTCCCGTGTAGTCCGGCTGACCTTGAATTTCATATCAATGTCACGGTCGGCAAGGGCTTCTTTCAGTTCATCCCAATTTTGAGCTTTGGGCAGCTCCTCTTTCAACGCTTTGTATATCTCGTGCTTTGCCCGGTCGTATGGACGCAAGCGTTCCTCCTTGATATGGTCTTTGCCGTTGGCAAAGTGCAAGCGGTATTTTGCCGTCAGCATCTTACACACCTTTTCATTTCTGTGGAAGTCGTTCTTGTCGCTAATCGTCTTACCGTCATTGTCCACACGATTGAAAACGATGTGGCAATGCGGATGCTCACGGTCGATATGCCGGGCGATGATGTACTGCGTGTTTTCGATGCCCATCAGTTTCATATAGTCATGGGCGATTTGCAACATCAACGCATCATCAGACTTCAGGCGTTCGCCATCTTCAGGAGAGAAGTTGAGTGAGGTGTGTCCGACAATATTCTTTACCTTATCGTTGAGCAACGCCTGTAATTCAAATTGCTCTGCCATCTGTTCAGGTGTACCATCCACTCCGGCTGCTTCCAACAACTTGGATTTCTCCTCTTTCAGAACATACCGGACACAACCACCGAACGATGTTCCTTTGGTTTGCTTACCTATCATCTTTCAGTTGCTTTAT
>CAPKVJ010000013.1 GCA_948648655.1 uncultured Candidatus Saccharibacteria bacterium | reverse complement strand
GTAATAGTATTGAAAATATTTGTCACTCCGATAAGTGTAACCACCGCCACAAATCCATAGAGAAAAATACTCATAAGCAATACTACGCGGCGCATTTGGTCTTGGTTCTCTTTGAGGTTGTTATAGAAGATATGTTCAGATTCGCCCTGTGTGTCGGCTATCTCATTCATATAGCTATCTAATTCTTCTAGGTTAGGAATACTGGCAGCGAAGAATTGGCTGGATGGTAAATTAGCTTGGACATTTGCGATGATCTCTGGCTGAAAATATTTTTCCGAAACAAAAATCATTGGCTGCATGACCCCTTCTAGTCCAAGCGGTTGCGATTCAGTGATTTTGCTAATTTTAATGTCGATAGGAGTTGGATCATCGGAAAGCTCGCAAGTTTTGTGCTTACCAGTAGCATTTTTACTCATCTTGCAATCATAATCCAGAAGTTCAACGGTAAAATTCTCTCCTTCCTGGAGCCCCTCAAGTTTGCCAATCCGATAACCACCATCATCACCATATTCCAATGTTTGATTATTCGCGATCGCAATACGGTTATAATCGTCGGTCTTAATGCCAACTAAATTTGCAAATTCCCGGAAAGCCGTTTCATTCATGGCGGCAACAGAGATATTAGCACTCGTAGTAGCTAAATAATAGGCATAGTTATTGATACCAAAACGTTCGACAAGTTTTTGATAAAAATCCGAATCAGCACCAGATATCGAAATATCGGCAGCGGTTTGGCGATATTCAAGGTCAATAGTTTTCTTTCCGTAGGTGATAAAACTGGATAAGCCGACAAAGGTTGCGACCGAGAGAACAATTGAAATAACGGTAGTACGATATTTTTTGCGACTGCGTTTGAGATTTTTGGCAGCAATTACTCCGCCGACACCAAAAATATTCGCGGTGAGTTTTGAAGTGCGGAGCTTTTTGGCTTTAATTTTAATATCCTGGCTTCCGCGTATAGCTTCAACTGCCGGAATGCGACTCGCACGAATAGCTGGCCAGAGACAAGACAAAAGAATCGTTATAAAACTTAACCCTAACGTAAACGGAAACACCCAAAATGGTAGGGAAAACTCAATTGCGGCCATAAATACATCTTGCATGAGGCAATTGATAATAATCACCAGCACAGCGACGGCAACGACACCTAATAGTATGCCTAGTGGAATGCCAATAGCACTAATGATTATACCTTCAAAGATGACGCTGTGGCGGATTTGTTGAGGAGTAGCCCCTATACTTGCCAACATGCCAAATTGACGTGTGCGTTCCGTCGCAGAAATGCTGAAGCTATTTCGGATAACAATTATACTAGTTATAACGATAATAGCGATAATGATGCCAGCAATCCAATACAGCGAGGTTAGAGCTTGGTCGCTCACAACACCATAGGCACGGAGCAGATTAGAGTTAGTCCGTACGTTGATATCTTTACCGAGCGTTTCTTTAAGAGTGGTCAGGATGCGCTCTTGAATGGCGGCAAAATCTTTAGGGTTATCATAAACGACATATATATTATATGCTTTATTTGGATGCTCCGGTAGTGAATCCAAACGTTTATAGTCCGCTAGTTGATAGGCTAAACCTGGATAAAGTGTATAGGTTTCAAAAGTGTCCTCGCCGACTGATTCAGCCGTAACTGGTTCGGAATAGAAATATTCCTTGACGTGCTGGTTTTCGGTAATATATTTTAGCGAGTCGGTCGGGACAGAGTCGAACACGGCGTGATAGTTACCCGTTTCAGAGATAGCAACACTCTCCATCATTTTCTGGAAACTAGTAACCATACCAACAACTGCCAATATCAAGGCCGCCGACAACATCACGCCCAAAATCGTCACAATGGTGCGACGTTTATTTTTGTGCAAATTCTTAATAGTGAGTTTCTGCAAGATTGGCATCTTAAAACCTTTCATCTTTTAAGATTTTGCCATCTTCAAATGTAATAACCCGATCGGCCTGGCGTGCAATTTCGAGATCATGGGTGATGATTATAACTGTTTGATGGTACTTTTTATTAGAAAGTTTTAACAAAGAAATAATTTCGTCGCCGGACTTCGAGTCGAGATTACCTGTCGGCTCATCAGCGAGAATGATGGCCGGGTCATTAATCAGCGCACGCCCAATTGAAGCACGTTGTTGTTGGCCACCGGAAAGTTGATTTGGCAAGTGCTCAACGCGATCTTCAAGTCCCAGTACTTTGAGCAATTCGCGGAGACGACTTTTGGGAACCAACTTACCATCTAGATCGCACGGCAAAGTAATGTTTTCTTTGATATTGAGAATTGGTATAAGATTATAAAATTGATATATAATTCCGATTTGTCGCCGGCGAAAAATCGCTAATGCATCGTCGGGTAAGTTATAGATGTCTTTTTCATCAACTAGAACTTTGCCCGATGTTGGACGATCAACTCCGCCCAATAAATGCAGCAGCGTTGATTTTCCTGAGCCACTAGCACCGATAATGGCTACAAATTCCCCTTCATCGACCGAGAAGCTAACGTCATCAACTGCGCGAACGAGGTTCTCGCCTTTGCCGTATGTTTTACATAAGTGTTCTACTTCTAGAATTTTCATGCTATCCTTTGTTTAATTTTAAGTATATATTACTAAAACAAAGTGACAGCTAGATGACTTTTAGACTGGGTCGGATGACCTTTTGGCTTTGGATTTTTCTGACTTACTAGTGGTCTTGGTGGCATTTGGCTTGTCTTCTTCACTCTTTTTGGGCTTGTCATCTTTGAATTCACCGATTTGCTCAACAATGCGAATCTTTGGTTCGTTTGATACAGAACTAGGCTCATGATCGGATTTTGCATCGGTCTGCGTATTTGGCTTTTGCTCTGTCTTGGATTTTCGCACTGGCTTTTTGTCCTTTTTGGCTTTTTCGGTCTTTTCAGAATCGGCTGCTTTGGGCGCAGGCTTCTCGGATTGTGATTTGGACGACTGAGGCTTTGGCTGATTGCTCGCATTCTTGGATACGTCACTCTTTCGGGTTGATGGTTTTGGCCCAGAGTGAACGCTCTGGGCGTTATGAGAGTTTGATTTGGTTGAATTTTCTGGCTTGATATTTCGCTCGGGGCGAGAAATTTCTTTAGCGGCCTTTAACTGCTCGTCGGTGCTGCTTTCGTCAACTCTGATGCGCTTGGCCGGTTTAGATTGATGAATGTTCTGGGCAGATTTCGCATCTTGTAGGCCTTCGACTTTAACTTTTGCTGGAACTTTTTTAGAAGATGGTTGTGACTCAGGCTTCTGTACAGCGGAATTGTCGTCTTCATCATTTTCTTCAATCACGATGGTTTTGATACGTGGTAGTACGATGTTCTTGGATAAGTTGCCGCTCATCGCAAAGTCGATCAACCAACAGATATAGCTAAACGCTATGATAAGGACTACTATAATTACAAGCTGCCAAAACATTGATGGGATTGTAATTTCTGGCCAGTTTAAAAAATCATAAGGGTAGCGTAAGTGTGCACTGTCTGGCATCATTGAAGCACTGGCTAATATCCAACAGGTGAAAATAGTAGACAAGGCAAGCCAGTACAGCGGGTCGGAAAAACGCCAACGACCTTTTTCGCTGAAAAATAGCCAATCTATTAGTATCATAATAGGCAATATGAAATAAACCAAACCTATAGTTAATGGGCTGAGTCCCAATCCGGCATAGTCAAGCGTGAAAAACACAATTTGCCCAACAAACAAAATCATACCCGAGACTAGCAGCATGCCTTCAAATACTGGCCAAAAAGTATAGCTGGGGCTGTGCTTACGCCTAAATATTGTCACAATGGTACTTATCAAAAAATAACCAGCTGTCGCTATCAAAAACCAAGAAGAAAAATCTCGCAACATATCTGGGCCAAGCCGTGAATACTCTGCCCAAATGCCCAAAATAGACAAAAGTGTGACTGCGAGGCGATAGAGCACAAGTATTGCTCGATTTTCAATCTGCATATCTTTATTTTACACTTCTGCCAATAAAAAGGCAATTACTTTCGCTCACGATAATTGTTGATAGCGGCTGCTAGAGCCTCATGCCCTAATACAGAACAATGAAATTTATGTTTTGGTAATCCGCCTAAATACTTCGTGATTTCTTCTGGCCCTACTTCTAGAGCTTCAGCTAATGTTTTGCCCTTTACTAATTCCGAAAGTGCTGATGTTGAGGCGATAGCACTAGCACAGCCGTAAGTTTTCCATTTAATGTCTATAATCTTGTCATCTTTGACTTTTATGAATATTTTCATCTGATCGCCACAGATTGGATTGCCGACAATACCTTCAGCGTCCGCCGCAAATTGTGACTCATCCCCCATGAGGAAATTTCTAGGACTCAAAAAATGTTCTTTGACAATGTCGGAATATACCCAGCCTGGTTGCGGATTGGTTTTGTTACATCCTTTATCAGCTCCACTCATATCTGTTCCTTTACTTTAACTGTGCTTATACCCTGCAAGCGCCGTACTATGCCTGGTAGAACTGCCATGACGCGCTCAATATCTTCTTTGGTTGTATCTAGGCCTAATGAAAATCGAATACTACTATGTGCTACTTCGGCATCACCTGTGGTCGCCATGAGCGTATGACTAGGTTTAATATCACCCGCCGCACAAGCTGACCCTGTGCCAACTATGATGCCTTTTAAATCTAAATATAACTGAATGCTTTCTCCTTCGGCCGCTTGAAAACTCATATTTAATATATTTGGCAAGCAAATCTCTTCTGGGCTATTACAGCTACTGTAGGGCACTTCGTGCAAAATCCGCTCGCGCAGTATATCTCGTAACTTGGCAACTTCCGCCCACTTACGACAGCTCCAATTATCCCAGCACCATTTGGCGGCAGTACCAAATCCCGCAATAGCCAATACATTACTAGTTCCAGCACGCCTTTTGTTTTCCTGATGCCCGCCACACATCAACGGATTAAACTCCGCACCTTGACGCACGAATAGCGCACCAACCCCAGTAGGCCCGCCGATCTTGTGCGCAGAAATAGTCAAGTAGTCTACGCCTAACTCATTGACATCAATTTTAATCTTACCAAAGGCTTGCGTTGCGTCACAATGTACGGGAATGTTGTGTTTTTTACAACATTTTACTACCTCTACTACTGGTTCGATGGTACCCAGTTCGTTATTAGCCAACATCACCGAGACTAAACCGATTGTTTCGTCCAGTTTCTTCTCTAGGTCTCTGAGCTCCATGCGCCCTTTCTGATCCACTATGATTTCGACAACTTCGCAGGCGCGGGCTTTGGCGGCTTCGCGCACTGATGGATGTTCAACGGAGCTGATAAGTACCTTTTGCCCGCGAAAAATTTCCATTACAGTGTTGTTTGCTTCCGTCCCGCCAGAGGTGAATATAATTTCGCTAACGTTGCAATTCAATAGCCGGGCTACGTTTGCTCTCGCTGTTTCAACTATTTCCTTTGCGGTCTGGCCTGCGCCATGCAGAGCTGCAGCATTGCCCAAGTCAAGCTCCATGATTCGCTGCATTTCTGCCTTTACGCACGGCAGTAGCGGGCTAGTTGCAGCATGATCAAGATAGATCAAATCTTTCATTGTTGGCTAATCCAATCTTCAAGACGAGCAATCATCACGGATTCCGATAATTCGTCTAGTGCTAACTTTTCTTCATCTTCAGTCATGTTTTGCCTTTCGCCGATATTCAAAAATCTGATATTTAATGTCTTGATACTCTCCATGTTTGATTTCCTGCATAGTGAATTCAGATTCATCGTATTTCGGGAAATAAACGTCTGCAGGTTTTACTGCTGCAACTTTTGTCAAATACATTTTGTCAACTTCGGGCAAATACATTTCATAGAGTGAGCTGCCACCAATGATGAATTTATTTTTGGCTGTATTGCCCAAGTATTCATCTAATTCTGCTTTACTTTTAAAACTACGTACGCCATCGCACCCTATGTCCGATCGTGACAAGACTAAATTCTCACGGCCAGGCAAGGCTCGCCCAATAGATTCAAAAGTCTTTCGACCCATTACTACTACGCCACCCATAGTCGTCTGCTTAAAGAACTGCATATCCTCTGGAATATGCCAGAGCAAGTCGCCGTCCTTCCCGAGTCCGCCGTCATCACTAATGCAAGCAATTATAGCTAGATTTTTCATTTACCTCCTTATTCCACCCGCAATATTTTGCCAGTACCATACTCTAAATGTAGCAATCTCTGGTTTCTGGAACCGCGAAATTTTAGTGTCAAGTCGCGTTCAGCAAGAATGAATGGACCGTCGATGAGCGCGTCAAGACTTTTGAGAAATTCCCATTTTGCGCCGCCTTCAGCTTTCAAATCTTCATAAACGTATCCGCTGAAGCTCCAAATATTCCAACCCAATTCCGTGCGGCACCAATCAGCAATTTCTTTGCAGGCTTCGGGCTGTTCAAAAGGTTCTCCGCCGCAAAACGTAATTCCAGCTTGCCCTTTGAAATCACTCAATCTGCGTTTAATCTCATCAATCTCGACTTCCACTCCGCCAGCGAAATCCCAAGTTTCAGGATTTTGACATCCAGGACAATGCCGTTTGCAGCCCTGTGTCCAGAGTACTGCGCGCAGGCCGTAGCCATTGACGATGTTGTCGTGTTCAAGCGGACCAGAAAGACGCATTAAGCCACGATTAACAATGCCTTCCGCTCGGGAGACGTGTCGCTCGTGCCCGTCGTTACGGGACTCGCGCACTGCATGCTCGGCCGTAGCCTCCGCACCCTCCCGTGCGGAGACATTGCTAATCGCTCCGTTATTTTTCATTCTCTGCTCTCTTTATTTCTTTCCAGTCATTGATTTACGACTCTTCTTGGCGGCTTCGCGCTCGGCTTTTTCTTCGACGCTGTACACTCCGTTAATATTACATTTGACATCGTGTTTTACCCGATCGCGCTCTTCGGCTTTTTTACCATCATTCCAGCGCTCTAGTGAGCCTACAAGATAGCCCGTAATCCTTCTTAATCTCTCAAACGGTACATCACCTTCACTTTCAAGACGACCGCAGCTAGGACATCTATCTCCGTCAATGATACCAGAATAGCCACAAACTGGGTCGCGGTCAACTGGGTGATTGACAGATCCATAACCAATGCCACTCTCCTTCATCTTACGAATGACAGCCTCGAAAGCATCAATATTGTCGCTCGGATCGCCATCAAGCTCAATATAGGTAATATGTCCAGCATTACACAGTTCATGATATGGGGCTTCAATCTCGATTTTTTCAAAAGCTCCAATTGGGTAATAAACTGGTACGTGGAAACTGTTTGTATAGTAATCACGGTTAGTAACGCCTTTGATCTCACCGTATTCTTTGCGATCAATGCGAGTGAAGCGTCCAGCTAGACCTTCGGCTGGCGTTGCGAGCAAAGTGAAATTAAGCTTATATTTCTTACTATAATCATCGCAGCGTTCGCGCATGTGGCTAATAATATCAAGTCCTAGCTCGCGCGATTCTTCATCTTCGCCGTGATGTTTACCAGTCATAGCTACTAGACATTCCGCAAGGCCGATGAAGCCGATACTCAAAGTTCCGTGTTTAATGACATCGCGCAAAGTATCATTCCAACCCAGTTTCTCGCTGCCAATCCAGTTACCCTCTCCCATCAAGAATGGAAAATTCCTCACGTGTTGGTTTGCTTGGAACTCATATCTCTCCAATAGCTCGCCCGCTACTAGGTCCATTTTTTCGTCTAGCTCTTTGTAAAAACCTGACCAATCGGCTTCTTTGCGCTCACCCAAGCAGATCCCATGCTTGATACCTATCCTGACCAAATTAATTGTAGTGAAGCTTAAGTTGCCGCGACTAGTAGCGATGCCATCACTTTCTGGGAAGATGCTACCATAAACTCGAGTACGGCAGCCCATCGTGGCAATTTCTGTGCGATAATCCCCTGGCTTATAGCCTTTCAAATTGAATGGCGCATCGATAAATACGAAATTTGGGAATAATCTTTTGGCACTGACTTCCATGCTTTTCTTGAATAAATCATAGTTAGGATCGCCAGGATTATAATTGACGCCTTCCTTAACTTTGAAAATTGAGATCGGGAAAATCGGTGTCTCGCCGTGCCCAAGTCCATCTTCAGTGGCTTCGAGTAGGCACTTACTGACCAACCTACCTGATGGGCTAGTATCAGTGCCGAAATTAATACTAGTGAAAGGTACTTGTGCGCCAGCGCGGCTATGCATCGTGTTTAAGTTATGAATGAAGCCCTCCATTGCTTGGAACGTTTGACGCTCGACGTCTTCATTGGCGCTTTCGATGATTCCTTCTGGAAGTTTCAGCTTCTTCAGAGCCTTTTCATCGCCATAGGCTAAATCTTCTGGGATTTTGACAGTGATCTCGTTGCCGCTGAAACGGTTATATTGATTAATACTACGATTTAGTGCTTTACGGAAGCTCTTGTCAACGCCTGGCGCCATCGCATAATCGAAATTTGGGATGCTTTGGCCGCCATGTTGCTCGTTCTGATTAGCCTGCAAGATAATTGCCGCAAGAGCACCATAACTACCGATACTATTTGGTGTGCGCAAATGTCCATGCCCAGTGTCAAAACCACCGTCAGCAAATAACTTCAAAGGATCGGTCTGACAGCAAGTCAAAGTTCCGGTCGCATAGAAATCCAAATCGTGGACGTGAATTTCGCCGTCATCATGCGCTTTAGCGTATTCAGGTTTCATTAAAATAGTCTTGGCAAACATTTTTGCACCTTCGGCACCGAATTGTAGCATTTTACCCATAGCCGAGTTGCCGTCAACGTTCGCATTGCCACGCTTAACATCGGAGTCTTCGGAAGCATCGGCAACTGCAATTGTCTTGTAAATGTTCATCAAATTACTTTTGGCTTCACGAGTACGATTGCGCTCTTGACGATAAGTGATATACTCCTTCGCGGTACGCTTGAAAGCAGATTCCATCAAAACTTCTTCGACAATGTCTTGAATCTGTTCGACGCTCGGAGTGCGCTTTTTGATGGTTTCGTCAGCGCGCTTGAGAACTTTTTCGGTGATTTGTTTGGCGCGATCATATTTAAATTCTTCTGTCACCAGACCAGCCTTTGCAATGGCTTCAGTGATTTTTTCTGGGTCAAAATTTACAACTTGCCCATCTCTTTTAACGATTTTCTTGAACATAAAAAATATTACCTCCTCTTTTCTATTGTTCGCTGAATTTTTATTTTCTAATTAGTTTGACCCTATATTTAGTGTCTATACTTATTTTAAGACGCTATATATAGCGTGTCAACTAGAAAATTGTTGTAAAAATTACAATATGCTTATGCTTTAGGCTGGAACTTCTTATAACTCTCGATGATAATCAGTGGTACAATCAATGCTACTGCTACCGCCAATAGTAAGGCGTCTAATGGCACGCTGACCGTATCCACAAAGACTGCTAGTGGACCAAACACCGCCACGACTTGCAAGAGTACTGCGGCTAGTAGGGCAATATAGAAACTACGGTGTCGGACCTTGAGACGCTGCAGGGCCGATTCGTAAGTCCCCCGCGCCGAGATAGCACTGCTCCATTGCATGACGACAAGCGCAACAAAAGCTAGAGTGTTTGCTTGCGCACTAGAACCCAGCGTCGCCTTTGCTACAGCGTATACACCTAATGTAATACCGGCCATAACCACAGCGATAATCGACATGCGAATGACTAAATTACGCGGAAGAATTGGGGCGTCTTTGTGCTCGGGTTTCTGGCGCAAAATTCCCTGTTCGGGTGGCTCAAGCCCAATCGGTATAACCATGAGAGAATCGGTGACGAGATTAATCCATAGGATCTGAATTGGGGTCAACATTTGATCACCAAAGAAAATTAATGCTCCCAACATAGTAAGAGCTTCGCCGGCATTAGTAGCCAAAAGATAGCCTAGCATACGACGAATGTTCGCTAGCACTGTTCGACTCTCTTTCATGGCTTCGGTAATGTTCTTGAAATTATTATTGATCAAGACAATATCGCCAGCGTCCTGAACAATTGATGGAGCATCACCCATTGCGATACCAACATGCGCTCCAACCAATGCTGGGACATCATTAACTCCGTCGCCAGTCATAGCACAAATCTCGGTACGCTTAATAGCCTGTAGAATACGAAACTTATCTTCGGGCGTGACGCGCGCAAAAACGGTCACCGTTCGGGCAAGATCCTCAAGGTCGTCATCGCTAATGTTGCCTAATTTGGAGCAGTCTAGGACTTCAGAGATATCTTTGGCGAGGCCAAGCTCCTTGCCAATAGCATAGGCGGTACCGGCATGGTCGCCAGTGATCATCTTGGTAACTACGCCCATGCGCGTTGCCTGACGGATCGCCGGTGCTGCTTCGGGGCGAATTGCATCCGCAATAGCGATAAAGCCCACAAATTCAAATAAATCAGACTTATCTAGGCGGCCAAGCTCATTGATCTCACGCTTACTCTTACCCCGTGCAAGCGCAACTACTTTATAACCTTTTCCAGCTAGCTCAACTAACTTACATTCAATCATCTCGCGTTCCGACATAGTAAGCTTTGAACGTGAAATAATAGTTTCCGGTGCTCCCTTGAGATTAAGGATTAGTTCACCTTTCGAGCTACGATATAAGTTGCCCGAAAGTTTTAGCTTCTGGTCGAAAGCATAAGTTTTAATTGGTTCTAGCTTGCTCAGATTATACTTCTGCTCTCTTAGATAATTAATAATGCAAACATCTAGCGGATCAGCAATGGCAGCACGATCGTCTGAACTGACAAGAGCAGACTCTAGTAACACTGCACGCGCGAGGCAATCTCGAAGCTCGGCTTTGGTGCCAGGCCCCCAAGTCTCCTGGAGTTCAAGACGATTTTTGGTCAATGTGCCAGTTTTGTCGCAGGCAATCGTGGTCACGATCCCTAGCGATTCAATAGCCTTCAGTTCTTTAATTAGAGCATGCTTCTCTGCCATGCGTTTGGCGCAAAGTGCTAAAATAATCGAGATTGCAATTGGTAAGCCTTCTGGCACTGCCGAAACAATCATCGCTAGGGTAAATTTTAGTGCGTCGAGAATATTGATGCCGTCAAGTAGCTGTATTACTAGCGCTAGCAATGCTAGACCAACCACGACGATGGCAATTTTGATAACTAATTTATTGATTTTAGCAGAAATCGGGCTAGCTTCATTGACCGATGAGGCTAGTGAAGCAATTCGACCATATTCTGTGTCATTCCCTGTCGCAGTAACTACAAATCTCCCTGTTCCGGTCATGACGAATGCACCAGAAAAGACCATATTACGCTGTTCGTAAACTTTCTTTTGGCCAGAGATAGCTTTGGCATCTTTAGCAATTGGCTCGGATTCTCCGGTCAACATGGCTTCATCCGACAGGATACCCGACTCGTTGATGATGCGCCCGTCGGCAGGAATGCGATCACCTTCATGCAAGATTACGATGTCACCCGGTACTAGGTCTGCTGCCTCGATAGTTTGCTCCTCACCATTTCGAAATACTACTACAGCTTGCTCGGTACTACGCGCCAAAGATTTCAAAATGCGTTCCGTAGAGAAACGCTGGATATAATACACTATCGCGTCGGCGATAATGATCACAGCAATCGTGATCGCCTCAATCCAATCACGTTGAATTAAAGATAAGACTAGCGCAAAGATAAGGATTACCATAAAGATATCAATAAAAGGCTCCAGTAGTTTGCGCCAGAGTGGGGTTTCTTTGACGCGGAGTAGGTTTTTGCCGTATTTTTCTTGACGTCGAGTAACTTCTGCAGAAGTTAAACCGGTTTTTAGATCAACTGAAAAATCCTTGAGGACATCTTTGACGGTTTGGTTATAGTAATTACTCATTATAATCAAATATAGCATAAATTCTATCGCCCACCAACAGCGTATTGTATAATTGGGTTATGAGGCTTTTTCTAGCGAGTCAGGATTTGGGAGATTTTAGCGATGTATTAGATAGACTTGTCGGAGATAACCGCAAAGCTCTGGTAATAGGCGATGCGCGTGATTATTATCAAGATGATGCCAGAATCGCAAATGTAATTAAGAAGACCCTAGTAAACCTTGCGAATATTGGTATTGACGCTGGGCGCCTAGATTTACGAAAATATTTCCGCAAATCTAGTGAATTAGAAAAGTATATTGCAGAAATTCAGCCAGGATTAATTTTCTCGATAGGTGGCAGTGTTTATTGCCTGGCGACAGCAATGCATGAGAGTGGGATGGATAAGATCATTCAGAAAGGTGTGCGGGAAGATAAGTTTGTGTATGGAGGTTATAGTGCTGGTTCGATGGTAACGACAGATGATTTATTACCATATTCAGCAGAAGAAAAGCTTATTAGTCCGGAAAAAGCGCGTGAAACTTATGGTATAGAACCTTATACTTCTGGCTTAAAGTTGGTTGAGGGCTATATAATGCCACACGCAGATAGAGAGGATCATAGTGAGACTAATCAAATTCGGCTTGCGCAAATTGCTAGGGCTGGCGACAAGCCAATGCTATTGAATGATACCGATGTCTATTTAGTAGAAGGTGAGGAGAAGACGGTACTGCGTCCTGACGCCAAATAGTGGTAGTTTTTGTGCGCAGCGGAGCTATTCGGATCAATAATAATGTATTATGGTTTTCTGGCGCAAATGGTTCTAGCTGGTCTTCATGGTCTTATTCCAATTCTAGTAGTGCTTATGATTTAGCTTTTGATAGTGCTGATGTTAATCCAGCAGACAGTAGCGGTCATTTTAATGGCCTCCCCCTCCGCTGCCTAGCTAGTTAGAGTATAGGTAGTAGGAGGATGCTGTATGAGTTGTTTCTTTTTTATGATATAATGAAGTTCATAGGGGCGTAGTACAACGGCTAGTATAGCGGTCTCCAAAACCGTAGATCATGGTTCGATTCCGTGCGCCCCTGCCAGGCTATTGATGGAGCGCAATATTATTATGTGCGTCTTTTTTGTGGTAAACAAAACAATTACCAATATTAGCGTATTGATTTTATTTTTTCGATACGCCAATAGCTAAATTATCCGCGTCTGTGTCGTAGGTTCCTTTGGTTGTATCCAAAAGACAGTATTGATTGCCCCATGCATCTGCGACAACGGCACATTTCCCAACGTCAATATCAAATGGGCCATCCTTAACCTCGCCACCAGCATTGACAAAAGTAGTTAGAGCTTTTTCCACGTTCTCAACTTTCACATCCACCATGAGGTAATCTTCTTTAGAGATGACTATTTCTGTGTCTCCCGTTTTCATGCCTAGCCCACAGGCATGTTTGGTCCGCCACAACAAATTTAGTCCAAGTGCATTTTGATAAAATTCTAATCCGCTATCAAGGTCGGCGACCCGAATATGAATACAATCAATATTTTCAAATAGGGGTAGCTTTGTATTTTTATCGCGATTTTTCATGTCATTATTATAGCATTAGGGATTAATGATTGGATATAGGTCACTTTTGTGCCATACAATGGTGCGCAGCGGGTATGTTAGTACAGAAATTGGTAAATTACGAGGACTAGGGCAAGGAAATCGCACTTGGGCTTCATCGTCTTACGGTAATCCCATAACTGCATACTATCTACTATTTGGAGCAGACAAAGTCTGGACTGCTAATGGAGACAACAGTGGTATTCGTCATGATGGCTTCCCCCTCCGCTGCCTAGCTAGTTAGAGTATAGGTAGTAGAAAGGAGGGTGAGCAATAGCTTTTAGCCTTGACTTGGCTCTAGATTAGTGAGAGAATGGGATTATCTATTAGCTGATAACTATCGCTCGTTTAGGGCGATAGTTATTTTTAAGCTGGTTTTCTTAAATAGCTTAAGACTTAAACTTACAACCATAGTAACCTCCTTTCTCCAGTACTTATATTAACTCGCACTGGCGAGTGTCAAGGTGCTATTGCTCGTTTGTCAGTCTAGCAAACAAACATCATTTTTGACAACCCCAAAGCCCCCGATTTTGCGAAAATGGTAGGATTGGAGCATTAATCAACCATAATATACCCCAGATACAACCAATAACTTTTTCTCCTTTATTTGCCCAACATAAGTCTTTTTAGCATAAGCATGGTTTTATGTGGGGAAACTGGGTGTTATACTTGACATTTTTAAGCATGTGTGCTACAATGAAAGGAGTTAGATAGGTTATGCAATATAGCTTAAGCTAACGTCCATTTACAACCGATTTATCTCGGATACAATACTGTTTATTGGTATTGTATCCATAAAAATATATGTCAATTTTTATATAAATAGGTGCGCATATCCGTACCGACCCTCTCAATCTTCGTAGGGGTCTGGTACGCCCCGAGTAAGTTTGAGAGTTTTGAAACTAAAAACAAAACATTCTTAATGAAAGGGGGCAATACTTATGACTATTTTGAAAGTTGTAATTATTGTTTTATGCACTATTTTTGCATTAGCGATGGCTGGATGCGCCATCTATTATGCGCACAAGTACCATGTGGGGCTTAACCCCAATGGGAGCAATTTTAACGCTACGGAGTGCAAAGGTTTGAAGCGTATAATCGCTGCTTCAGCAATACTCTGCCTGCTTGCGGCAAGCGGAGCTATCTCCGCAAATGCATTCATGCCGGGCAACGCAACAGAAGAGAGCGGCGATGTTACGCCTAGCGATGGAACGAAAGGGATCATCGACACAGCAAAAGACATCGTAAAGGCAAAATCTGACTCGGAGAATGATAAGCCATCCGATGCGAAAGACCCGACGATCGAGGATTTAGCTATCCCGAAAGTCGAGTTCAATGAGGATGATATGAAGGCTCGTTGGCCACATACTGAAGACGACATGTGGCTGGCACACGGTTCTACACCGGCAGCCGCGCAGGCGAAGGTGATTATGTCGGCGTATGATTATACGACCGGCGAGTGGATTGAGGGTAATCAGCTTTCTGGTGCGGTAGACACTCCTATGTGGTGTCCGGATCTTGAAATGGGCTATGCCCGTGATGAAAATAACACGGAAAGTCCGTACAAGGTCACAGATTTCAGTGGGTCGAATTTGACTGTTGACGCTACGAATGCCGTGCATGATAAGTGCAAGGTGTGGCTGAAACAGTTCAAGGATGACTTGGAAGGGCTGGCTCATGCAACTGACAGGCAGCTGTATATGCGTGAGGTTGTATATGAGCATAACCCAATTAATCCGATCGTTCAGTATATGTGGTTACACATGCTTTCAAAGCAAAAGGTAGCCACAAAGAATAACCCGTGGATTGCCGAAGCAAAGGCGATCTACGACAAGGCTTATAAAAGCGAAGATGGGTTGACCATGACTGATGAAAATGGCAAGCCTATATTCCTTGAGCACCCTAAAGGGTATGAAACCCGCCCAGATCGGATTAATTATATAAAAGTAACCGAATGGGTGTATGAAACGGGATGTAAGATCAACGCCCTGTTGGACTATTTCGTTGGCGACAGCGAGATTCAGAAATGCAACTTAAGTAAGGGATATTGGCTGCCGATGCAGTCTGATTTCGAGCACATGAAAGTCGAGGTCAGAAAAGACCTGCAGACTAACAGAGACGCTTTTGTATTGCATTACCGTAGCAATTTAGATGAAGATGTCTTGACAATCTACATTCTGATAGATGATTTGTCTATCAGAGTAGAGAAAGGTAAGGTGCTCAAGGCTGCGGAGAAGGCAGAGAACCCGAAGACTGGGACTCCGAATAAGCCGGGTGATCCGGACGATCCAGGCGACCCGAACAAAGAGTATGGCCCTCTGACCATCCACTACGTCAAGAAGTTGGCAGGTGGAGGAGAGGATGAATTCAATACCCATCATAGTAGTGTCGAAGTGGGGCAGGAGTTTAATGTTCCGTCGCCTGATGCCCCGAAAGGTTACACTTGCCGGACAAAACGCGTGAAAGGCAAGATGGAGTCCACAAGTGGTTACGAAACCACTGTCTATTACGATCCGGATTCGCCGGTGGAGGAGAAATACGATCTCCGCATTCAATATGTTAAACGGGACGGTGGTACAACTCAAAAGGATCATTATGAACCGCAGGCATACAAGGAGAACCAGCACTATAGGGTTCCATCTCCTAGCTACGACGGTTACGAATGTGAGTTACCCGTAGTAGAAGGTGATATGCCGAAGGGTGGCAAAACTGTCATTGTTTATTATCACAAAAAGGATGGTGAAGGTGGTAAAACACCGACAGAAGATCCGGCCGACAATGGTAATG
>CAPKVJ010000012.1 GCA_948648655.1 uncultured Candidatus Saccharibacteria bacterium | reverse complement strand
AGGAGCTAACGCTCCTCCTGCTGCCGCCAAATACAAAAAGCGACACCGCAAGGTGCCTTACTACCATCCATAATCACACATCAAACTCTATCCAACGTCCGATTATTTATGCGATGTCGCTTATTTGAACGTAGGAGTAAGAGTATTTGATATGTGAAAAAATGCTCTATTTATCAAAAATAGTGATTATGTAGTAATAAGGCAATTTCATTATAACATAAAAATTAGGAACAAGCATAAAAATTAGGAACAAGCATAAAAAGTATATTTTGTATAAAAAATACTCCCCATGATGAGTGTAGGGAGTATTCAGCGTACGTAGTACGTACTATTTTTTGGCCTTTTTGGGCTTGGCTTGGTCTTTGGCGCGCTTGTCGCCATTATTAGCTGTAACTAGAAAATCCAATGTCTTATCAATTACTAGGCGGTTGCGAAGATCTTGCTTGACTTCTGGCTTTTTGAGGTTTTCCATTGCTTCTTTGGACTTCTGATAGACATCTTTTAGTTCTGCAATCTTCGCTTCGACTTCTTCGTCACTGGCAGTAATCCCCTGCTCTCTCGCTAGGATTTGTAGAACTAAAGAAGCTTTGACGCGTTGCTCGGCGAGGTCACGAGCTTGCTTCTCCCATTCTTCGGGAGTCTGACGCACTACGCGCTCAATATATTGATCAAAATTCATGCCTTGTGAAGCAGCATTGCGCGTGACATCTTCTTTAATAAAGCGCATCTGGTCCTGAACGAGCACCTCTGGCGCGGCTACTTTTGATTTTTCGACGAGTTCCTTGACGAGGTCGTCGCGATAACGTTCGATAGCGCGGTAACTGTTCTGCTGTTCAAGATTATTTCTCACGTCAGCGCGGAGGTCGTCCATCGTCTTGAAATCACCACATTTTTTGGCTAATTCATCATCCTCTTTCGGCTTGATGACTTCATTAACTTGCTTGAGCAAAACTTCAAAAACGGTTTTTTCGCCAGCTAGGCTCTTTTCTGGATACTCTTTCGGGAAAGTAAGCTCTAAATCAAATTTATTTCCCGCACTATGTCCAACAATTCCGTCTTCAAATCCTGGAATAAACTGTCCTGAACCCAAAATGAGGTGATAATCCTTCGCAGTGCCGCCAGCAAAAGCCTCGCCGTCTTTTTTGCCGACAAAATCAATCATCACTTCATCCCCCAATGCAGCGGCGCGCTTCGTGACTTTCTTTTCAGCGTAAGCATTGAGGATATTATTGATAATTTCTTGGACGTCGGAGTCAGAAGGCTCGGTCTGGGGCATCTTGGCTTTTAATTTCTTGAAATCGCCCAGTTTAACTTCTGGTAAGACATCGGCGGTAGCGGTATATTCGGCCGACTCGTCGGGGACGTACTTCAATACGTTCACCTTTTCAATGGCGATCGGTGCACTCTTTGCTTCTTCAAAGGCGGCAGGCATAGTCGTACGTACGGCAACGTCGATTGTTTCGTTTGCAATTTCGTTTGGCGAGACATGCTTCTCGACCATAGATGCGGGAGCCTTTCCCTTGCGGAAACCTTGTACCTTCAGATTGGTAGCGAGGCGCTCAAGGGCCTGTTCTTTGGCTTTTTTGAGATCGGTAGCATCAAGTGTTACCTTGATTTCCACTTTGGTATCAGATAATTTCTTCGTTGTAGTCTTCATACCCTGTATTATAACATGGAATTATTAAGGGGTAATAATTCCATTCCTTTCGGAAGTACGGAGATGGCGAATCGTATCTCTAATATCGGCACCCAACTTGACTTTGGGATTAAAGATATTGTTGGGGTCAAAGGCTGTTTTGATTTCAGAATAGAGACGATATTCTTCGGGCGAAAATACTTGGGTCGGAGCAAGCGCCTTGACACGACCTTCGGGGCTGCCGCCAGTCACCGAACCTTCACAATCGGCCACCAATCTACTGTATTGGCGCAAAAAGTTGATTGCCTTTTTCCGGCCATCAATCGCAGAATAATCAATCAGCGGACGAACGCTATAATTTGAAGTAAGGTAGGAGCCATGAATTAATAACTCCGTGTCAAGTGCTCCTTCAAGCAATTTAAGCCCTTTAATATAATCTTCTAACTTATACTTGGGGATGTAAACGTCGTCAGCAATGGCCGCGCGCTCACCGTTTAGATCGTTGTTTAGAAAACTAATCAAAGCCGAAGTAAATTCCTGGAAGTCAAGAGAGTTACTTCGGTCCTCAATAGTTGCAAAGGTGCCAGCTGGCAGGCTTTGCAGACACAATTGAAGCTTTTTCTGGGCACGACGCGGACGATTATTGAAGCCGATAATTGCGAACCAGCCGGTATTCAGATTATCGGGCAAGAGCTTACAATAATTACCGTAGCGTTTGGCGATTTCGACGATGCGCAAGTCAAATAGTCTTATCGTATGCGGGTCAAGTTCACGGATGCTGGCGAGAAATTTTAGCATTGGGCCAATTTCGCGTGTAGCTACAACAAGACGTTGCTCTAGTGGTGGCAAAACTTCAATGCGGAGAATCACATCTGTCACTAAAGCCAAAGTTCCTTGTGATGCAAAAAGTAGCGGGAGCAAATTGAGCGAGTGCCTATCTTTGACTTTTGTAATATTGGCATAGCCCGAAGGATCAAATGGCCGCATGCTGCGATCTACGATAGTGTCGCCATACTGCTCGAGAATTTGTTGGAGCTTGCGATATAGACTAGCCTCAAATGAATCTTGGGCAGTCTTGAGCTCAATTGCGCGCGCGTTGTAAGGCGCGAATTGTACAATCTCACCATTAGAGAGAATCGCCTCAACGCGCTCAACGAAGTGAAAAATACCGCCATGCTGTTGATAAGCATCATCAGTCGGGCAGTTCGCAATAAGCCCACCAATAGTCGCCTGCGGATTATAAACTATAGGTAGACTTAAACCCTGTAAGCCTAGTGCGGTGTTTAGCTCTCCCAGAGTAACACCTGGTTGCGCACGAATGAGCCGACCACGCACGTCGATTTCTTCGATGCGATTCATACGTGAGGTGGAGACTAACATGCCTTCGCCGATAGCAGCTCCAGTCTTATCGAGTCCAGTTCCCCTGATTGTAATCGGCAAATCAAAGTCGTGCGTCGAAAGTTGATTTGAAAAACGAACAAGATGAGCTAGATCGCTGGCGGTTTCTGGGAAAGCGACGATTTTGGGAATGGAGCGGAGAATTGAACGATCTTCTGCATAGACTTCACAAATACTGGGGCGATCAAAAACATTACCGACAATATGCTCATTCAAATATTTAGCGAGTTTACTCAACCTTCCCACCTATTTAACTTATGTTAAGTATAGCATAAGTTAAATGCTATGCATAGACTGCAAAAGAATTTTGCGATAAGATATATTTTATGCATATGAATAAGTTTCAGACGGCGCCACAGAAATGTTGGGTGGGTGACCAGCAGAAAGTTTGCTATGCGACACGTGAAGAGGCAGAAGCAGCGGCTTTGGTTGCGCAGCACGACTATGGCGCTCCAGAACTTTCGGTTTATAAGTGTGAATATGGTGACCACTGGCATTTAAGTTCACATTCTTAATAAAACTCGGCATAACTCCGCCAAATTCCACTTTCTAGTCCCTTAAATCCGGTATTTGGGGCCGTAGGTGTAATCGGCGTAGCAATAACAGTAGCCGCGACTCCGCGCCGGTTGTTGCTATATGGAATAAGCCTGACTTCACGACTAGGTTGGATATTTTCGAGGACAAAACTGGATTGTAATTTCGGATCTAAATAGCCTAGTATATTGTCATTAACAGCAACTAGGACTTTCTCTGCGTCTGTTTCAAAACTAATTCTGGCACTTCTATCCGTTAGCGGAGTGCTTGATAAATTTCTAATGCTAGCAGGATTAGTTGTGGGAGAAATTTCAACTTTTGCTGACATAGTGCTAGAAGCTCCGCGCACGTCACTTACTCTCACTTGTACGAAACCAGTGAAAGCATCGGTATAACTTCGTTCGATAATTGAAGTCTTGTCGAGCAATTCAAATTCCCCATCACCGTCCAAGTCCCAGTCAAAGCGTAAATCCTCGCCGAGCTCCGAATAAGATAAAGATGCATCAAAGCGTAAAGTATCACCGATATCACCTATATATTCTAATCCTGATAGCATGGCTACCGGTCGGCCAAGAATAATTTCGGTAGATGCATCTAGGTCTCGATCAATATCAAATACCTTGCCGTTGGTAGCTTGCGCAAGTTCTTGATAGAATTCTTGCTGGTCGCTATTAGTCATGACATAGATATTCACAGGGTCAATTTCGAGGCTACGCTTCGTAACTTCAGCCAAAGTGACACCATCGCGATCGGGTGCGAGATATTTTGCATCCGTTAAGAGAATAATGGATTTAGTTGCGCCGATTTTCCATTTCAAACTATTCATAGTATAGAGAATGGCAGATAGGGCCGATTCGTCATTATCACCCCCACCGTCAACTTTGATATTGTCAAGTTTTGCTACAAAATCATCTAGCGTACAACTATAGTCACAGTGTTGCACCGTCTCAAATGGATCGGCAAGGTCGCGATATTCGTAAAGAGCGACTCGTCCGCCACTGGCAAAAACTTTTGTCGCAGCACGTCGCGCTTCAGCCTTGTAAGCGCCGATCATTGATGACATAGAGCCAGTCGAATCAATAATGATAGCCAAATCGTGTTCTCCAGAGATTCCGCTCGTATCGTGTGCTAAGTTGTTTTGGGGGAAACTTTCTTTAATCTTTTGGGTGATTTTGTTCGCACTGTAGGTATAGATATTATCCTCAACATATGAAGTATGGTCCTGCAAGCTCATGCCCGAACTACACATAATGTCTTTGGTATTGCACCAAGCTCCAAGCTTATCGATAAAAGCTTCCGGCTGGTATGGGCGATAACTGCCCAATACTCCCTCATAAGCGTGACAATCAGGTACATAGATACGATAATTGGAATAATTATGCCCCAGACATGCGGCCGGTACGATACCTTTGCCTTCGGGCAGGTAGAGTTTTGGATCACCGTAAGTAGAAACGAACACGATTTTGTTTGCGTCAATTTGGTTAAGACTGCGCGACAGGACCATCGCACCTTGCGAATAGCCACCTAGAACATATCTCGTTTGCGGACAAACTTTGCTAGTTGTCTGCATAAAGCCCCTTAGCTCCTTGCTGCCAGCGATTACACTCGAGCCGAATTCAAGACTTTCGCCGCCGCTAATAACTGCGCCTAATAAGTTCATATAACCGTCCATCGATCCAGCGACTGCGACGGCCGAATACTGAAACCCGTCATATTTTTTGCTACCTAGCTCATAAAATTCGTAGGTTAAGCTACTGTCTTTGATTTGAGCTTCAATAGCTCCTTGCCAGGCCTGCATGCTGGGGCCATTAAGAGATTCGCCAGACCCACGCGCAAATATAAATTGCAAATCAGGGCAACTCTTGGCAGAAGCTGGCATAATAGTAATAAAATTAGCCAAACTGATAATTATGGCACTCAAAAAGTATAGCGTTTTTCGCATTGGTCCTCCGAAAATCTAAAATTATATTTTCGCGAGTATAACAAAAAATTTCGTAAAGTTACAAGCACTAGTGCGTTGTTTTGCGAAAAATCTTTATAATGTTACCAAATTATCTCTTCGAGACCATTCTGTGCTAAATATTCATTTGCCTTACGGAAGTGTCCATTGCCGAAAAATCCACTATGAGCCGATAGCGGCGAAGGGTGGGGCGATTCAAGCACGAGATGCTTTGTCTGGTCAATCATACTGGCTTTGCTGCGAGCATCTCTGCCCCAAAGTAAGAATACGAGGTGCTCACGTTTTTCATTAAGATGTCTGACTACGGCTTCGGTAAATGTTTCCCAACCTTTACCACGATGCGATCCTGCCTTATGTGCTTCAACTGTCAAAACATTATTTAGTAGTAGCACGCCCTGCGCTTGCCAGTCTGATAGATTGCCTGTCTTGCTCCGATGTTTGCCGTATTCCGCATCAATTTCGCGATAAATATTGATTAGCGACGGCGGAATTGGCTGGGAATTTGGCACCGAAAAGGCGAGACCATGCGCCGCACCAGGAGTATGGTAAGGATCTTGCCCCAGTATCACGACTTTAACCTTTGCAAGATCGGTCGTAAAGGCCTGGAAAACTTGCGACTTGGCTGGAAAAACCGTTTTCGTAGCATAAGCCTCGTGGAGAAACTCACTGAGTTCATGGAAATATGGTTTGGCAAATTCAGCTTCGAGAAACGGCTTCCAGCTTTCGTGCATATTATTTAGGCCTTTTTGGTGGTTTTAGTAGTTTTAGTAGTCTTGGCTTTAGTCTGGCCTTTAGATTTAGTGGATTTAGTAACTTCAGCTTCTGCTACTCTGACACCTTTACTAATTCCGCGATTTCCTTTGGGCGCAGGCTCATTCTTCTCGGGTAAAATATTAGCAATAATGAGCCCTAGACCGAGTAGTAATCCTAGCAGTCCAGTAATTACACCTACATAAGGGACAAGCGCCAAAACGCCCAGTATGATGATGCCAACAAACGCTTCAAGATATACATTGCCTTTGCTCTTGCAAAGTTTCTCAATAATTAAATGACCTAGCCATATACCTGCGAAACCTTGTGCTAGATAGATCATGATTACATAGAGTGCAATTGAAATAAAACTTAATGGAGCAGCAATGACCGTGCAAAGCGTAACAATAGCGAATATCGGCACGCCAATCAATATACCGAAGCCAATAGCAAGTTTCTTTCCAAAAGCGTCGGCCGTTGTGCTATTGCTGATTTTTTCGTGGATACGTGGGAAAATTGCACAAATAATTGCTATCGTGATGAAAAGTCCCGCAATACTTAATAGCTTGCCGTAAATGCCAGCGACGATTTCTACACTCTGGTCGATCTCTTCAACGTGATAAGTCTCACTGCTTGCTACTTTAACGCCATTGCTTTTCAGGCCACTGACAGTTGCATTGTCATTGTAAGTAAGTCGTCCGTCAATCGTAACATTACCTTCGAAATGGATTTCATCGGCTGTCAGATCGACATTACCTGTAATCTCGGCATCTTTGATGACAACACTTGCGGCGCTTGCGGCGAGATTACCATTTAGATCGGTCTTCACTACCAGGCTATTTGCGCCAGCAAAAACATCACGGCCAATATCAGCCTTCGCCTCAAGCGTTACCATATTCCCAGCGATGAATAGGTCCCTATCTGTGGTACCAGAAAAATTGACAATATTCCCAGCAATAAACCCGTATTCGCCCCTAGTGGTTAGATTTAGCGTATTTCCGGCGATAAACATCAAGCCATTTGAGGCATCAATGCTACTCACAATATCATTGCCGGCTAGTAGCAAATTCTTGCCAGCCCACAGTAAAGCACTATCGTCATTGTCTTCGGCAATAAACGTTGGCCCGACTTCGGTTTCATTATCTACTGATTTTACAGTTGGCTCACCAGCCTCCCAGCGTCGCAAAATTTCGGCTTGCTCTTCTTCGCATGCGGCTTTGTTTTCATCATCTGGGCATGGGGCTAGACTTAAAGCCACTACTGGCGAACACGCCATACCTAGCGAAGCGATGCTGCAGGCTAGTCCGATTAATATTTTCTTCATTTTCCTCCTTATTTAATATTTTTATCGATTCCGGCATCCGAAATTTCATATTTACGCTTTTCGGCGACATATTGTAATAATTTAGTAGCAACCCAGCCAATTAACGCCAAGATAAAGAAATAAACAAAGCCAAATGTCGTAAAACTAGGCTCGGATCCAGTAAACAAATCAAGAATTGCGGCACCAGCAGACATTGATGTAACAATTGTCAAGCTATTGATGCTACTAGAAGTGATATCTTGCTTAATCCCGTCAAACAACTTTTGCGCAGAATTGACATAAGTGCGCGTCATATCCCAAAGATCACAGATGTATTGCAACGTATCGCGTAATGTCTCGTACCGATAGCCGGAAATTGCTAAAAACTCGCGCAGGTCAGCGTCTTCTTTGGCAATGCGCTCACGAGTAGAGATATAAGTTGACATCTGGCGGATACGTCCATCAATCAAGGTCACAGTCTTGGCATAGCTTTCTAGCTTGGTTGAGAATTTTACGACGTCACTGCCGCGTACTTTGGCACGATCCTTAACTGCGTCAATCTTTTCCCAGATGATACGATGCAGATTCAGATAACGATGCAGTTGTCCTTTGAACTCACGAATGAAGACTTGCTCCTCAATATAACGCTCGATGTAAGGATTTTTGGCGGACTTTTTGTTATTGATGAAGTAATACTTGTCGCCACGTAAGACGCTATAATCTTTGTTATCAAATTCAAAATATTTTTGCCGCTCGGTCTTTGATAGCAGCTCGGCGATGTCGTCGCGCGAAGCCTTATCGCACACCACGAAATATGGATAGATATTCTCAATATTAGCAAGCTCCTTCGGTACTGGTGCTCCCAAGCTGAAGATATAATTCAAAGCTGGTGAAAGCTTGGTTTCGTAATAATCTTTGATATGCTCGAGGTCAGAAAAGAGGGTTTCTTCTTCAACGCGATCACTATGCAAAACGATAAGTCCATCTTCAAAAATTTTGACGTGGATATGATCGGCAGTAACAAATAAAACATACTCTTCGCCAGCAACACCATACTCAATGCTGCCAATTTCGAGATTTTTGCGTAGTTCTTCGAGCTTTTTCTTACTGAGTTTGAGCTGCGACGTGCCATTACGCAAGAAATCATAAACTTCCGAGAGCTGCAACATGGTGCGTTGGAACCACCCACCGATATATACGCTATTGATTTTCATAGGCCTTCCCTTTTTAATTTAACTAAATTTTGCGCTCAAAGAATTTGGCATCGACAACTTCAAAGCCATATTTTTTGTACATGGCATGGGCAGCTTCGCGGAAGTTCTTTGACCAGAGGACGACTTTGGTCGCACCAGCATCACGACAAGCCGCAAAAGCCTCATCAAGCAACTTGGTCCCAAGATGATGACGACGCACGTCGGGGCGAACACAGACGTGGTTCAGCATAGCATAGGTTGCCATATCGTCATAAATTGTAGGAATAATTGTGATTTTCAAATGCGCTACTAGCTCATCATTAAAATAGCCATTGATATAAATCTGACGCGGATCATCACCACTACGTTCCCATTCTGACATGGCATATTCGACGGTATTTTGCTCGTCAAAACATTGATTGATTAGGGCAACTACGTCCGGCAAATCATCACGTGTCGCCGCGCGAAAAGTTACTTCCATTAATACATACCTCCTTATTTAGTTTCATTATACTATAGTTTATCAATTTCAACTAATTTTTTCCGACCACGTACGCCGGTTTTGATTTTGATGCTGGTTTTGGGGACGCGAAAATGCTTCGATAAAGTTTTAATTAGCGCCGTGTTTGCTTCGCCGTCAATCGGTTTCTCGCGAAGATAGACGGTTAATTCATGATTAGCCTCCAGCACAAGTGGACCTTTTTTGGAATTCGGCTTGACAGTGACGCTATACAACATACTTTTATTTTACATCTTTTTTGTCGCGCAGGATCCAGTCGACGATTTGTGGTTTGAGCTGAAAATATTCGTCAGCTGTGAATTTCATATTTGCAATACAGTGTTCTTGATCAGAAATGTGGCTACAAAACATACATTCATTAAGATTGCTAGCGTCTTGAATAAAGAAGGAATTACTAATTCTGTTAGAGCAGATCACATTATACGAATTAGTACAACTATTAGAATCATCGACACGAAAACAAAAACCTAATTTATCACTACGTTGACAGGCAATCGAAAATTCAGTATTATAAACACCATCACAAAATAGAATATTTTTGCACTGACCACAGTTAGTGGATGCATAGACATTGACTGAACCGTAAATCGGGTCGCTAGCGACGACATTTTCGCTATCATAGACGCGTTCGGTCGTAGTATAATTAACCGAATCCCAAATATCAAGAATTTCCTGCAAACTTTTAACTGGCTTTTTGGGCAACATCCAACCTTTTGTGCGGTCATATTCGTAAGTATCGTCACAAATCATATACTTCTTGACGTTTGGCATTGCGGTATAGGTCGTCTTGCCACTTTCGGTATCTTTGACGGCAGTTGGGAGTTTGATATCAAAAGCGAATTTTTGACGTAAAGCCTCGAGAGATAAAGTGTTTTTGCGACCAAAAATAGCTAGAAAGATTTTATCGACGATGGTAAGAAAATCTTTATCAGTCATGTTCCTCCTGATTTAATTTTTTGCGGTTGGTAGTATTTGCGAGCATAATTTCTTCAACACAAATTGCTGGATCGATGAGCAATTGGATTTTGGGCTTGTTAGATAGCTTATCATTAGATGAGCTCGTTGTGATTTCTGGTGGAATAGCGGAATTGGGGCGCGGGTCATAATCTGGCGTGTTGGCCTTAAATATAGCGTAAGGTTCGCCACGACAACTGATTTGCGCGAGACATTCGCGAGCTTTGAGCCCGGTAAAGAGTTTCGACTCGTCTTCTTCTTTATGGTCACGCGGGATTTTGATCTGAAGATTTTCGGCTAGTAACTTCGCATCACTACGCGAGACTCGAAAAATATAATGATTTACGACGTTAGCAAGAATCGAGTCGCGTAATTTCTGGCTGATTTGTCCAAAATACTGCCCGGCCAAGATGACCGAGACATTATATTTGCGCATTTCTGACAGAAAACGCGACAAAATCGGATTTTCGATGACGGCGACTTCGTCAACAATGACAACAAGATGCTCGGGAAAATCACGTTTCTGCGCAATGAGGAAAAGTTGTTGCATGAGGAGACCAGCTACTACCTGCGTGGACTTATCACCAAGCCGCAAGCGATTAAGCGAAAAGACACTCAAAAAAATATCGCAAATAGTACTGGATAGACTCTCTGTAGATGTGAAATTAAATACTGGCACCATTTGCATCTCGTCAATAAAAGATACGATCGGCGCAAAGGCAGTATCGTAAGATTGCGATTTCAATTCTTGAAATTCAGTGAGAAAAAAGCGCGAAATACTCGTTGGAGCGATAACCTTAAGCCGGGCAACAGTTTCATTGCGATATTCAGTATCGGATAGGAGCTGACGCAGACTACTAAATGAAAAATTATGGTCCAATAACAAAAGATAGATTGAATGCCGTAAGACACGTTCGAGCCGCCCGTTATAGCTTTCACCAATCAGCGAGCGGAAAGTCCCCAGCATTAGCTCTACGCTAACATTGATATTTTCGAGCTCTTGCCCAAAAAGATCAACACTACGCTCGGCCGTCTGAAAATCTACGATTTTTTGGTCTGTAATTTCGCCGAGATCATATTTTAGAGCATCGTGAGGATCAATTACGACGACTTTATATTTGTCCGGAGCTGTGTGGTAAATTCTGTCTATGAGTAAGCAAAGGAAACGCGATTTACCAGAACCGCTGCTACCGATTACAAGCGAGTGCTTGGCGAAATCAAAACTCGAAAGCTCAAGAAAATTACAATCATGAGCGTAAGGGAAATTATCCAGCAAAAGAAGTGGCTGTTTTGAATCCGAGACAGCAAGGCGTTGAACCTTTTCACTATTAAGGTAGCTGGGAATCTTTTTGTAGCGGTAATTTTGATGTGCTACAAAGTCAATCGATAGGAGACTAGAGGGCGGGGTGAGAGGAAGGCGTTTGATGTAGTTTATATCATTCTTCGATAAGATTAAATCCGAAGTAGCGATGCAGGCTTGCCCATAATAATGAAATTCACATTGTAAGGCTCGAAATTCGTAATCCTTACGCTGCATTTTGTGGATAAGCTGTGGTAAATTGTGAAATTTGTAATTAAGTAAGAAATTCCAATTCTTCGCGCTAGAAGACGTGGGTAAATCGGGAGCTTCTGGTAATAGTTTACAAAGCAACTCCGAAACGCCAATGCTGGCAGGAATTATCATCGAAACATTAAGATAATAGTGAAAAACTCCGTCTTGCAATAGCACTATAATGTGCCAATGTGCACGCCAGCCCAGAAAAAGTTTAAGTCTGGCAAATAATTGTTCCCAAACTTCTGGCGTAATATGTTTCTTACCCAAATAAATTTCATACCACTTCCCTGTCACACCTCTATTATACACTACTTCTTAAGAGGAGACTGACTTTGATGAAGCCAAAAAAGTCAGTTATAAATGTCATTCAATTGGTATTAAAAGGTCCGTCACACCATCGTGATAATATTCAAGCTCGGGATCGGGCGAGAGTTTGTATTCGCAAGTCGGTAAAAACTGCAAATAGAACAGATCAGACATCGCCTGAATAGCTGTCGACTCTTGAGAGTATATTCTGAATTTCAACCAGCGCGAAGCCGGAATAATGCGTCGTTTTAGATCGTCAGAAGGATTACGCCACAGTACCCAATATTCATAGCCGGTTGGCGAATAGCGGGTTTTATTGTAGGCTACCATGCCATAATCTGGGCAAGGCAAGTCGGGCCAACGTTCTGCAACCTTGCGATAAAGCTGTGGAGCGTCATTTTTGATATGTTCTTCATCTGTTGAAATTCCAGTGCCATATAGCGTCAGGGATGACAAATCGATTACTTCATACGACAGCTCTGGTGCGAAACTTTGGGGATGAAATACGAGTTTGGGATAATATTTGAGGCGAGTAGCACTATTTCTAGCAGTGCTAGGCTTGATGCCGTGAAATTTAGTGAAAGCCCGCGAGAAGGCAATTGCCGAATCATAGCCATAGTTCATAGCTACATCGATTACGCGCGCGTTAGTTTGTGCTAGATCGCGACCAGCCAAAGTCAAACGTCGCTTGCGAAGGTATTCCGCTACCGATACTCCAGACAGCAAGGGAAGAATATGGCGCAAGGCACTAGCACTAATGCCGGCGATCTGTGCTAGTGCTTGGTAATCAAGCTCGTCACATAGATGCTGCTCGAGGTAGTCAATTGCTTGATTAAGGCGATCGTAAAATGTCATAATATATATTATATGTTATAATTAAAGAAGTTATGAAACATGAATGTCATTGTGGGTTAAATAAGCATTTGAAACATCTCCGAGCGAAGAAGCTGGGGATTGTTGGGGCAATGCTAATGTTAGTACATATTCTATTCCATGTCGTAGAGTGTTTGATACTGCCGGCCATTATCGTTGGCGTTACCGAGCAAGCCACTAGTGCTAAATCGGCAGAAACGAAGGGCTATGCTCGACAAGTACGGATAGATCATACTGATGGGCATTCGCTTTTTGTGCCTCAATGGTCTGGTAATGAGACTAGATTACTAACCTTTAGCGAGACAACGGCTGCGCCCCGCTAAAGGTTGTATGATTGTTATTGTCCAGAAAAAACCCAGTAAATAAATGCTCCTGCAAAGGCAGCGATCAAGACCGAAACAAGCCATAATAATACGCTCAAAAATCCAGAGAACCAGCGATGAAACTTGTGTTTATCGTATTCGCGGATTGCAGCAACAAGCTCATCATGAATTGCGACGTCATCGCGAAGACTGCGTCGCACGACGTCTACTATCGCATCAATGGCTATGACTTGTGTGTCTAGACAGCCTGACAGCGTATGCGCAAAACGTTCGTGATTTTTTGTGCGTCGCTCTAGACGAAGCAAGCGTTGTTCTAAATCTTTGATTTTTGATTCTTTGGTTTTTTGTTCGACACTGGCTGTAGAATTTGGCTGTTCGGTGTCTGATTTTTTGCTCATTCGGGCCTCCACTCTCCGTTAAATTAGTGCTCTGCCCACGAGCGTTTTTCCCTTTTGTTCAACTTATTTAAGTATAGCACAGAAGAATTGCCTACACGACAAAAACTTTTTCAATTTTTAGTAATTTTTACAACATTTATTAGTTATTTAATTTCGAACGGTACTTCTCGAAATTAACATAGATGTATGATAAGTCTTCAATTAAAATCGAGTCAATTTTGATATTACTTTCAAAGATGCGGCGTATGATAAAAGTAATAACAAGGAGCGGGATGATAATGATTAAGATAATTTTGATGGTCGGCCAAAAAATTGCAGTTAGTTTGAGTGAGTCAATAGTATGCAATTGATCATCATAAGTAATCGCTAGCACCGACATAATAGCAATGGCAATTGACAAAATAAATTCCAGGAGGCTAGTCCTAGTCGAAATGGGACGTTGCGCCTGATAATAGTCAATAGCAAGCCTTATCTCGTCTTTGGTGTTTATCTGATGGTGCTTCAAATCATGCAATAACGTCTCTAGGCGTAGCTGTTGATCGGCGCTGCGATAGGCCTCCTTCCAACTTTGTGCTTTGGCGGGGCGTTTTTTAATAAGGGTATGCGCGTCACCGATAAAGAATATGATCACTAAAATAATCAATACTCCGGCAATAATAAAAGATACGGCCCAACTCGGAAAACCGAAAATGACCGTTGCAATAGAAGCGAGAATGATTGCCAGAATAGCCCGTCGCCAGTAATACCGCCAAAAGCGTCGCTCGACGAGGCCTTTACGATACTCGCGTTCAATTTCGGTAAACATTAGCTTTATTATATATGATGTCGCGGCGTGTTACAATGGTAGTATGAAAAAGCGGGAAAAAAGTGGCTGGAAGACTTTGGTGATTTTTTGGGTGGTTTGTCTACTGATTGTGGCGGTAGCAATAGCTGCGTATGAGATTTTTGCGCCAACGAAGCGTTTAGCTAGGCTGGGATACACCCCGAATGAAATTGAATTGGTTACCGAACGGTTAGACAAGGACGGAGTAAATACTCTTCTGGACTACGATTATGATGCACGGATTACGGAGATTTTACAAGAGCCAAGCTTCCGAGTCGAAAATCTAACGGGCTATATTGAACGCATACAACGTAGTGATTTTAACGCTCAACAAATCATGTCTCTAGTGAATCATCGAGATTATAACGCAGAGACTGACTATTCGACCTTGATGCTGGAAATTCTTTTGACGGAATACTACGTTTCTCCGAATATGGAGCGTTATTTTGATTATATTTCGACGTATAACAAGGTCGATAATGAAGCGACCGATGTAATAACTTCGGTGGATGATGACAGCATCAAAGCACAGGAAATAGTCGAGCTCGTCAATCATAATCGTGATCGTGAATTTTACACTGAACCGATCGCTACAGATGTAACGCAAGAAGAGCTAATGCTAGTTAATAAATATTATATGCTAGACAAGGATTTCGTAGTGGATGTTGTCGCGCTAGATGCGGCCTATGGATCTAGCGATGTACTAGTGGAGCGTGAAACATATAAAAATTTCCAGGCGATGTATGACGCAGCACTAGCGGATGGGATACAACCATATGTCACTTCTGGCTATCGTGGGTACGATGAGCAAGAAGAAGTATTTGCAAGCTATCTGACTGACGGCGGGATGGAACACGCATTGAAATACGCTGCGAAACCAGGTTTTTCCGAACACCAGACAGGTAGAGCATTAGACATTTTCGCACCAGGCACAACTCTGTCCAGTTTTGCAGGAACTCCGACTGCAAAATGGTTAGAAAATCATGCGCATGAATTTGGGTTCATTCTCCGTTATCCGCTAGGCAAAGAAAATTTAACTGGCTATAGTTATGAAGCTTGGCACTACCGTTATGTCGGTAAAGACGTGGCAAAATATATCTTTGAGCACGGCATAACGCTAGAACAATATTACGTTTGTTTCGTCGAAAACAATATAAGTGAAGACAACTAGAGTTCTATGAGCTCATAGTCTTTTGAGCCAAGACCAAGCTTTTCAGCAACGTCAATGATGTGGCGACCATTCTGTTGCTCGACACGCTCGACGAAATGGTCGCGACCAGGATCGGTCGAGTTATAGACCATGTCGAGGCACGCTGCATCAAGAGCTACTGGATCAAGGGAAGCTGCGATGCCGATATCTTGCATGCATGGAGCTTCAGGATCTCCGGCGCAATCGCAATCAATCGACAAATTATTCATAATATTAATATATACAACTGGGTGGTGATTTGTCGCCATATAATCGGCGACTGCGGTTGCTGCTTCGGCCATAGCTTCAAGAAAATCATCCTGTGGCGGGATCATTTCAGCCATGTTTTCTGGCGTATCGAAAGCATGCAAAAATTTATCGAGGTCTCGACTTTTACCGGCGGTATGAATGTAGACTTTACCGACGGCAGAGGCGATGCCGATAGCTTGATTCTTAAGGACACCTCCAAAACCAGCCATTTGATGTCCCTTGAAATGAGCGAGATTAATCATTGAATCATAATTGGCAAAGTTCTTGCCAATTATATCAACAGTCAGATGTTGACCGTCTTTAACTGGGATTTCGATTTCGCCATCAGCGTCCATGATATCGACGTCAGCAACTGTCGTGAACCCATGCTCTTTCGCAGTTGCCATGTGAATATCGGTCTGGTTACGCGCACCGTCGTATGCAGTGTTACATTCGACAATTGTGCCGTTTACCTTTTTGACTAAATCTTTTATCAATGCGGCTTGAAGGTAATGTGGGTTGCCAGCTTCTCCGGTGGAAACTTTGATTGCGACTTTATCTCCCAACGAAGTCTCTAGCGCATCAAAAACTCTCACTAATGACTCCGGACTGATTTCTTTAGCAAAATACACCTTACTCTTTGCCATTTTTGGTATCTCCTTGCTTTAGCTTAATTACCATTTTAACAAATTCGTTGGCTTCGGATAAGTCTTTAATTGGAATAACATAGCTATAGCTACTATTCAAATATTTTGATAAGTGCTGACGCCATGTTTTGCGGTAAATTTTATCGCCAGAAGTAGAAATTTCACATGCTGATTTAGTAGTGTTCCAAGTTTTGCATGGCATAAGATTAAATTTTGCTTTTGAGCCAGCAATATTGTATGGGCTATCGTCGATAAATACCAACACATCAGCACCGATCTCTTTCCGATTAGAATCTGGTGTGACAAGATTGATTTGCTGGTGTTCGATTGATAGATTAGGATAGGCCTCAATTAACCGTTGCTTTTTGGTGGCAATGACTTCAGGTGAATAGGAGTTGGAATTGATTGATACTTCTACTTCGGGAGAAGCAACATCAAAAATATCTTCTGCGCCAGGATAGAACTCACAGTCTTCGTAGTTTTGTGCGTCAGAAAATGCAGCGATTGCCTGGTCTTTTTCTTTATCAGTGAAAGCTGGATCACGATCGACACGAAAATCAGTTTGCTTTTTATCGCCGATCCCAGCGCGTTGTAATGCTAAGCTCGTCAAATCCCATAAGACATCATCCAAATCGTATACGATTTGGATTGGTTTTGGTAAAACATCAGTAGAGCCAAAACCGCCTCGCCGTTGGCCGCAAGCATCATCGTTATCGACAGTGAGAAATTTCTGAAAAATAACTTGAGCAATACGATCGCCTTTCTTGATATGTAGCTCATGATCCAAGACATTAAAAACTATAACTTGGAAGTGCCCATCTGTATCCGAATTACCGTAATAATCAGCATCAATTACACCGACGCCGTTAGCAGTAACAATTCCCTTGCCAGCTCCAGAGCTGCGATTAAATATGAAGAAACACTCGTCGGGCTGACAATAGGCTTTAAGACCGGTAGGAATAAGTGTTGGCTTGATACCAGGATGAAATACTGGAACGGTAACGTCGGCAGCAGCCGCTATATCATAACCCGCTGCGTGGGTCGTACTACGGCGAGGTAGTTCAATACCACGATCTTCCCAACCTTTGGCAATTTCAAATCCGCGTAATTTCATAATTTATATTATACAAGTTTTATTCGGGAGCGTCTTCAAATTGAGAATTGTAGAGTTCGGCATAAAAACCATTTTGCGCCAGTAATTCATCGTGAGTTCCCTGCTCGACAATATTGCCTTCTTTCATGACTAGGATAAGGTCGGAATTGCGAATCGTTGAAAGCCGGTGTGCGATGACAAAGCTCGTACGCCCATTAGTCAGTTTCGTAAAGGCCTCTTGGATGAGCTCTTCGGTGCGCGTATCGACATTTGATGTAGCCTCATCAAGAATCATCATCGGCGGATTTGCTACCATTGCGCGTGCGATGGTCAAGAGCTGTTTTTCGCCAGCAGAAATATTGTCGGAATCTTCAGATATAACTGTATTGTAACCATGCGGCAATGACTCGATAAAGTGATGAATACTGCTGGCTTTGGTGGCGCGAACAATGTCTTCATGCGTCGCGCTAGTATTACCATAGCGTAAGTTCTCCTCAATCGTTCCCGAGAATAGCCAAGTGTCTTGAAGCACCATTCCAAAGAGCTTGCGTACATCGGCACGCTTCATCTCTTTAGTAGGAGTGCTATCGATTGAGATGTAGCCGCTGTCAGGATCATAGAAACGCATTAGTAAGTTAATAATAGTCGTCTTGCCAGCCCCAGTTGGCCCGAC
Source organism: uncultured Candidatus Saccharibacteria bacterium (assembly GCA_948648655.1). GTDB lineage: Bacteria > Patescibacteriota > Saccharimonadia > Saccharimonadales > Saccharimonadaceae > Nanosyncoccus. The sequence continues at coordinate 11,052 of CAPKVJ010000012.1, read as the reverse complement.
GATAGCTACTTGCATACCAGGTTTGATTTTGACCGAAAAGTCCTTAATAATTGGCGTCTTCTTGTCATAAGAGAAATTTACATGATGGAAAGCGACATCGCCTTTGACATTGCTGATTTCGAGAGCAGGCATACTATCAGGTGATTCTTCTGGCTCTTCAAGGAAGTCAAAGATGCGTTCGGCAGCGGCGAGAGTTTGCTGAATATTAGATGCAATTTGTGAAACTTCGGTAATCGGGCGATTGAATTGGCTAACATATTGCAAGAAAGCCTGAACGCTACCAATAAGCAGAGTCCCGTCGATCGCCATGCGCCCACCGACGACACAGATTGCAACGTAGCCCAAATTGGTGAATAAACTCGTGATTGGGAAGGCTAGTGCCGAGAAAAAGTTGGCTTTCCAAGTAACCGTACAAAGCTGCTCATTGTGGCGCGTAAACTCTGCAATCGACTGCTCTTCGTGACTATTTGCTTTGATGAGGCTCTGGTTTGCGTAATCTTCCTCAATAATACTATTAAGGACACCAAAAGTTGCCTGTCCTTTACGGAAATAATTTTGCGCTCGTTTGGCGATGAAGCTGATAGCAATCAGCGACAGTGGAATAGCGACAAGCGCAATCAATGAGAGCGGGATGGATATTGTCATCATCATAACTACAATCCCTATTAAAGTCGTCAGACTGTAAATTATCTGCGAGAGTACGCTCGCCAAAGTGTTTGCAACTGCACCAATATCGTTGCTCATGCGCGATAAAACATCTCCGATTTGATGACGGTCAAAATACGAAATCGGCAGGCGGCTAATTTTTTGAATAATCTCTAGCCGCATTTTTCGTGCATAATGCGCCGAAACCACCGAGAGAATGGCTCCCTGTACATAATTCAGCACGACAGAAGCTATATATAGCACAATTAGAATAATCGCTAGACGACCGATATTATCCCATCTAATAGCATCCGCGAGTTGTTCTGGATCTGGGAGCTGCCCACCATTATTAATAATGGCTGTTTGATAATCTTCGACGGCACTATTTGTCATTTGTCCCAAAATCTTTGGACCAAAGATGGAGCAAACAGTTGCACCAATCGCTAGAATTATCGCGATAATAATAGGTACTAGCCAAGCGCGTAATGAGCGGATGAAGTTTTTAACTGCACGCCCCAAACTCTTGGGCTGCTCACGATTATGTCCAACTCCTCTAGGCATTTTTTACCTCCTTTGAACTAGCTAATTTATCAGCAGCCTTCATTTCAGTTTTGAACTCTTGATCGGAAAATTGCGACTTGGCAATCTCACGATAGACCTGACAATTCTTTAAGAGTTCGGAATGACGACCTTTACCGACGACTTTACCCTGATTCAAGACTACGATTTGATCCGCATCTTTGATTGTACTAATGCGTTGCGCTACAATTAACGTCACGGCATTTTGTGTAATTCCTTTAAGCGCTTTACGCAACTTGGCATCAGTCTTCATATCTAGAGCTGAAAACGTGTCGTCAAAAATATAAACATCTGGATTCTTGGCAATAGCGCGCGCAATTGATAGACGCTGACGTTGACCACCAGAAACATTTGTCCCGCCCTGTGCAATATGACTCTCATATTGCTTATCAAGTTTCTTGATAAACTCTTCGGATTGGGAAATCTTGGCCGCTAGACGCATACGTTCTTCATCGGCGTCTGGTGCACCAAAGAGGATATTGCTTTTTACCGTTCCGGCAAATAGGACCCCGCGTTGCGGAGCGTAGCCGATGCGTCGCATGAGATCTTTTTCTGAATAATCTTTGATGTTGATACCATTAATTTTGATTTCACCACTCGTTGCCTCATAAAATCTAGGGACGAGATTGATGAGCGTTGACTTGCCCGAGCCAGTTGAGCCAATAAAAGCGGTAGTCTGACCGACTTTGGCGGTAAACGAAATATCGCGTAGGACTTTTTCTTCGGCACCATTATAACCAAAATCGACATGTGAGAATTCGACGGAAGGCTCAATATCAGGCTTACCAATCGTCTCTGGCTGCCAGGTAACTTTTGGTTTAGTCTCCAATATTTCATTGACACGTTTGGCAGAAACGCTAGCGCGAGGCAAGACTACAAAAAGCATAGTCAAGAAGAGGAAGGACATGACAACTTGAATGGCATATTGCATGAAAGCCATCATGTTGCCGAGATAAGCAAAATCTTTTGTAATGAGCGAGATCCCAATCCAGATACAAAGCAATGTCGTACCGTTGAAAACCAGACTTACTAGTGGGTTTTCGAGTGACATTATCACGTCGACAAAGACATTGAGCTTGGCGTATTCTTGGTTCGTGCGATTGAATTTACGTTCTTCGAGCTTTTCATTATTAAAAGCTCGAATGACGCGCAGGCCGGTGAGATTCTCACGAGTCAACAAAGTAATGCGATCAGCCATCTTTTGAATGACCTTAAACTTCGGCATAACAATCGACATAATAACTATAGCGAAGAAAAGAATCATAAATACTGCAAGCGCAATAATCCAAGTCATATCTGGAGCAGTTACGATTGCCTGACCAATTGCTAGGATACAGGTCAGTGGAGCGCGTATGCCCATCGACAAAGTCATAGTAATCGCTTGCTGAGCCTGGAAAATATCAGTCACCGTACGGGTAATGAGCGATGCGGTCGAAAAATTATCGATTTGGGCGATATTTAGGCTCAAGACATGCGCAAAGAAATCTGCGCGAATATCACAAGTAATACGTGCGCCCAGCCAAGCGGAAATGAAGTTTGACAAAAAAGCACTGATTGCCGCAAAGATGGTCAGAACTATCATCCAGACGCCGGTCCCCCAAACATAATCAAGATCGCTGCGCATGATACCATTATTGATAATATCAGCCATCAAAGCTGGGAGTTGTAACGATGTCCAGACTAGTGATGAGATGGCGGCTACTAGGCAAATAACCTGCCAAATATATGGTTTGAGATAGCGAAATAGTTTTAGCATTATTCCATAATAACGCTAATTTTTGGCAGAGTCAATACTACAGTGCTAACAAAAAATGCGGCGATTCCCATTGACTTTTATGCTAATGTGTGCTATAATGGAAATAGGTGTTGTTATTTAAGAAGGAGGTGGCTTTATTGAGAAAGATACGGCGTTCTATGCTAAATTTCTTTGGTATTGGCGACGAGACGCCAGAGCCAGAAGATATGCCGATATCAGCCGTGAAAATGCTGATTTTGCTTTCTGTAGCTATGGCGGTGACGATAATTATTAGTAATATGGCCGCGCTAAAGATCTGGGAATTAAAAATCCCCTACCCGACAGCTTTGTTTCCAATCAAGGAGTGGGAAATTTTGGCTATACTACCAGTTGACGCGGGAGTTTGGCTCTTCCCTATTACTTATTTGATTGGCGATCTATTAGTCAATACTTTTGGACAAAAAATAGCAAACCTCGTTGCGGTGTATGTATCAGCTTTCACTGTTGTAGCAGCGGGGATATTGTGGCTGGCACGATATACATTGCCAGATTTTCCGGGTGCAGATAATAGTGCATTTGAGATAATCCAAAGCGCAACTGGGCGTATATTCTTGGCGAGTATTGTCGGATTTCTGGCGGGCCAGCTTGTGAATAATTTCTGGTTTACAAGGATTCGCGAGTGTCAGACCGACGAGGATGACGGGCGTAAAGTTAGAGCCCGAGCATTAATCTCATCAACTCCGGCACATCTTATAGACAGTGTATTGTTCGAAACTTTGGCTTTTTTGGGCAGGCTTCCGCTGGACAAATTTGTAACCCAGATTATATTTGCGTTCATAGTAGGCATAGTAATTGAAGGCCTAGTAAGTTGGAAATTAACGCCGTATACGGCGTTAAAATTGCAGAGGAAGCTGCAATACTCCAATGGTAAAGTAATTAAAAGCTAACAGCACCTCTCCCCTCGTGTGGGGGAGTTTTTTATGTTATAATATACGCATGGAATTTCAGGTAGAAAAGGTATTACCGAATGGTTTGGGGCGTGCTGGAGTAATTAAGACTGCGCATGGTGAGATTAAGACGCCAGCTTTTATGGCGGTGGGGACGAACGGCTATGTGAGATTTGTCTCGGCGGAGGATTTGCATGGATTGGGGGCGCAAGCTATGCTGTCGAATGGCTATCATTTACGACGGAAAGCGCCGGAGATTGCCAAGCTTGGGGGTCTGGCAAATATCCCATCATCGTTCTGGGAGACGTGTCGCTCGTGCCCGTCGTTACGGGACTCGCGCACTGCATGCTCGCTCGTGAGCTCCGCACCCTCCCAAAACGAGATGGAATATTCGCCAGGCTACCAGGCTTGGCAAGGACCGACGTTGACAGATAGTGGAGGATTTCAGGTGATGTCGCTAGGGTCGGGACTGGGTAAGGTAGTGGCGATGGACCGGGTCGATGAAGTGCATAATACTGCCCATAAAGAACGTTTAGCACATGTTGCAGAGGATGGTGTAAGTTTTATTGATCCGTTTGATGGTCAGCCCGATTTCATTGGACCAGAAGAATCGATGCGAATTCAGTGCCAAATTGGTGCCGATATTCATATGGCGTTTGATGAATTGACGTCTCTAGCAGATAGTTACGAATACAACATTGAAGCAATGGAGCGCACTGAACGCTGGGCTTTGCGAAGTCTGCATGAGCACTTGAAGCATCGTGATGATTTGGGCTATCGGCAAAATCTGTACGGCGTGTTGCAGGGCGGGCGTTGGGAGGATTTGCGCCGAAAAACAGCCCAGAATCTGGCAAAAATGCAAGTTGATGGGGTGGGGTTTGATGGATTCGGTCTGGGAGGAGCGTTTTTAAAGGAAGATTTGGGCGAGATTTTGCGTTGGTGCGATGAAGAATTACCTTTCAATAAGCCACGACATTTGCTAGGACTATCACACCCAGATGATATCTTGATCGGGGCGGAAATGGGGGCAGATACGTTTGATTGCGTTGCGCCGACACGTGAAGCAAGACACGGCAAAATCTATACGCGGGATGGAAATATCAATTTGCGTAAGTTTGGTAATTCTGGCGAAACATTAGATAAAGGGTGCGACTGTACTACTTGCCGAGAAGGTTGGACACGCGGGAGCTTAAGGGCGCTATGGCGTTCGGGCGATATTGAGAAGAAGCAGAAATATTATCGGCTAGCTTCGGTGCATAATTTGCGATTTATCGTCAGGTTGACAGAGGAAATCCGCCAAGCGATGCTAGACGGAAAGTTTGACGAGTATAAACGAGGGTTCTTGGGACGCTATTATGGGAAATAAGCATGGAAATCCCCTCGCCTTTGGTTGGCGGGGGGTGGGTGCTTGGGTGTCTAGATGCCGTATTTGTCACATTCGATGGAAGTTGCGAGCTTGTGCAGCTCTTGCAAATAATCTACGTTTAATTCATAATTTTGACTCTCTTGTTCGTAGTGCTTGATAATCTTGAGAATACCAGGCGCAAGATTATCGGTTTTTGCGCGCTCTTCGGCTGAGGCGGCGAGATAAATTTCTGCTTTTTGAAAAATCTCGTCATCATCACCATATTGCTCTGCTATAGCGTTATAGACATCATCGATACAAGGAGCCGAGAAACAGCAGGTAGCACAGCTGATAATGTCACGTCGTACATAACGAGGCATGTTTTCGTCACCGCAAATTTTTTCCATATAATTTTCTACGGCGACCTTTGCTTCATCATGATTATCGTAGTGCGCTACGAAATTACCAAAGAGGCTGGCGCGATTACAAAGATCATTAAAGGCTACTCCTTCAGTGGCCCATAATGACATTTCCATTGCGCTACTAGTCAGCCAGCGATAGCGGTGCTGGGGCGGGATTTCTGGTATATCTCCGCCCTCAAGAGCCTCATCTAGCGTGTCTTTGTAGCATTGGAAAAGCTCCTCGAGCTTTTCCACGTTGCGAGATTCATGAGACATATTAATTCCCCCTTTCGAGGGCATCTAGACCCTGTCTCTTAATTGTAGCATAGACTGTTGTATTTGTCAATATAATTTACGCTTTTTGGTGAAAAATCAAGATATTCATCGCTTTCTATCCTCCTACTCAATAAATAAGGCGTTCACCCCTATAAATCGGGGCAAACGCCTTATTTATTTTGTATCAAACGTGACGTGCAAACATGGCTGGGTCGGCAGGAAAAGTAATCTCGCTACGCTCGATAACGAACCTAAAACCTCCCAATTCTGGACAATCCATCACATGAAATAACCCAGACAGAAAGTCTAGATTATTTCATGTGGCTGGGTCGGCAGGATTCGAACCTGCGAATGCTGGGACCAAAACCCAGTGCCTTACCACTTGGCGACGACCCACCGTCTGTAGGTATTTTATCACATAAACTATGGTTTTGCTAGTCTGATTAGTCTAGAAGCCCTCGAGATTTACGTAAATTTGGAAGCTCTTCGATGATGACTCGGATACAGCCCGCAATTGGTATGGCAATAATCGCACCCAAAAGTCCGAAGAGATTCATACCGATAACTATCGAGACCAAAACGATGGTCGCTGGCAAATTGAGTGCGCTGCCCTGTATCTTTGGGGCGATGATATTATTTTCAATTTGAGCATAGACAATATAGAATACAAGAAATACGATCGCTGCAGCGGGCGAGCTAAAGAGCAGCACTAGAGTGATTAGACCACAACTTATAATCGGGCCAAACATAGGAATTAAATAAAACACCATCGCCAGCAACCCCATCGGCAAGGCTAAATTCCCCGAAATTCCAAAGACAAATGCTAATAATAGTATTGCAATCGTCACAACACAGCCATCAAGGAAAGCAACCATAGCTTGGTGTGAAATATAGGTCGAGACTACGCCGACCATACGGTCGATTAGATGCTTGGTGGCTTTGACGGAGCTATTATGTTTTTTGCCTTCCAACATTTTCCAAAATGAGTCAACGATAGCAGGACCCTCAAGTGAAAAGAATAGAGTCAAAACAATAGTAAGCACTACATTAGTGATAACTTGGGCCATCGTGCCGACTCCCATCATCAAAACATTGCCAATATTACCAATGAACTGGCTGGAAAACTCTTGGACGGACTTCATTGCTTCATCTTTGAGATTGTCGATACCAAAAGTGTGGCCAATCTGATTGACGCCATCCCATCCCCCTAGCGTATGTTCAAAGGTTTTGGGGAATTGCTGGACAAATTGCACGGTCTGCTCGATTACAACCGGTCCCACTAAAGAAATAATAGTGCCAAGCGCGCCAATCAGCAAAACATAAGCAATTACTGTTGAGGAAGTGGGGTGGTCTTTGGCGGTAAGGTGATTGATTTTTTGCGCGAGGGGACGGATCGCAATTGTCAAAAATAGAGCGATCCCAATGATAATTAATGCATTGAGCGATCGCCAGATTATTACCGCCGCAAGGACAAACCCTAAAATTACCAACCAAAATCGGACAAATGTCTTCGTGTCAACGTCGATCGTCTTAACCATATACCTCCTTTTCTATTATTCTAACATACGTATCCCAAATCACCAACTCATAGGGCACAAAAAAGCTCCATTAGAGCTTAATTCTAATGGAGCGTGCGTACGGAATTAAAATTCCGGCTTGATCTCAATAAACTCCTGCCAGGCGGCCGGTGGGAATATCGGCTCACGGCGAGTTTGATTGTGCTTTCGCTTAATACGCATCAAATCTCCTGTTTAGTTACAGCCACTGGGGAAATCGTCTGATAAAGTGAAATCAGCCGTTTTCGACCTGATCCCTCAAATAGCCTTATTCATGATAGCAAAGATTTACGCTCGGGGCAAGCGTAGGCACTATATATCGGCCCATTACGCACAAGGTCTGTCAAAAAAAATGCCCCAAAAATTGCAAAGTTGCTCAAAAAACCATAAATACTATTGACTTTTTTGATAAAGTATGCTACAATGGAGATATAAGAACATTATTAAGCGTCACAGACTCATATAGTAGTATCAAGACGCTTATAAGCGTCTTCTTAAAGTACTTTAAGAGTTTGTGGTGCATATTTTCTTTCTTAAAGAATCAGAAAATAAAACATAGGAGGTAGAGATTATGAAGAAAGAGATGGATCCAATGAAGAGGCACGAGAGAACAGAGAGAATGAAGGCTACGGTAAGTAATTTAATAATTGCCCTTTTACTGCCATATGTAATAATCATGGGGGCAGCCACCGTAATGCATTATGTTCCACCTTTGTTCTATATAGCTGGTATGTTGGCTATGTCCATAATCAATTTTTTCCTGCTTGATATCAGTGTTAGATGGCGTCGAGCATTCGTCGTGGCAGCCTGTGCAATCCTTTTGGGTTTTTCAGCCCAGAATGCTTCACTCCATTCTTCGGATGACGAATCAGGAAAATATGAATTTACGATCAGATTCATTGATACCAATATGGAACTGAAGTGGCGACCATTGCCGAAAGAACCTAATCAGACTGTAATCCTCAAGGAGAAATAATGCACTTCGATAGGTCCTGCGCTAACTATAGGTGCGGGACTCTTTTTGTGCGCAGCGGGTTTACTCATAGACGAATACAAATGGGGCCGTGGGTATATACTCCGTTCGGTGACTCCGGTAAAAACGGTTTCTATTGGTCTTCTATATCTAACTCTAATTCTGATCGTGCTCACTATTTAAGCTTTGACTCTAGTGGTATTAACCTATCAAGTATGTTTCGCTATCTCGGCTTCCCCCTCCGCTGCCTAGCTAGTTAGAGTATAGGTAGTAGGAGGAGAGAAACTACGAAAAGTATGTTATCGTAAAAGTCGTTCCCTGACCAGGCGTAGATGAAACGGAAATTTGACCATTTTCGGCTTCAATAATTGCTCGAGCAAAAGCGAGGCCGATACCTATCCCATCCTTTGTGCTGCCAGGAGCTTTATAAAAACGTTCAAAAATATGACGCTGGACTTTGGCGGTCATGCCAATACCTTGATCTTGGACAGTGAGGCGAAAATATAAGGGGCATTGCAAGGCTGATACTTTTACCACGCCACCACGCGGGCTATGCTCTATACAATTTTTAACAATATTGATTAGGGCTTCACGTTGCCAGTGTTCATCTAGAGAAATGGTAGTATCTAGATCCCCCGTAATCTCTAATTCAACATCAGATAATTCTGCAAGGACGGCAAGCCGCTCCGCTACCGAACGCAAAAAATCACCAGCTTGTAGTTTTTGGGGCTGAAGTTTGATCGAACCATTATCAAAACGCGCCAGGTGGAGCAATGTCGTGACATGCTGCGCCATCGCTTCCACTTGACGACTGATCGAGGCTAGAAAGTCCTGGCGCACATCTAGAGGCATATCTGGATCATCGTAAATATTATCGACCATAACCCGAATCGATGTCAGTGGCGTACGCAATTGATGTGAAATATCTGCCAACGTATTGCTTAATGCTAGACTATGGCGGCGATTAGTCTCGGCAGTTTCTTTGAGCATAACGGCGGTCTTATATAACTCATTAGTCAGAAGTGAAAAATCATCTTCATCATTGTCGTCGGGACGTAAATCGTAGATGTGACGACTGATATCCTGGAGGTAATCTACAAGTTGGCGGATTGAGCGTTGTTGTTTGTAGCGAAGCCAAATTAAGTAGATGCAAAATACACTAACGATGCAGATTATTACAATTAACGTCATGATATGATACTTTTTGATTATGGCGGCAGAAGATGGAGTAGCGTAATCACCCGGCATTAGACCATATTGCGCCAAGATATCCTCGCCAGTAGTTACATCATCGCTACTAGTACGAGAGCGCAGACGAGATATAATATCAGAAGTCTCGACTTCTGGATATGCTGCTACGACCGCACCAATCACTGATGCGACATCGAGATTAGAGTTAAGGCGATACTCTGTAGAAAAGTTGCTCCACAATATAGAAGTAAGCGTGATCCCTATGCATAGCAATACCAAGAGCGGGAGAAGAATTTTGCTAACGGTTCGTTTCATGATTTATCTCCACGCAGCATGGTTTTACTAACTAATCGGTAGCCGATGCCTTTTAATGTCTCAATTGAGCCAGCAGGGCCAAGTTTCCGACGCAGACGCTTCAAATATACTGAGAGCGTATTGTCGTTGACGATTTTGCCGGAAGCATCGTAAATTTCGTCAAGTAGGCGTTTGCGCGGAACGATATGATCGATCGACTCGAAAAGGCAGCTGAATATTTTATATTCTACCGACGTGAGCGCGATCGGTTCTCCAGCGACGCTGATTTCCTGATGTTCCCAGTCTATAGTATATGGCCCCGAGCTACTAATTTTTGATCCAGATGACCGACGAGAGAGCAGGTTTTTAATACGGAGGACTAGCTCACGATTACGAAAAGGCTTGATAATATAATCATCTGCGCCCAGCCCCAAACCGCGTACAATATCGGATTCGTCATCTTTGGCGGTAAGAAAGATGAGCGGCTGTGCTGGATTTTGCTCTTTAATTAGTCTAGCTTTTGTGAAGGTGTCACCATCAGGTAAAGCAATATCCAGTAGAATTAACGCGTATTCATGCCCGGAAAAGGCGATATCGAATGTGGATAGATCCGGTGCGAGATCGACCTTGTACTGCTCCCTTTCGAGGAGATATTTAATTCCCTTTGCAGTGAGCGGATTATCTTCGACTAAAAGAATACGCGTATTCATACTATATATTATACCGCCTAGATGTTTTCAGAACGGATGGTTTCGATAATATTCTGCTTCTCGACTTGACGCACGGAATAATGCATAATGACGCTGATTAGCAATGCTACGGCGATAATCGAAATCAAAATTGCAGGATACGGGAAGATGAAACCGAAATCAACCGAGTTTGCGATAGACTGGTAGAAGCCATACGAAAGCAATAGCCCGATAGGCAATCCAATTAGTAATGCCTTGCCAGCATACATAAGGCTTTCGAGACGAATCATCCGATTGAACTCCTCGTGCGTCATGCCGATGGATTTTAACATGGCAAATTCTTTGGCGCGCAAGGCTATATTGGTGGTAATAGTATTGAAAATATTTGTCACTCCGATAAGTGTAACCACCGCCACAAATC
>CAPKVJ010000011.1 GCA_948648655.1 uncultured Candidatus Saccharibacteria bacterium | reverse complement strand
TAGTTAAGTCAATGCATAAAAAGGTACATAAGGGCACTGATAGTGGATGCCTTGACAATCAATACCGATGAAGGACGTAGGACTCTGCGATAAGCCTCGGGGATCTGAGAACGAGAATTGATCCGGGGATTTCCGAATGGGGAAACCTAGCACAAGTCATGTTGTGTTGCATTTACCTGAACACATAGGGTAAATAGACGGGAACCAGCCGAACTGAATCATCTTAGTAGGTTGAGGAAAAGAGAATAACCAATGATTCCGAAAGTAGTGGCGAGCGAAATTGGAACAGCCCAAACCTTAACATAACCATACGGTTTAACGGCCAGAGTTATGAAAGGGGTTGCGAAATAAGATAATTTATATGTTGAGCGGTTCATTTTGGACAGTTCGACATATAAACTGACAGCGTTAACTGAGCAGATAATGACACAATCCTTTCAAATCGTAGCAGAAGCTCTTGGAATGGAGCACCAAAGGAGGTGAAAGTCCTGTATGCGAAACGGTTTGAGGCATTATATATCTTTTTTCAAGTAGGACGGGGCACGAGAAACCCTGTTTGAATCCGGCAGGACCACCTGCCAAGGCTAAATATATTGATTGATCGATAGCGAACTAGTACAGTGATGGAAAGGTGAAAAGAACCCCGGGAGGGGAGTGAAATAGATCCTGAAACTCAGTGCCTACAAGGTGTCGGAGCAGCTTCGGCTGTGACGGCGTGCTTTTTGTAGAACGATCCAGCGAGTTAATGTTGTCGGCGAGGCTAAGTCAGTTGATGGAGCCACAGTGAAAGCGAGCCTGAATAGGGCGACAAGTCGGCAGTATTAGACCCGAAACCGGGTGACCTAACCATGAGCAGGTTGAAGCTGCGGTAACACGCAGTGGAGGACCGAACCGGGGTACGCAGTAAAGTGCTCGGATGACTTGTGGTTAGCGGTGAAATGCCAATCGAACTCGGAGATAGCTGGTTCTCCTCGAAATAGCTTTAGGGCTAGCGTTGTGTAGTAGCATTTGGGGGTAGAGCTCTGAAAGGGTTTGGGGCCGGCAACGGTACCCTTCCCTATCAAACTACGAATACCGAATGTGTAATCACGGCAGTCAGAACGGCGGGGCTAAGCTCGTCGCTCAAAAGGGAAACAGCCCAGACCATCGTCTAAGGTCCCTAATTAATACTAAGTGGGAAACAAGGTGAAGTTTCTTAAACAGCTAGGATGTTGGCTTAGAAGCAGCCATTCATTTAAAGAGTGCGTAACAGCTCACTAGTCAAGAGATTTTGCGTGGAAAATGTAACGGGGCTCAAGTATTAAACCGAAGACATGGATGTCTACTTTATGTAGGCGTGGTAGAGGAGCGTTGATATTGCGGTGAAGTCAGATTGTAAAGTCTGGTGGAGCGTTATCAAGTGAGAATGCTGGAATCAGTAACCATAAGACAGGTGAGAATCCTGTCGGTCGTAAGAGCGAGGTTTCCAGGGCGACAGTAATTGTCCCTGGGTTAGTCGGTCCTAAGCCGAGGCGTATCAGCGTAGGCGATGGACAACAGGTTAATATTCCTGTACAGGTAGTAGTTGTTGACAGTACACGGCGAATGACCGGAGCGGATTAATGGTTTATCCGTCCAAGACTTTAGGGAACTAAAGTTGAGTGAAAGGTGTTCTTCGGAACATTGATTCTGGGTGAAGCGCTGGCTAGAAAAGCTGGTCAACTTATGCTGCTGCCTACCGTACCGCAAACCAACACAGGTGCTCGGGTCGAGTAGACCAAGACCTACGAGAGAACCTTCGCTAAGGAACTCGGCAAAAAAGCGTCCGTAACTTCGGAATAAGGACTGCCCTCTCATTAAGATGAGGATTTGCCAAAGAGTTTCTCGGCGGAATGCATTATGGTAATTTGTACCTAAATAATCGATTCTTGTCGAGACACAGATAACTCTTTGACTAGCTTAATCATCATTTTGATGAGAGGGCCGCAGCTAAAGAGCCCACGGAACTGTTTATCAAAAACATAGGTCTCTGCTAACGCGAAAGCGGATGTATAGGGGCTGACTCCTGCCCAGTGTCGGAAGGTTAAGGGGAGAGCTTCACGGTTCGAACTGAAGCCCCGATGAACGGCGGCGATAACTATGATCGTCCTAAGGTAGCGAAATTCCTTGTCTGGTAAGTTCAGACCTGCACGAATGGAGTAATCATGTGGGCACTGTCTCGGCGAAGGCCTCGGTGAACGTGCATTGGCGGTAAAGATGCCGTCTAATCATGCCAGGACGAGAAGACCCCATGGAGCTTTACTACAACTTTGCATTGATTGTTGGGATATTTTGTGTAGCATAGGTGGAAGACTTTGAAGCAGATACGCCAGTATTTGTGGAGTCGTAGGTGAAATACCACCCTGAATGTTTTAGCAGTCTCACTCTTGACGTTATCCGCCAAGAGGACCGTGCATGGCGGGTAGTTTAACTGGGGCGGTTGCCTCCTAAAGAGTATCGGAGGCGTTCAAAGGTTGGCTAACTACGGATGGAAATCGTAGTGATAGTGTATGCGCAAAAGCCAGCTTGACTGTGAGGGCTACAACCCAATCAGACACGAAAGTGGGAGCAAATGACCCGCTGTATAGAACTTCGGTTCAATTTATGTGGGAAAGACAGCGCACACGGATAAAAGTTACCCTGGGGATAACAGGCTGATCGCGCCCAATAGTTCACATAGACGGCGCGGTTTGGCACCTCGATGTCGGCTCATCACATCCTGGAGGGGGAGCACCTTCCAAGGGTCCGGCTGTTCGCCGGTTAAAGTGGTACGCGAGCTGGGTTCAGAACGTCGTGAGACAGTTCGGTTTATATCCGGCATGATCGTTAGGAATTTTGAGGAGATCTGTCTCTAGTACGAGAGGACCGAGATGGACGAACCTCTAGTGTATCGGTTGTGGCCACCTGCTGCATTGCCGAGTAGCTATGTTCGGAAGAGATAAGCGCTGAAAGCATATTAAGCGCGAAGCCCACTCCAAGATAAGAATTCCCTATGGAGACTCCAGAAAGAAGATCTGGTTGATAGGCGCAAGGTGGAAGCACGGCAACGTGTGGAGCCGAAGCGTACTAATAGGTCCATCGCCTTTTTATGCTCAAGTCATCGGGTTTGTGCGAGGTTATACTTGTAAGAACCGAGATGACTTGATATACTTAACTAGCAATCGGTGTTTGATCGCACCGAAAGAAGTTTTACAATTACACCTTATGGGTATCAATAAGTCGTTCAATAGTAGATCAATTTTTATCGGAAACCGCGTTTTTCGATAAAAATTAGAAATATTTATTTGAACGTTGGAAAACTTTCTTTTCAAGAAAGTTGCCCACTACTAATTTGGTGCCCATAGCGCTGGGGAAATACCTGTTCCCATTCCGAACACAGAAGTCAAGCCCAGTAGCGGCGATTATACTGCCACAAGCGGGAAACTAGCAAGGTGCCAAATTATACGAAGAGCCACCCCAACGGGTGGCTCTTCGTTTTTTCAGGATATAGCAATGTGCTATAATATAGCCAGGAAATAATTATGGCGTTCGACTACAAGAAAGAATATAAGGAGTTTTACCTCCCACAAAATACACCCAGTATCATAGAAATCCCCAGAATAAACTACCTCGCCGTGCGTGGCAAAGGCGATCCCAATAAACCCAATGGCGAATATAAACATTCCATCGAGTTACTTTATACCATTGCCTTTACAATTAAAATGAGCAAAAAATCCAATTATAAAATTGAAGGCTATTTTGATTACGTTGTCCCGCCGCTTGAAGGATTTTGGTGGCAGAGTGGTACCCTCAGCGAAGAATTAGACTATTCTAGGAAGGATGATTTCAATTTTATCTCGGTGATTCGTCTACCGGACTTCGTAACGCAGGATGATTTTAAATGGGCTATTACGGAGGCGACCAATAAGAAACGAAAAGATTATTCCAAAGTTCAGTTTATAGAGTATGATGAAGGTTTATGCGTGCAGTGCCTGCATGTTGGAGGTTATGATAGTGAACCGAAGACCGTCAATCTTATGCACGAATATATTGAGAATATGGGCTACCAGCTGGATATCAAAAATCCACGCTATCACCATGAGATTTATTTGAGTGATCCACGACGCTGCCGAGAGCAAAATCTCAAAACTGTAATTCGTCACCCCATAAAGAAAGGAGCAAAAATGACAACTAGCAAAGAATCACAAGAATATCTCCTAGATCAACTCGGTATACCAGACGATGTTACGACTCGACCTATGATGGGGGAATATTTGCTATATTTTCGTGGAACTTTAATCGGCGGTATTTATGATGGGCAGCTACTACTGAAAGAAACTTCTGGTAATAGCCAATACGACTTGAAGCAAGTTGTCCCATATGCTACTGCCAAACGCACTATGTATCTTATAGAAGATTTTGATGATAAGGACAAGCTTAAAGAAATAATCCTTGCAACTTACTCTGATCTATTAAAGAAATAAAATCACTCTTCAACTAGATCTCTATTTTTTTAAACAAGACAAACTTTTAAGCCATTCAATATCACAGGATCTCGATGCAGAAACTTTTGAGGTTATGCCAAAGGACGTCTATACTGCAGATGATTCGCGCGTTAATCGCGAACATGATGCCAAAAGTTGGATTGATGGCTTGTAATATTTTATGCAATCTAGCACCAAAAATGTTAAAATAGTTAAGAAGCTTAATATAGACAGGAGGTATTATGACGGAAGTAGAATTTAAGGAATACAATCAGTTAGGATAATATGAGAGATTTTGAAAAAATAAGTTTTGAGCAATTCAAAAAAGATGTCACGGATAATCGTGACGAATATGAAAACTATAGCCTACCGACTAGAGATTCAACGAGGTCGGCAGGCTATGATATATATCTATTGTCCGACATAAAATTAGCACCAGGAGAAATAAAGAAAATCCCCACAGGCGTTAAATCCTACTTCGAGGATGATGAGATGTTGTTACTCATTGTGCGAAGTAGCATGGGGTTCAAATATAACGTCCGGCTATGTAATCAAGTTGGGGTAATTGATTCTGATTACTATAATAATCCTAGTAATGAAGGGCACATCTGGATAAGAGTCCAAAACGAAGGTAACGAGACTCTAGAATTCAAAAGAGGCGAAGCCATAGTACAGGGTATCTTTGTTAATTATTTAGCCACCAAAAGTGACCTAAATAATAATCTTGAAAGAAAAGGTAGATATTAAATGTTCGATGACCTATACCAGCAAATTTCTGCCTTCAAACCATTTGACGACAGGGAAAGAGCAGATAAAGATGCTATTTTAGATTTCATGAGCAATGACAAGGACTGCCTATCTAGAAATAATAAAATCGCTCATTTCTCAACTTCGGCATGGATTACTAATCCAGAGCGAACCAAAGTTCTCATGATTTATCACAATATTTATAATTCGTGGGCATGGATTGGTGGACATGCTGATGATGAACCTAATTTGTTCCAGGTCATCAAAAGAGAAATTGCAGAAGAAACCGGTTTAAAAAATCCAGAACCATTATTAAACGAGATTTACGGTCTGGGCATAGTGCTGGTCAACAATCATATTAAGCGAGGAAAAATAGTTA
Organism: uncultured Candidatus Saccharibacteria bacterium; assembly: GCA_948648655.1. Taxonomy (GTDB): domain Bacteria; phylum Patescibacteriota; class Saccharimonadia; order Saccharimonadales; family Saccharimonadaceae; genus Nanosyncoccus. The sequence continues at coordinate 23,869 of CAPKVJ010000011.1, read as the reverse complement.
ATTCCCACTTGCATCTTGATGTTGAATATTTATTTGAGGCTGACGAATCTTGCGCTTTAAGAAGCAAGCCAGACGAAAATAGTGGTGTAAAATGGATAGACATTAAGGAAATCGATGATGTCGTAACTGACGAAATAACAAAACCGATTTATGCTCGCCTAACAAAGAAAATGTTACAATATAAATATTGAATCGGAGGAATTATAATGCCAGAAACCAAGAATCAAATTATCGACTTAATCGATCGTCAAGATATCTGCTTTTTGAGCTATGTTGACGAAAACGGTTTTCCTAGCACACGCGCCATGCTCAACCCACGCAAGCGTCAAGGCCTCAAGGAATTCTATCTCACCACTAATACTTCTTCTCGTAAGGTTCAAGAGTTCCTGCGCAACCCCAAAGCTGGACTATATTTCTGCGATAAAAAGTACTATCAGGGCGTCGCTTTCACGGGTACAGTTGAAGTCCTTCAGGACCAATCAATCAAAGATGAAATCTGGCGGGACATGGACATTATTTTCTATGAAAACAATACCGACCCAGATTATTGTGTTCTGAAATTCACTGCTGATGGTGCTCGCTACTATAGCGATTACGTTGCAACGGACCTAAATCTTTAATCTACAATTGTTGGTGCCAACGCACTAAATTCGTCAAAATTTCGCAATATCCCAAAAGCTATTGTAATTACAATTAATATTATCCAACACCAACTCGGAATCTTATCAATTAACGGTTTCTTGTCGCCTTTAATTTTGCAATATATTTTGTCGCAAAGCACCCAGATTCCAAATGGCAGCAAAATAAGTAGCAAAGGATTGAAGCGGAATGCTTGGTAGAAATCGCCCTTAATTAGCGACCAAAGCATCCGCGTTGCTCCACATCCCGGACAATACCACCCAGTTAAATCATGCCACAGACAACGAAAACTCACTCCCAAACATTTATATAACCCAAAATAAATAGCTACCAGAACCAACGCTCCAGTAGCCATTATAATTATGTGCGTTATATTATTCCTGTACGCTCTTCTTGCCATTATGGTGATTTGCGATAGCGTTCATGTCATTTTGAATCAAAGCATAGTTCACGATAGCAAAGCCCAAAAACTGTAAAACCAGATAGAGCACAGAATTATCACTACCAGCATCCATGCCAGCTTCTTTTCTTGCCGCCATTGTCGCCTTACCCATGCGATAAGCCCAATAAAGCCCATAAATCCCACAAGTTATGATAGTCAATAAGAATGCCACGCCACCATCGGCCAAAGTTTGGTCTTTGCTAGCCTGCTTGACGTCATTGTTGAGGACGATGAACCAATAGATCCCATAGATCCCACAAGTAAAAATCGATAAAACGATCGCTAGGCCAATGTTCCTTTGCCTAATTTCCATATTTATTTCTCCTTTTGAAGATGATAATTAAATTTGTCACAATTATATCACGGACGACATGGCGTGCATAGATACTTTTAAGATGTTATAATATAAACAATGAATAATAATAACATCAAATCTCCGGCTAGAGCGTACGACCTCGACCCCAGCGTTACCCCAGACATGCGTGAACGGCTACTTACCAAACTCTCGGGTCTGCCTAGCTCGCCTGGAGTGTATTTTCATAAGTCGGCCGACGGAAGTATTATTTATGTGGGGAAGGCCGCAGTACTCAAAAACCGTGTCCGTCAATATTTCCATCACACCAAAAAAGACGCCAAAACTACCGCATTGGTTCGAGAAATTGCCGATACGGACTGGATCGTTGTCGATACAGAAATGGATGCGCTTTTTCTTGAATCAGAGATGATCAAGCGTTATATGCCGAAATGGAATATCTTATTGCGAGACGATAAGACTGTTAGCTATGTCCGCATTGACATGAAATCAGAAGTCCCCTATGTTAGTTTTACTCGTACCCCACAAGACGATAAGGCCATATATATTGGTCCTTTTTATGGTAAAAGTGCCGTCGAAAAAGCTCTGCGAATTTTGCGCAAAGTCTTTCCGTATTATGACAAGCCATACGATGGCAAAAAGTCATTAGGCACCGATCTCGGTCTCACGCCAGGTATTGAGATTGGCAAATCTACCCCACAAGAATACAAAAAGAATCTACGTAAACTTCGCCTTTATCTCGAAGGCGGGCGCCACAAATTATTAAAAGAAATCGAACGTCAAATGTTTGATGCAGCAAAAGCAGAAAATTTCGAAGAAGCTGCCGAGCTTCGTAAACAACTTTTTGGCCTTCGCGAATTGCAGAAAAAAATTGTCTTCTCCGACAAAGAATTTTTGGATATTTCTTCGGATCAGGCGTTGGCTGATTTGCAGATGCTTCTACATCTTCCTGAGCCTCCTCGTCGTATTGAGGGCTATGATATTTCTCACCAATCCGGCACTAATGTGGTTGGCTCAATGGTAGTTTTCGTGAACGGTGCTTCTGACCGTAGCGAGTATCGCAAATTCAAACTTCGCCACCAACGCAATGATGACACCGCTAATCTTCGTGAAGTTCTTGAACGCCGTCTGAAACATTCCGAATGGGAATTCCCCCAATTAATTATATTGGATGGTGGCATTAACCAAGTCAATGCTGTCCGTGACCTGCTGGGACCTCATAATATCGCTGTCATTGGGCGTGACAAATCTGGTGACCATACGCGTAGTGCCGATGTTAATATTGTAGTCCCACAAGCGGATAGCTATAAGACTCTGCATTTATCACCCGATTCTCATATCGCCAAACTTATTGCGCGTATTGACGAAGAGGCCCATCGTTTTGCGATCACCTACCACACATTATTAAAACGTAAAGATATGTTAAAATAATTCCATGATCAAACAGCAACTGCTTATTTTTGCCCTTCGTTGTCTTGCCTCAAGCTTTGGCATGTGGCTTTGCATTACATGGTTTGGCAAAGTATCCGTTCCTACTGACCTTGCCCTCTTTCTTATCGCTGGCGTTATCTTTTCTTTTATCAATTCCATTATTAAACCTTTAGCAAAGACTATGATCCTACCGCTAGCGATTATTACAATGGGGATCTCGACTTTGCTTATCAATATTGGCATGGTCTGGCTTACGCTCAAACTCTTGCCTGGAATTGATATGAGGTTATGGGGAATTATCGCCACCAGCCTTATTTTGAGTTTGATAAACAGCCTTGTCAATTTTGTCGCCCCAGCGTATAATGAGTAGTAACTATGAGTTTGGGAACATTTTTTCAAAGTTTAACTTTCGTATCGGCAGTTTTGTCGATTTTATTGATTCTCTTACAACAACGCGGGGCATCGCTTGGTGCCGGATTTGGTAGCTCTGGTGAGCTCTACACTACTAGGCGTGGCCTGGAGCGTTCGCTATTTAGTGCTACCGTTGTTTGCGTTTTGATTTTCGTTTTGTCGATTCTGGGTATATTACTAATTCCAGCATAGAGGTATTGACGTTAGTTTTATGAAACAAACTCTCAAAAAGCGTGGGCAAAAAATCGCAAAAAAATGGGCCGTATTTTCTGAGCGTGCCAAAGAAGACAGCAAAGAGCACATCCAAGAAAAAATCATTGATCGCCTATCTAACGCTCGCCAGGTAAGACTGTTAATGTTAGAATGGGCCCTACTCATTATCGTCATCACTTCTCTTGCATTGACGCAGGTTTTTTGGTACCGCGAATCATACTCCGCTTCAGCTTTTGTTGATGGTGGTGGTTACATCGAGGGCACTGTAGGGAATGTGAACTCTCTAAACCCCCTTTTCGCTACTACCAGTAGTGAAAAAACACTTTCAAAACTCATGTTTGCTACCTTATCAACCATTGATTATTCAGGGCACGTTGGTTTAGGCTTGGCCGAATCAATTGTCCCCGATGAGACTGGTAAAATCTGGACCGTGAAGCTTAAAAAAGACCTCAAATGGTCAGACGGCGAGCCTATTACTATAGAAGATGTCGCCTATACTATTAGTGTCATCAAAGATCCTGGAGCCAATACTATTTTTGATTCCAATTTTACTGGCGTAAAAATCGAGCGGCCAGATCCCGAGACTATTATTTTTAATCTCCCAGCTTCCTATGCTGATTTTGCATCAACTTTAAACATCCCTATTTTACCTTCGCATATTTTGGGTGAGACGACGCCTAGTAAACTTCTCGAACATTCCTTTAGTACTAATCCAATCTCTTCTGGCGCTTTTACCTTTAATGCTACTCAAAACATTACGAATGATGGAGAAAAACTTATCTATCTTACGGCAAATGATAATTATTACAAAGGCCGTCCGATGCTAGATAGTTTCGCCGTGCATGCTTACGCCAATACTTCTGACATCGTTGACGCATTGTCTGTCGGCAGCATCACGGCTACAGCTGATTTGTCTGTAGCTGAAGAATCTCTAGCCACATCAGGAATTGTCTATGAGAAGCAAACCAGTATTTCTAATGGCATTTTCGCCTTCTTAAACACTACTAGCCCGCTATTGAGCGATTTAAGTTTGCGTCAGGCTATTCAGCGCGGTGTTAACACTACCGAGCTGCGCTCTGAAATCGGTTCCGAAGAAGCACTAGACTATCCAATTCTGCGCTCACAGATTGAACTAGGCTCCTATCCAGCTATACCCGAGTATGATCCTGCCGCTGCCAAATCTGCTATCAATGAAGCCGGTGCCACTGGGCAGACTCTACGCCTAGCAACTACTAGCACTGGTCATTTTCCCGAGCTGGCCAATCAGCTCGAAACCCAGCTCGAGCAATTAGGTTTTGTAGTTGAACTTTCAATTTATAATCCTGGCCAGGAGTTCATCGCTAATGTCATCCGTCCTCGCAATTATGATATTCTGCTTTATGAAATTGAACTAGGTGCCGACCCCGATCTATTCGCCTATTACTATTCCTCTCAAGCTTCAGCTTCTGGGCTTAATCTTTCCAACTACCAAAATTCAGCAGTTGACGAGGCTATCCTTGCCGCTCGTAGTACTTTGAGTAAGCCATTACGTGCTGCAAAATATGAAGCCTTTCTCGCGCACTGGGTCGAAGACGTCCCCGCGATTGGCATTTATCAAGCCAGTCTCACCTATTATCTTAATAAAAACGCTCGCTCTTTCTCCGAAGACGACAACCTCGTGTATGCCGTCGACCGTTTTTCGGATGTTGAATATTGGGCGGTCAACCATGCCATGAAAAACCGCACACCATAAGCGGTATTGACAAATATAGTAGTGTGTGATACAATCTAAATATTGCCTCATTGAGGCCAGGTTTTTGGCGTGCTAAAACACAAAATTTGTGCTATAATTAAATAATGAGGAAATTATCTAGGGAACTAAAAACTTTAATTGGCCAAAAAGTTCAAGTTTCTGGCTGGGTTAATTCTCGCCGCGATCACGGTGGTCTGATTTTTATTGACTTGCGCGATCACGAGGGGATCATCCAACTTGTTATTACGCCTGATACAACCGAAGCCTTTCATACTGCCGAGACTCTGCGCGATGAGTTCGTTATTTCTGCTGAAGGTACGGTGCGTGAACGCGCCCCCGATCTCAAGAATCCCAATATCGATACCGGCGATATTGAAGTTGTAGTTGAAATTTTATCTATCATTAATAAATCCGAGCCATTACCGGTCAACACCCACGATGAGGGTGATATGTCTGGCGAAGATTTACGGCTCAAGTATCGCTATCTTGATCTTCGTCGCCCTAGCATGCAAAAGATGCTGAGGCGTCGTGCTGAATATTATCATATTATGCGCGAATACATGGATAGAAACGGCTTTATTGAAATTACGACACCGATTCTCGCCAACTCTTCTCCCGAAGGTGCTCGCGACTTCCTCGTTCCGTCTCGAATTCATGCTGGCAAGTTTTATGCCCTGCCACAAGCTCCACAGCAGTTCAAACAACTCCTCATGGTCGGTGGTGTCCCACGATATTACCAAATTGCCCCCTGCTTCCGTGACGAAGACCCGCGTGCCGATCGGCTCTATGGAGATTTTTATCAGCTTGACATGGAGATGTCTTTCGTCGATGACGGCGAAGCCGTCCGTACAATAATGGAACCATTAATTAAGAAATTAGTGACCGAATTCGCTGGTAAGGAATTAGTTAGCGAAACTGTCCCGCGTATTCCATATCGTGAAGCGATGGACAAATATGGCACCGATAAACCAGACTTGAGATATGGACTTGAATTGATTGATTTAACTGAAGCATTAAAAGATTGTGAGTTTAAAGTTTTCCAGACTCCATGTATCAAAGCGATTTGTGTGCCTGGGGGAGGGAAGTTCACCCGCAAGCAAATTGACGAGTTTACCGAATTAGCGCGCAAACACGGTGCCGGTGGTCTTGCTTATATATTATATGAGAATGGTGGCGTCCGTAGCCCAATTGCGAAGTTTTTAAAAGATGAGGAATTACAAAAAATCCAAAAACTCACCGGCGCGAAAGACGGCGATGCAGTATTCTTCGGAGCTGGGTTGAGACAGGAAGTCAATAAGGTGCTCGGCGTCATGCGTATTGCTTTCGCCGACGCGCTTGGATTAAAGGATTCGAGACAGGTTGCACTGTGTTGGATTATTGATTTCCCGCTCTATGAGCAGGATGAAGCGACCGGTAAAATTGATTTCTGCCATAATCCATTCTCAATGCCGAAAGGTGGACTCCAGGCTCTCAAAGAAACCGAAGACAAGCTCGAAATTGTCGCCGATCAATATGATATGGTGATGAACGGACTAGAATCATGTTCTGGTGCGGTGCGCAATTATAGCCCAGAAATCATGTATAAAGCCTTTGAAATCGTCGGTTATGGTAAAGACGAAGTCAAAAAACGATTTGGTGGTATGCTCAACGCTTTCAAATTCGGCGCGCCACCGCATGCTGGTTGTGCCTTTGGTTTGGACCGCATGTTAATGGAGCTGCTAGACGCAGATAGTATTCGTGATGTTGTCGCCTTCCCGAAGAACGGCTCTGGTGTAGATCTTATGATGGACTCTCCATCCAGTGTCGACGATAGCCAACTAGAAGAGCTTAACATTGAGTTAATTGAGGAATAGTAAGTCGTATTTGGCCGGCCGAGATTATTTTAAGGAACTTTCTTTGGCTGATCTGGGTGCGTGGCAACGGTATTATTCAGCTGGAGGATACGGAGCTACGGCGAGTACGAGCGCGCCAGCCCTGCGACGGCAGGCGCTGGCGACGCGCCTCCAGATAAGTAATACCGTTGCCACGTGGCTTGGTGTGCTATAATTATTCTATGGTCTGCATTGCCGCATTTATCATTCTCTGCATCGTCGGTATCTTTGTTGCTTTCTTGAGCATCTTTCGCCGCGATATCGGCCGTAAATACTGGAAAGTCTTTAAGAAATCTTGGGGTTGTGTCGGCAAAAAAGTGCGTCTTCAGAAGTGTGAGACTAATTTCAAAGATGATGTTAAAAACTCTTTGCTAAGCAAAGTTGTTCTAAAACACCCCAGCTGGGTCAAGCCACTCGGCACTGTTATTGAAGTAGGCGCCGTTGTTATTGTAATTGTGACGATTTGGTCGTTGGTCGAGTCGGTCAAAGCCTTGCTTGCTTTGTGGGTTTTTGGGACCTGCAACGTTTCGCAGCCTGCAAGTTGTGTATTAGGCTCTGAAGTTTGTGGTATTGATGCTGATGAGCCCAGTAATCCGATCGAATGGACGGGACGTTGGTTTTCGGAATGGGGCGAAATCTTTAGCAATATTCCAGAGCGATTTCACACATGGGAAGTCGAGGATTATTTAGTCGAACCTTACAGTTTTGCCTCTCCTTATCAAGACGGCAAACCTCTTGCCCTAGACATCTTTGATCCTGGTTGTCGTGTTTGTATGCAATCTTATCGTGCACAGAAAGAATCTGGTTTCTTTGAAGATTACAACACTGTCCTAATGATTTATCCAATTGAAATTTCAGAAGGTAATTATAAGTTTGCTAATTCTGACTTGATCGCTCGGTATATCCACGCCAATGATTTGCTTGATAATGGCTACAGTCCAAAAATTATCAATCGTCTATTTACCGAAAATTCCGCAAATGGTGACGATTATCAAGTTGCATTTAGCCTCATGTCGCGCGACGAAGCGACAAAAACCCTAGAGTCCTGGCTCAAAGATTTTGGCGCCAGTGCAAAAGATATTAAACAAATCAGCGAGACTGCCAACAGCGACGAAGTTACAGAAATTATGCAAAAAATCAAAGATGTCGTGGAAAACAAAATCCATGCCAAAGGCATCCCTACCCTGATTTATGACAAGGAGAGGCATAGTGGTCTTTACAAAGCTAATTAAGGTCATCTTTTTTCCCGTCAAGATACTAATTTGGGCGATTGGCGTTTTTGCTTGCGCGGCGTTGATTGTACTTCTCTTTAGCACCCCAGCCGAAGGTCTTGATGCCAGACAAAAGGGGGCAATCTCTCAAAACTGTTCCAGCATCAAGCAATCTCTTGAACAGCTACAAAAAGTTGACTCCCGTACTCGTACTTATCTTGGTACGACCTACGAAACCATTGCCAATAAATTTATTACCCCGCTGAATTTGAGCTTGGTAAAAAACAATCGTCCGACTTTTTCTGACATCCAAACGAATTTTATGAGTGGTCAATCTCACTTTCGTGAAGACTATACCATCTATATGCGCGAACTAGAGAAGTTGATTGGTATTGATTGCCAAAATAATGCCGATGAGTTCTACGACCAGCTCGTAACTGTACGCAAAAAGCGCGCCAACTTACGTACTGATACCGAAGATATGCTAAAACTAGCCCAGAAACAGTACCAATCAGCCGAAAAATTAAAGCAAAGTCTACAGGGGCAAAAATGACACGTGGCGGTAGGAATTTAGCAATATTGGGCGTCGGTGCCATTTTGCTTACGACGCTTACGACTGGTATTAGTTTGGCAATTTACCACAATTCCGGTGACATTTATCTCGATCGTTCGCGACCAGGATTCTTGCCTGATGAAGAAGAAATTGTCGAAGAAACTGACACCAATACTTCATACAGCTTTTCCGAAAACGCCGAGCTTAATACTGAAACGCTTTCAGAGTATCTCAAGGAGCTCAACGCAATCAACAATCGCTTGGAGAAATCTGCCGATTCCTATGCTCCAACTCCGCTCTCGGATGAGTCTTTAGGCATACCTAGCGAGCTCAAAGAACAGTAGAGACTAATCTAATAATACCGCACGTAGCATCTCTCGTGTCTTTACTCGCCAGCACTACGGGGGGCATGCACGAATTGTATTGCTGCAGATTCCTGATTGTCAGCATAGACTAACCTGCGCATCCAAGCATCAGCCGGTCCTGCTGACATCAGCACTACTAGATAGCCTTTTTTATGCCACTTCTTCAGTTCTTCTGCTAGGGCCTCATCCAACTTTGCCACTTCTGCAATTTTTTTGTTTTTTAATTTTGCGATAAAATCCTCTGGTCGCAGGATTTTTAGCCCTGCTTTCTCCCGCGTCAAATAGGTAGGTACCCAGTACAGCTTCGTCACCCCATGAAACACTTCTGCATATTCATCAATCAGTTCAGATTGGCGGCTATTCTGGTGTGGCTCATAGACTACTACTACGCCTTTTAGCCCGCGCCTATCAGCTTCTTCTAATGCAATTTCGACAGTCGCTTCGACTTCTTCTGGATGATGAGCATAATCAGAATAGTACCCTTCCGACACTTGTTCAAATCTCCGCCCCACACCCGGAAATTCATTCATAATCTTTACCAACTCTTTGTGTCGTTTCGACAATACCTTCGCCAAACCTCGTGGCTTTGGTAGCATTTTTTCTAATGCATCAATTGCTAGCGTCGCATCATAGCGCCGTGCCTCACCTGCCAAAGTCAAGCCAACCGCGATTTCATCACCATGCAACGCATTTTCGCTCTGTTTCTCAAATTTCCGAAAAGCATCTTGATAATCTTCGACTGTTGGATAAATATCAGGATGGTCATACGAAACCGTCGGAATCACCGCTAGCCATGGTTGAAAGGCCAAAAAATTCCGATCGTATTCGTCCGCTTCATAGATGAAATATTTTGATTTTGGGTCATACAACCCAGCCGGCGCAAAAGGCAAAGTCGTCCCAATCAGATACGAAACTGGCAGTCCTAACTTTTGCGCTGCCCATACAATCATCGCAGTTGTAGTAGTTTTACCATGCGTTCCTGCCACTGCCACTAGCTTTAACTTCAACTTCTTGATTAAATAATTCAGCAGTTCGTCACGTTTTGAGATTTTGAGTTTTAATTTTTTTGCCATTGCAAGTTCTGCATGATCAGCGGGTAAGGCCGAAGTATAAACAAACCAATCCACACCCTCATCTTTCGCTCGCGCTTTGAGAAATTCGCCATCCTGCACCCCCAGACATAACTTAATATCATGACTGACTAGCTCCGGCGTAATTGGCCCAGCTCCAAGATCCGAACCAAATACCGTCATCCCTGCACTCTGCGCCATCAACGCCAACGGGCCCATCCCGGTCCCAGAAATTCCCGAAATATAAATATTCATAGACCCATTATAGCATATGGGTATGTTATAATAAAAACAGCTATGGGTGGCAAACTTTCTAATCACATCAAGAAGGCCTTGAAGAATTTTCGAGGTATTCGTACTTGGCAGCTAGCCCTAATTTTGATTCCTCTCGTTTTTGTTACCGCGACCTTATTGCGGCTAGATCATATCAAGATGTCTCACCTCCGCGCCGCTGTTTTAGAGGCCGACGCCGCAAATGACGATGCCGCCATCCAAGATTCACTCGCCAAGCTTCAGGATTTTGTCTTCTCACATATTGTTGTTAACGTGGTTGAGACTAATGGTATTCAATCCATTGTCTTCGGCACTGGACCATTCTATCTTGAACAACAATATCTTCGTGCTGCTAACGCCGCCATTGAACAGGCCGAGTCCCAGCTCGCTGACGACTCCAATCCCAATGGTAATATTTATGCCGCTGCGCAAGCTGTCTGTCGCCCTCTCGCCATTGCAAACGGCTGGGCTTGGAATAGTCAAGGCTATCTCGATTGCTGGACTACTGAATTAGCCAAATATCCGGCCTCTGAATCCCTAGATACTAATCTCGCCGCCAAAATCCCCTCCACCGAGCTCTATCGCCATAATTACGCCTCGCCTGTCTGGGCCCCGACTTGGGCTGGCTGGGCCATTCTCGCATGTATAATCCTCTTCATTGTCATCGTCATACGTTTCATTATCTGGGTCGTTTTACATATCGCGCTTTTCTTCTCTAAAGAAGTCGCCTAAAACCCTTGACACTCCTCTAGATTCAGCATAAGATAAGAGTATATAAACTTAACGGAGGGACCTCATGGCCTACGAACATACCAACAGTAAAGGCGTTACCTACTACCTACACAAGTCAGAAGTTACTTTGCGCGGCGGCAAGCCACAGACGATTTATTTCTTCACCAAGACTGCAGAGGGCGGCAAAGGTACACCTTGCGATTTGCCAGAGGATCGTGTCGTCAATGAAAACCCACGCAACGGTTTCTTGACTCTGAAGAAAAAAGCTGCTTAATCTCAAGCACGCTGATTTCAAATTTAGGTACGGATCCCTACTCCTGAATTTCGGGAGTAGGGATTTTTGTGATCTAATGCCATGTTTTTCGCCATAAACAAGATATAACCATTGACATTTTATACATTTTGTGCTACAATGGAAGTATGGGGAAGGTTTGCCTCACCCCTAGTAATATTGAATTTAGCCAAGCTAAATATAGATAATTTTATTGCAAAATTATCTATAGATGTCAACTTACTAGATTCACGATCTTTAAAAGTTAGTTGTTAAAGATGTGCTATCTGGTAGATTTTGCAATTAAAAATAGAAAGGGAGGGTTTCTATATGAAGAGAAACAAAATCAAACCATATCCGTATCAGGCAGAGTGCCTAGATGCGATTGATGCTACTATCGCAGCCGGAGAAAAGCGTGCTCTCGTCGTCATGGCGAGCGGTCTGGGCAAGACTTACACTTCAGCTTTCGCTGTCGAGAAGTTTTTCGCAGATAGACCGTTTGTTCGCGTGCTCGTTCTTTGCCACTCCGAGAAAATCCTTACTCAGACTAAGGATAAGTTCAAAGACTACTTTGGTGAAGAATTTAGCTACGGCATGTATGTCAATGATGACAAAGCAACTCGCCCGACGAATTTCCTCTTTGCGACCTTTCAGACCATGAAAAAAGATCGCAAGAATTTTCAGAAGGATGAGTTTGCCTATGTTATCGTTGATGAAGCGCATCATAGCCATGCCTGTACCTACTTTCCGACGATTCGCTATTTTCAACCCGAGTTTTTATTAGGACTGACCGCGACGCCGGATCGTCTTGATGGCCAGAAAATCGAGGAGATTTATGGCGATCCGGTCTACGAGCTCGACTTTGTCGAGGCTACAAATCGTGGATTGATTACGGAGTGTGATTATCGGCTGGTTTTAGATGATTTATCGCAGGAACAAATTGACAAATATCTCCAAAGCGACGAAAAGGTTTCTATCAACCAGCTCAACCGTACGCTATTCATGCCAAAACGCGATGAGGAGATTGTCCGTCTCATTGGAGAATATTCCTCCGATGTAGAAGACCCAAAGACGATGATTTTTTGTAAGACGATTGCACACGCTCGCAAAATTGCCAAGCTTATGCAGGGCGACGATGTGGCTTTGATTCACAATAGTCAAAGCGATTCTATGAACGCGCGTGCCTTGCAGGCTTTTCGCGACGGTGAAATCCGTACAATTATTTCCGTGCAGATGCTGAACGAAGGAATTGATGTACCGGATGCGAATATTATCGTCTTCTTACGTAATACTGTTTCGCCCACTGTATTTTATCAGCAGCTCGGTCGCGGCACACGTCTCGCTCCAGGTAAGAAAAATGTCAGAGTGCTTGATTTCGTTGGTAACTGCGACCGTATCAAGATGGTTTTTAAACTGAAACAAGAAATTGACGATTTCAGAATAAAGACACCGGTCAAAGAAACATCTACGCATGGCGATGGCGATGCTGATTCTCGGGAGAAATTTACACTTAATATCACTACGCTGGAATTCAAAGTACGGCTAGTAGATATTATAGACTTACTCAATAAGGAAAAAAATGGTCGTACTTGGACGCGGGAAGAAATCCTAGCTGTTATGCACGATAGGATTACTAACGGCAAGGAGATTAGTGCCGGTGCCCTAGATATGGACTCGGAGTCGCCATGCTCGGCTACATGCGCTAGGGTATTTGGTAGTTTTAATGCGATGCTTAAGGAGCTAGGCATAGCAAAGAGAGGCCCGAAAACCGATGAGGAGCTACTATGCGAATATTACCATGCTTGCAAAAAAGCTAATAGGTGGCTTAGCAGTACAGGTATAGGCCAAGATAAGACTTTGAGTGCATATAGTACATACAAGAGTCGGTTTGGCAGTATGGAAATCTTAAGGCAAGCGGTAGTTAATTTATATGGAGCTGAGGCTTGTGATTGTCTAAATATTACAGACAAGGTGAACAAAGAACGGATACGACGCGATAAGCATGAAGAGTTGCTCAGAGCTTATTATGAAGCGAGTCTTGATGCGGGCCACTGGCTTAGTCTTAGGGAAATAGCAGCACATCGTAGCCTCGCTTTTACAAGAACGTATCGTCGATATTTTGGGTCGCACTCCACGCTTCAACAACGTGCCAAAGACAGATACGGCGATTTTGCAACTAACTAACCCACCCCACACCAACCACCTATTTCGGTGCGCGGTGTGGGATATTTTTTGTCCAATCACACAAAATAAGCTTCAACTATTGACTTTTATTGCAATCTGTGCTACAATGAAAATATGCGTGAGATAATTTTCGCACACCAGTTTTTGATGACCGTATTGTCGGTCAAACCGGCCACAAAGTATGGTCTCGGTTGGATTACCTCAAAAATGTGCGGGAACTATCTCTAACTTGCTTCAAATCTGACAATTTAGATCTAGAAAAGCCCCAAAAGGGAATTTTGGCGTTTTTCTAGCCGCAGATTTCGCGGCTATAGCAACTTACGTACCTTTAAAATCTACTCACAAGGAGGAATTAAGATGAAAACCAAAAATCTCATTTCTACTGCTATGCACAATCTGCGCCTCGTCATGTTTGAGTCGGCACTTACCGCTGGACTGCTATCGATGTCGATTATGACGCCATTTTTTCAGTCGATTGGCTTGAATCAGCTCCAAATCTCCCAGACCCAGATTATCTTTACGATTATCATGATCGGCCTCAATCTTCCGCTCGGATGGGTGGCGGATCGCTTTAGTCGTAAATGGGCCAATATTATCGGAGATTTTGGTACGGCTTTGACTTTTGCTGGCTATGCTTTTGCCAATGATTTTTTATCCGTTGTAATTTGTGAATCTTTGCTGGGCTGTTTCATGTCATTAAGTCAAGGCGTTGATCAGAGCTTATTGAAACATTTTTGCAAGAAAATCGATCCTAGCGAAGATTATTTCCGTCAGAAAACTGCCTATTTAAATTGTCTGCACTACATCAGCACATTAATTCTCGTTTGGCTAGGTGGTCCAATTGGTGCAATTAGCTTCCGCTTGGCTATTCTTCTGTCTGGGATTCCATATCTCATAGGCGGTATAGCCAGTTGTTTCATCACGGATAATAGTGAGAAATTGATTACACGGAGTAATCCTTTGTACGATATGCTACAAATCGTACAATCGAGCTTCACTAATCGCCCGCTTCGCTTGCGAATTTTTGCTTTTGCTATCGGTCGCGAAATGACACATGCCATCATCTGGGTGTTTACGCCTATGATGTTGGCGGCCGGAGTACCGCTTGTTCTAGTGTCTGTCGGTTGGGCTTTGAATGCAATTACATGCCTCATCGGATCTCGTATCGCCGCAAAATACCTACTTAAGTTCAAAGAATGGCAGATTTTCGCTATCCCGCTCGGTATTATGGTTATCAGCATGAGCTTACTTGGCTGGCGCCTGAATATTTTTACTATCGGAGTTTATCTTTTGATGGGCATTGTTCAGGGTTGGACTGGAGCGACTTTGATGCCCCTAGTGCAGCGTTATGCTTCGGCCGATAGGCAGACATCTGTTATTTCTCTAGCGCAGACAGTAGCTCGCCTAGTTTATATCCCGGCAACATGGCTGGTAGGTTGGGCGGCTGATATTCGGCTCCAATTCGCCCCTCTCGCTACAGTTTGTATTTTCTTGCCTTTTGGCTTGATGATTCTGTATGGTTTGCGCAAAGAGTAGGGAATTTACCGCTGGCGGTCTGTCGGCGGTATTTTTTCTTTTCTATCCTCCTACTACCTATACTCTAACTAGCTAGGCAGCGGAGGGGGAAGCCATTATAGCAACCGCCATCACTTGATGAGTTAATGCTACTACTGTTGTAGTACAAGAAATAAGCGTAGTAAATACTAGAACTAGCCATAGTAGACCAATAATAACTATACTGCCCAGAGTCCTTCAATTTGTTATCTCCGATAGTATCTTTACCGCTGCGCACAAACAAAATAACACCACATTTGGTGTCTTTTGTCGTTGGTGCGCGGTGTCTAAATCTCTACGAACCTCTCTGTGGGGTAGTTGAATACGTTATTGTGAATCCAACATGGCGGCCAGACTTCAATTTGGTCGAAAGTAAACTTAACCCTGAACTGCAAGATTTCATATATTAAAACCATGACAACGAAACCAATTACGAACTATTAGTAATATATACAATATATAGAGACTAGGCTAGTAGACCTATTGACATTGTAAGCTCTCTTAAGAGCTTACAATGTCAATGATAAATGCGCCTGATGATATAATAATAGTAGTAAGTATAGGATTATTATGATTAAATCAGAGGACAGATTTAAAAAGACTGAAAAGAATGTTCTTGATGCTTTACATAAGCTAATGAAGAAATAAACCGCCAATAAGGGCGCAACCTCAAAGAAACGAGGTTATTATGGCAAAACGCCATACATTTAGGAAGACAAAACACGGTAAGCCAATACCGGTTACTGCTCGTGAATTAGAGAACTTCATGCTCGAACATAACGGCAGATTTAATTCGCGCGATTACGACAAGTTTGAACGCATGGAGCTTACAGAGTCACCCATTCGTGACGCGATCCATGATTTAAGGACTTATTCCCTAGAAACACTAGCACAGCGCTTTGATGTGCGCCTTTTTGGGCGCGGTAAGCGCGTTTTTGCACGGTTGGATGCCGAAGACGACAAATGGTACTACTTTTCCCTCGCATACATTCCACGCGAACTA
This sequence comes from uncultured Candidatus Saccharibacteria bacterium, assembly GCA_948648655.1. Classification (GTDB taxonomy): domain Bacteria; phylum Patescibacteriota; class Saccharimonadia; order Saccharimonadales; family Saccharimonadaceae; genus Nanosyncoccus. Next base: position 7,601 of record CAPKVJ010000011.1, on the reverse strand, counting down.
AATAACCGCGACGTGAATGACGCGATAGTTCAGATGTTCTTCATTGGCAAATGGCGCGTTCACAAGCTTTCGCTCTGGGCTGAGCCGGAAGATATCAGCCATTACGGCGACGATTCCAACAAAACATTCTATCATTTAGTCAATAGATAGTATCCACTTGATCACAATCGGGTTTTGAAAGTTATTGTGCAGAAAATAGGGGTGGGATTTTTCTTGACACGAGACGGTGGAAAATGTTTTAAGATAAGCATTTTCAGATCTAGTATTATTCTAGATTTAGAATATAATAGTAAGTGGAACAAGTGAGGTAAAATGAATTATATTTCAGCAAAAGAAACTGCTACAAAATGGGATATCTCTCAACGAAGAGTAGCTACTTTATGCTCTGAGGGGCGCATTATCGGTGCTATGTTCGTCGGAAATTCATGGGTAATTCCATGCAATGCTGTAAAGCCAATGGACGCACGAACAAAAGCCGCATCCTTAATTGATAACGAAGCAAAGCCATTTCTAAAGTGGGCCGGTGGTAAAGGACAATTGCTCAAAGAAATCGAGCAATACTACCCTTTTGCCAAAGATACTACTATAACAAAATACGCCGAACCGTTTGTTGGTGGCGGCGCAGTCCTATTCGACATCTTAAATAAGTACGAACTTCAAGAAGTTTATATTAGTGATATCAACGCAGAACTAATAAATACATATACTATAATCCGAGATGATATTGATACGTTATTGGGCGTTTTAAGGCGATTTGAGAGCGATTATCTAGCATTAGACAACGATGGACGCAAAGAAACCTATCTCGCCAAACGTGCGCGATTTAACGAGCTTAAGAGCAAAAAAGAAAACGGAATCGAGTTAGCCGCCTTAATGATATTCCTTAACAAGACTTGCTTTAACGGGTTATACCGCGTAAATCGCAAAGGCGAATATAACGTACCAATGGGCGCATACAAAAATCCGCTTATCTGCAACGAGCATAATTTAAAGGCAGTATCTAAGAAACTACGGAACGTGAAGATAGTATGCGGCGATTACAAGGAATCCGGTGATTTTATAGATGATAGAACGTTTGTTTACTTCGATCCGCCATATCGTCCACTGACGCCGACTGCTAACTTCACTTCTTACACAGAGGGCATGTTTGACGATAAGAACCAATTAGAGCTTGCAAAATTCGTTCAAGAGCTAGATAAAAAAGGCGCCAAGATAGTCGCAAGTAATTCCGATCCAAAGAATACCAATAAAGACGACGACTTCTTCGACGATGCCTACGCAAAACAGAATATCAAGCGCGTATCCGCAACGCGTATGATAAACCGCAATAGCGACAAACGCGGAAAAATTAACGAATTATTAATATCAAATTTTTAAAGAAAGGAGCAAAATGAAAAGAAATTTTAACGAGTGGCTAGGGGAGTTTCGGGAAAGCATTGCTGACTATGGCTACTATATCGATTTTCCTAAGATTCATAAAAACGTAGACGCCATCAAAGTAGAATTAAATATTTTAAACGCGCTTGTTGGCTCGCAAAACATTGAGCAAGAATTTAACGACCTTATCGCTAAATATCCTGAGACGCTAAAGTGTATTCCTATTTTATTGGCAGTTCGTTCTAATGAAATATATGCAATAGATGAAGATGGCGAGTATAACTACAATTTCAGTAAAATGAACTATTCTGCCGAACAATATAAAGTCTTTATGCGAAAGACCGGTCTATTCGACCTTATCGCAAATCATATTATTAGCAACTTGGTAGATTATGTCACTGGCGTAGAAACCGGCCTAGATTCCAACGGTCGCAAGAATCGTGGTGGCCATTTAATGGAGAATCTTGTAGAGGGGTATATTCAGAAAGCTGGCTATGTCAAAGGTAAAGATTATTTTAAAGAAATGAATCTTAGCGAAATTGAAAGTAAATGGAATATCGACCTTTCTGCAATTTCTAACCAGGGCAAGGCCGAAAAACGCTTTGATTTCGTAATTAAAACCGACAGCAACATCTATGGAATCGAAACTAATTTCTATGGTAGTGGTGGCTCTAAACTTAATGAAACGGCTCGTAGTTATAAAACACTCGCACTTGAAGCTAAAACGATAGATGGCTTTAAGTTTGCATGGTTTACTGACGGAAAAGGCTGGAATAGCGCTAGAAACAACCTCGAAGAAACTTTTGATGTATTGGATGAAGTCTACAATATTAACGACCTAGAGAGTGGCGTAATTGGGAGATTTTAGCCTATATGCCCGATAAAAAGAAAGAAATAAAGAAATGGGATCCAGACGATTTTGAGTTAGAAATGACTAGCGTCTGGAGTTTCCCTAATCGTGGCAACTGGGCTACCCACGATGCAAAATGGCGCGGAAACTGGTCGCCGTATATTCCAAGAAATATCCTGCTCCGCTATTCAAAAGAGGGAGACTGGGTATTAGACCAATTTGCTGGCGGCGGCACTACATTAGTAGAGGCAAAGCTACTGAACCGCAACATCATTGGAATGGACATTAACCCGGTCGCACTCAAAAGATGTCGCGAAAAGGTTAAGTTCAAACACGAGGGAGCAGACGGTATAGTCAAGGTATCAAAATGCGATGCACGCAACCTAAAACCAATTCCGGACGAAAGCATCGACCTAATCTGTACGCATCCCCCATATGCGAATATTATCCACTACAGCGAGGGCCAAGATATTCCACAGGATTTGTCAAACTTTAAAGTTAATGATTTTCTAGAACAAATGAAAAGCGTAGCATCAGAAAGCTACCGCGTATTAAAGTTCGGCAAATTCTGCGCAATTCTAATGGGCGATACGCGCCAAAAAGGCCACGTAATTCCACTAAGTTTTAAGACGATGCGAGTATTCGAAGATGCAGGTTTCAAGCTAAAAGAAATCATTATGAAAGAACAACATAACTGCCGAGCGACTGGCTATTGGAAGACTAATAGTATCAAATATAACTTCCTACTACTTGCGCACGAATACTTATTTATTTTTGAAAAATAATTTAGGAAATAAGACATGAATAATGACCTTTCTCTCGATTTAACTAAACTAAAAGATAGATTCAAATCAGATCGGCTTATTATCAGTAAGAAACCAAATTTTATTTTTGGTAAAAATGGAACGGGAAAAACCACTATTACCGACGCAATAAAAGAGCAGTTTTCCGGTAGCCACCAGGTTCTAATCTTCAAAGATTTCGATGGTGTTACTGACAATAGTAGACTGAATGCGATTGCCTTGGGTGTTGAGAATGCTGAGATACAGAGAAAAATTGACGATATTGATAAAAGGATTTTAGATTACAATAAGGAGCTTCTACCCTCTGAAGATAAAAAAGAGAATCTTTTTCACAAGGCTGAAAAAGCGAGTTTAGATTACGAGAAGCAACAGAATAAAATTAATGTCTTTTTTACAAAGAGCGCCCGAGAAATAACCAATAGTCAACGGCTTGGACGTACATATGACAAAAATAAATTCAAAAAAGACATCGAAAGTAATCCAGTAATCTACTCGAAAGAGGAATTAGAAACAAATAAGAAAACGTTACAGGATCCCGAAAAAGATACAATTCCTAAGTATGACATCCCCAATCTTAACAATGAACGATTATTGGGCGCTGTCAATGAGATCCTTTCGCTGAAAGTTAACCCAGCTACAAGAATAGAAGAACTTGATAAGTCACCAGAAAAACAAGAATTCGCAAAAGAGGGGCTAAGAATTCACGGCCCAGAAGAAAGATGCGCTTTTTGTGGCGGCATCATAGATAAAGGACGATTAGACCTATTAAGAAATTACTTCAATAAAGAGACTGAGAAAATCGAAAATCGAATTACGAAAGGACTAAAAATAATATCAGAGGAAATAGAATGTACAGAGCACATAAAACTACTTAATGAAAACGATTACTATTCAGCCTTTTTGAACGATGTCAAGAATATTAACACAGATATTAAAGAACTCAAATTAAGCAGAATCAATTTTCTTAAAACACTCCTAGAGGCATTAGATAATAAAAGAAAGGAGTTATTTACGCCGAGCCAGCCACTTAAAATCAAAGAGCCTCTTTCAGTACTACCGACAATTCAAAAAATCAATAAGATAATAACGAGTCATAATACTTTTGCAGAGACTATACAAAAACAAAAACAACACGCTGAGGATATTCTTCGCCTGAATGAGGTCAGAAAGAAGATGGATGAGTTTAATTATTCCGAAGAGGATAAGAGATTAGCTATTCTAAAAGCTAATCTCGATAAGCTTAATGACGAAATAAATAACTTACGAGAAAAATTGGCTGAAGAGCGGAAAAATCGCACTTTGTTAATTTCGCAGACCAAAAACGAAGAAGAAGTTGCTAAACGGATAAATAGTCTACTGGCCGCAAATGGAGTAGAGTCATTTTCGCTACGCCTAGTTAATGACGAAGAGGGGCAACTCGGTCAATATAAAGTGCTTGGATACAATAATATAGAACGCGATGTTTCTCAGCTTAGTAAAGGCGAGAAGAACATAATCGGATTTCTTTATTTCGTACTCAGCCTAGAAAGTAATCATGACGACGATAGGCCAAAAATCATAGTATTCGACGATCCGATGACTAGCAATGATGATGCTATGCAATATCTCATGACTAGTGAATTGCAAAAAATATACGAGAACCTTAACGATGACTACTTTATTTTACTTACACATAATGGCCATTTCTATGTTAATGCAAGGAAGCCAGTTTCGAAATTTTACAAAAAATATGCTAATTACATATTGCAATCCGACAATATACGAACAACGATTAATAAAATAACTTGTGAAAAAGAAGATCTTGCAGTTGGATATGGAAATCTTTGGAATGATTTACGTATGTTATATGATAATAATCTTACTAATCAAATGGTTGAGCATTGTAGGAAAATATGTGAAACATTTATTAAGTTCAATAGGCTTTCTAATGAAGATTTTTATGCCAAAAGTATGGCAGCATCTAAATTATTTAATGTTAATTCGCATGCATTAGATGATTTTGAAAGTGAGCCAAACGGGAAAAATAAGGAATCGATAATGAAGATACTTAAAGAGCTGTTTAAGGCCAATAACGCAGAAGACCATTTTCTGAATTATTGGGATAAATCGATTGGCTAGACTTCAATTATAGATCCACCGAACAAACATGCGCTAAGCCAAACTTATAGCCCAAATCTTCCCACATACCATCGGGCGCATCATCTTCAAGAACTCGCCAGACCAGATAGTTATAGTCGAGCATAATCTTCGCTACATCCTTCGGATCCACCATGAGCTGACAAAAATATCCGGCCGTCGTTTCGCCTTCAACCATAATCGGCTCACCTTCTCCTGTCTTGGATATCTCCTCTAGACGCTTGTATTCCGCCATAACAGCTTCATTTACGAGCTTAACGGCAGAAGCTAACTTATCATCTTTCTTCATAGTGTTCGTATTTAACCTTATTCTGCAGATTTTACAAGTCGAAAATCCGAATAGAGTGATATAATAGAACTAGCTTCGAGTTTAGAGATGCTCTCGAAGCCCAAGTAATGCGGCAGAAAATGCTCGCATTTTCTGTTTCACGCACAAGCTATTAAATTGCGGAATACCTTGTGTCAACTTTGAAAGCCATTCCACATGGCTACGCAAGGAGCACCTTATGGACGAAGAAAAGAAAGAAACGTCCGCGGCTATCGCTGGATTACTCAGCCTTCTCAAAAGCATTGAAGTTACACCAGAGCGTATCGCTCAGAACCAATGGAAGTCGGTAAACAAAAATGGCGAAGTCGAATTTTACTATTAAAACAAACCAGTCTCCGGTTAGATCATAATCACGACCGGAGATTTTTTATGAGCCAGTGCCGCCAAACTACCTCTTTTAACAGATATATGATATAATAATTCCTATGAAAAGCAAGTCTGTATTGGGAACAAGCGGCGAAGAAAAACCATTACTCCGCTATGTGTTATATGCTCGTAAATCATCTGAAGATGTTGGCGCGCAGGCTAAGTCTCTTCCTGATCAGATTAAAGACTGCTTAGACTATGCCGAGAATAAAGGCATTGTAGTCGTAGACCCACTTAAAGAGTCGCATTCCGCAAAGATATCCGGAAGGCGACCTGTTTTTGCTAAGATGCTAAAAGACCTAGAAGCCGGCAAATATGACGGCATTCTAGCTTGGCACCCGGACCGCCTAGCGAGAAACTCGCTCGAGGCCGGAATGATTGTCGATATGGTAGATAACGGCAAGATTAAAGACCTTAAATTCCCGACGCTCGAATTCACGAACGATTCTAGTGGTAAGCTACTTCTTAACATCATGTTTGCTATGTCCAAACAATACCCCGAGCATTTATCAGAGAGTGTACAGCGCGGTGTCGATTCTAACCTTGCACAAGGTAAATCTGGCGGTATTCCAAAATGGGGATATAACTGTAGTGAGATAACCGGCTATTACGAGCCAGACGATAACTTTGAATATATCAAACATGGCTTTGAGATGTATCTTGAGGGCCATTCTCAGCGAGAAATCATAGATTACTGGCGCCAGAACAACGTTCACCGCATGACGAAGCTAACGCGTAAGAATAAGAACATAAAGCGCATTAACGTCTACGATAGCGATTCTACAATTGGCGCGATCCTTAGCGACCCATTCTACTACGGTATCCTCGTGCAAGCTGGCCAACAGGTAGACTTACGCCAGATCCTACCAAACTTCAAGCCAATGCTCACTGAAGAACAATTTGGCAAAGTCCAGGCAAAGCGCGGTGACTTAAAGAAAGTTATCTCGGCTTCTGTTAAAGCGATAGACGACAAAACCTTCATTCCATTCCGCCAGCTAATGAGATGCGGCGAATGTGGCAATTTTATGCACGTAGCACGCTCTAAATCACGCACCGGCAAGAAATATCTATACTTCCGTTGCGGCAATACAGAGTGTAAGCGCGAACAAAAGAGCGTTCGCGCGCAAGTCTTCCTAGACTACTTCTACAACACGCTAGAAGCGCTACATTTTGGTAAGAAAGAGATAGACGAACTCCGTAATAACTTAAATGACTATATTAACGTCCGCCATAACGAGCTACTTGAAGAAAAGCTACGCGTTAATGCCGCTATTAAGGCCAAGAAGCGCACTCAAGGCGAGTTAGCGCAGGCTTTCATAGATCTAAGCAAAGATGCGCCAGAAGAAGCCAAAAAGCTCGTCAAAGAGCAAATGAATGGATGTCGCGACGCGATAGCCGCTTTGCAAGCTGAACGCGACGGTATTAGCGCCAAAATCTACGAGCCTGACCAAGTTCGAGAAATTCTGGAAGAACTTATGAACCAGCTAGATTCCCTCGCTGACAAGATGAAGAGTGCCGACTCATGGCAAAAGGACCAGTTAGTACGAAAATTGGTTACAAACCTAGAAATTAACAACAAAAATGAGGTCTCCTTCAGATGGAAGAAACCTCTTGAAAACCTCTTGAAAACCTCTTGAAAACCTCTTTAACCAGGCTCTTAAGAACAGAACTAGGTTTGGTGCGCCTGACTAGACTCGAACTAGCACAGCTTAAAATCGCCACTACCACCTCAAGGTAGCGT
>CAPKVJ010000010.1 GCA_948648655.1 uncultured Candidatus Saccharibacteria bacterium | reverse complement strand
GGCAGCCGATACGGATATTGAGAGTGATTGGAACAGTAGTAGCGAATATCCACCACAAAATACTGTTAACACTACGACGAGTGGCATCGCTAATGTTTATGCCACGTATTCATGGAACTTAAGTGGCATAGGTAAGAATCAATGGGTACTTGGAACGCCACTTAAAACTGCAAAATGTGATACCACAAAAGATATTAGTACTTGTATGAAGGTTGGCCTTGTAAAAGTTGATGATACTTGGTCACCAACCTTCGAAGCTAAAGAAGGAGTGTTTAATGCACCAAATACGGATTATACCAATCAAACTACCTATATATCCCTAGACTATAACAAGAAGCAATATGACCCTCATTATCTCATAGGCAACTACTATCAATGGAATGCCGCTACTACAGGAACTGGAGGCGCTATAACTAGCGGAGATACAGAAAACAGCATTTGCTCGAAAGGATGGCAGTTGCCAAGCAGTAGCGACACAGTTAATAGTCCTAGTACCACAAAAAAGACTTTTTCTAGATTACTGAACAAGTATCTGGATGTAGGTAGTTTTGGTAATCCTGCCTATAATATAGAGTCAGACAGTTATAACATAGCCGCTATACCATTATCGTTCATACGCGGAGGATACATCGATAGTACTGGCTCCTCTCACAGTCTACAGTATCTTGGAATTGGAGGCGATTATTGGTCGTCAACCGCACAGTCTTCCGGCGGTGCAGGAGGTCTTGAATTCGGGTCTGCCTCCGCTAGCTTCGGTTTCGGTTATAATGACAAGTATATGGGTCGCAGTGTTCGTTGCGTTGCTCGCTAATCCTCCTACTACCTATACTCTAACTAGCTAGGCAGCGGAGGGGGTAGCCGAGAAACGTTAGATTGCCAATAGGATACATATTATTTTCATATGACGGCTTGACGCTACTACCCGAGAAGCTCAAGCCGTAAGCGCCGCCGTTAGAATTAGAGTAGAACATCGACGACCAATAATCACCGCTCAATCCAACATAAGCTAATGGTATATAGTCTGCCGTTGATGGTCCGCTAAATCTATAATACCCAATGTACCCGCTGCGCACAAAAAGTAATGAATTTTACTTTTTGTATCGTACAGCTAGATAATAGCATCAATCTTCACCCCTTGCACTCAAATATTTCCTGTTCACAACCGCCGTAATCACACAATTCCTAAAAAACGATTCCGGCATAATCAGTCTCCCATCATATTTTCCATACCTACCGAAACTATTGTCCACTTTGAATTGCCTCACCTTACCACCATCAACCAAAGCTCCTGTAATACACATCGCATGATCATAATTTACTACGCCCAAAAGCAACTTCTCATCTCTCGAAACGTCTTTTACGTTTAGCAATTCACCAAAATTATACAACCTATCATCCAAAATCCCATTCTCATAATCAAGCGTTGTGGATTCTTCAGCAGAAAACCACACACTTACACCGTCGCGTAATTGCCTGACAATCGCCTCTTCGACCAGCTCCACCGGCAAGGCCAAAATATATTCATCATCAACATAAATACTAGGTATAAACGCTTGGCTATTTAGCAGCACCTCTTTCGTAAAAGTAGTCACTGTTACGCATTTATCCAATGCACCATCCAGGTATCGTTTCTTAAACTGCAGTGGCGTTAACTGCTCATCGCAGAGCTTAAAACTCTTCGGCGGTTCACCATATACCTTCGACAAAAATCGATACGCTTCATACATCAGCTCGCATTTTTTACTCTGCCTTTCATCTTCCGAATCCATGTTTAACAAACAAACCGCGTCGCATTTCACTTTGTCCCGCAGAAGCTCCATCACCAAAGCATCATCATATTTTCTTCCTAGTTCGTTCATGCTTCCCGTAGTTGCCAAGCCATATTTATTTACTATCGCTCGACAAAAGTGAAAAGTGCCAAAGCTACCAATATATTGATCCACCTTGCACCGAATCCTCTCAAGCGACAAATCAGTGGATTTTATCAAATCATTATATAACACATTTATCTTTTCTAACTTATCATAAAACCCAATATAATTGGCCGACAATTCTAACTCATCTGCATCTAAATCCGTAGTCTTGCGTAAGACATCTCTCACAACACGCAAAAACGCATATATATTACATTGGCAACTATTGTACTGATTATAAATTCTAGTTTCAGGCACTTCTACATTAAATTTAAACTCAAATTCGGATTTCCTATCCGTATTGACACTCGCCTCCATCAGACCATATCGTCTTATTTTTTCTTCGGACTCCGTATTAGTCTTATCCGCATTACACTTTCTTTGAAACGTATCAATATCGTTTAGTGACAATCCATCGTCTAACATATACCCCATATTATATCACAAGCGATAACAAAACATCCGCCCGGTAAAAACCAAACGGATGTTTTCAAAGACTAAAATCCGGTGGTGGGCGAGGAGGGACTTGAACCCTCACTCCCTTACGAGAACAAGATTTTGAGTCTAGCGCGTCTACCAGTTCCGCCACTCGCCCACAAAATTTTAATCTATTTGTATTATAGCACAAAAACCCGAAATAACTATAACTTTCCGTGTTATAATAAACGTATATGGATTCAGATTACGGTGGGTTATCTCCTTCTGACAGACAGCGTCAAACTGCTGCCGAAATTGCCCGCAAGAAAGTTCTTGCGGCTTATTCTTCAACTGTTGATACGATCAAGAATCTACCCGCCAATTCGCGTGACATTTTACTAAAAGACCACACAAGTAATCCCTCTGTTGTAAATTCTAACACCCAATACGATAGCCCTTACCAGCCAGCAGCCTACCAAACCAATTGGCAAAATACCACTTATCAGCCTGACGCCACTAGCGCTACTGGGCAATATCAATCTTATGAATCTCCCCCCACCGAGCAATACAACCAATATAATCAGGCTTACTATAATCAAAATATCTCCACAAATGATCCATCATCGACTACCAGTAGCAAGGAGCAAGCTAGCGCGCTCAAAGATACAGCTGTCGACCAAGAAGCCATTAATGCCGAATGGGCAAAATACCACTCGGCATGGCAAGATTATTACAAAAATTACTACAGCGACTACTATGCCAAAGCCGCCCAAAGCTATATTGCTACCGAAAAAATGAAAAATGAGCGCGTCGCCACTGGCAAAGTCCATCGCACCCGCAACTTACGTCGTTTGATACCCGTTAGCATAGTTGTCATCGTCATCCTCATAGGCCTGTTTCTTCAATACAACCGTCTCATATTCGCACCCATTATGGCCTATGTCTCTCCAGACACCGGCTCCGTCGCAACCAGTATCGAAGCCGTAGATCCTAGTATTACCCAAGCAGTTTCACCCGAGCCCCGTCTCATCATCCCCAAACTCAATATTGATGTTCCGATAGAATTCAATGCTCCGGTTGCAAGTATTGATGAAGCGATGAATCGAGGCGTAGCGCAATTTTCTATACCTGGAGCTGATGCTATGCCCGGTCAAGTCGGCAACCTTGTCATCTCTGGCCACTCCGCCGGTGATATTTATAGCAACAACCCTTATAAATTTATCTTTTCCGGACTAGAACGGCTTGGAGAAGGTGACCTAATTTACGTCAACTATGATTCCGTGCGCTACACCTATCAAATGACTAGTCGCAATGTCGTCGAGCCCACAGACGTCGCTAGCCTAATCTACCCCACCGACAAGCCCATTCTCACTCTTATCACCTGCACACCGCTCGGAACTTCACGCTATCGCTTGCTCATCACCGCAGAGCAAATCAGCCCAGAATACGCACAGACTGACAGCACAGACTCCAGCGTTACTCCCAACCCTGCACCAGAAACTGATGCAACTATGCCCGCCAACGAACCATCGTTCTTTGAAAAGATTTGGCAGGGAATCTTCGGAAGCTAAATTGTAATTTATTCTCTGATTTTTTCACGCATTATTGTGACTTTATCCTCTTTTTTGACAGGATAATAAAGCCACTTATCATTATTTGCAATCACTACTGGATATTTCACTAATGGCCATTTCGATAAAGTCGTTACTTCACTAGAATCATCCTCATTGTTATCTTTCTCATCGCCAACTCTTACCAGAGTTCTCACATTTGTATTATCAAAATCCCAAACTTTTAGACCAGCATCATCCACGTCGTACATCATACCATCAGCCAACCATTTCACCCCCGACGCACCAGCATCATATTCATACAAGTCGCCCATATCTAAATCTATAGTCATAAAGCGATCCTCTTTTTGTGCTACCACATATTCACCGTCTGAGCTCACACTAACTCTGTCTGGTTCAGCCTGAAACGACATATCTTCCACCAAAATCTGTAAATTCGCTACAGCATCGTTATTTTCCCCCTCATGATAGCTCGGCACACTACCATACAAAACCGTCGTTTTGTCTCCTACCACATAAATCATATAATCTTCGTCATAATATTTCGTAAGTGCAACCTGTACCTTCTCCGATTCTTCAACTTCTCGCAAAACTGTACCACCTTTTTCGTCGTCGCGATAAACGCCAATCCTCTTCACTGTTTTATCATCCTGCGTCTGAGCCGCTACATATATAACATTAGCCGCACAATTATCAAAACTCAAAATATTATCTAACAGAACCCTAGAAATCGCTTGATCGGTCGTATTAATTTTACGCAAATGATGATTCTCGAGTGCAAATAGTTGCGACGCAGCCCCATCAATCATCTCTACCCGCTCAAAATTCAGCCCAAAAGTCTTCGTCAAATTCAAACTCTTCGCCACATCCTTAAGATTTACCAAAATCCACTCTGTTTTTTGTGACACAGTCGATCTTATTAAAACGTAGTTATCATCATTACTCCACTCAACAACTTCTATCTTCCCATCAAACTTTTTTTCTGTCTCGTTACTACCCAACAAGACTGTACCTAGATCCAATTTCGCCAAACGTATTTCATCGCCTCGTATATTCATCAACTCCCATTCCGCACTGCCTTCATTAGCATATAATATACTTGTTCTGCCATCAGAGACCGAATAAAAAGCCAAACTTGCCCCTAGTTGCTTGACTTCCTCCGCTGTACGATTCTGCAAAAACAGGCGCGGATAATATAACCGAACCAAAAGCCCCGAATACATTTTGATCGTCTTCTCCCAACTATCATAGCCATCGCGCGAAATTTTAATCTGGTGCTCTCCCGCTGATAATGTGCGGCTCAAATTAGTCCGTGCAAAAAGCGTAGCTCCGTCAAGCTCTACCGAACCACCGGTAGGCATGGAATGAATCTGTGCCAATCCCGACTGCTCAATATTGCCTTCGCTACTCACAAAAAACCCCATCGCAACCAAAATCGCCACAGTTACTATTACTATTACCGAAAACACCATCCCCGCTTCGGCAATAGCTACTCTAATCAAATGTCGCTTTTTCTGCTTCTCTCTCTCTTCAAAATCCATAATCCACTATATTATACCATACTAAAGCGCAATTTTGCTCTTGCTTTTTTATTACGCTTGACGTTATAATAGACATAAGCAAAAGTTTTTACTAGGAGTTATAGGAGTTATCTAATGAGTAAAATTCAGATTGAGTCTGGTCAGTCAAGTTCTGCTACTCATAGGCTAACTCAAGCGTCGACTACTTTGAATCGTCGCTATGTCAAACGCCCATCAAATATCGCTATTGAAGAGGCCGCTCGTACAGCTAGTCGCGCTACAGCTACATCACAACCACAAGTTCCAGCTAGGCCGTCACGCCTAGTTAATCTGCGCGTTAGTGCCGCCGCATTAGAGGCTGCGCGCGCAGGGAAAAATCTCGAAAATGACAAAAAAGAATGCACAGATACAGAAAAGGCCTCTCCAAGACCAGTTACACTCACGCCAAATATCGTTGAACTTGGTCAAGGCTCGCCTAACGAAGTTATCACTGTGACACCAAAAAACCCAGATCCAGAAGTAGCACCTACTGCCAAAGAATCATCCAATCGATCAGAGTCCACTGACGCATTACAGCAGAGGCAAGCGCAATCTATGCCAACGACCGAAGATGTCGCAATAGATAAGACACCAATGGCCGCCGATTCTGATGTGCAAGAAGATACCGTCGCAAATATCGCCGAACCAGCAAAAGAAGCTGTAGCCGAAGCGTCATCCGACTCCGACAAAATTGACACTACCCTTGCTATGAATATCGCTGCTGACTATGCAGCCGCCAGTCTTGGTGCGTCCGTCAAAGAATACGGCAATGGCTACAATAGCTACGCGCTTGAGCAAGATAATTCTATTCCATCTTCCACTACCGACAATTCCGTTGATGCGATCGCGCGCGCTGCGTCAGATGCAATCGCATCAATTCGTAACGCTACCGAACCGTCCGAAGTGTCGGAGCAAATCTCTTCGCTCAAAGCTTTCGCCGACAATATCAAATCCCAACAATCTACGCCAGAGATGCGTGAATTAAGTAACACGATCGACAAATTCATCGGTATCGCTATGAAGTCTAGTGCTCTTCAAAATACCGCCAAAAGCTCTTCCGCAAATACCAAAGTCGCCCTATCATCAAAAGCCCATCGCGCAGCCGCCAAAGTCACCAAATCTTCCGCCAAAGTTATTCAGGCCAATAATAAAGCCGCTACTCGCACCCCCAAAATGCATCGACAATCAATGAGTACCACTCACGCTCAAATGCCCGCGATGAATCGGAGTATGGCTATGCGCACATCTATGCCCCGAAAATCGACTCCAACCATTAGTCAGCGAGAACAAGCATTACAAGCTGCCATGCATTCTGTTGCCACTATGGAATCCTCCGACAAAAAATCCGCAAACCCCATCCTACGCACAAAACGCAAAAGTACCGGTAAACGTTTTGCCTTTGCCGCAATCTGTGCAATAATCGTTGTCGCCGGAGTCATCGGACTAATTACTAGTAATATGCCCGACATCTCAATCCGTGTGGCCGCCATGCAGACCGGTATCGAAGCTTCCTATCCTTCATACGTACCACGCGATTATTCACTTGGCGACATTAACTCCGAAGATGGCAAAATCACAATGCGTTTCAACGGTCCAGAAAATTCATCTTTTACTCTCATCGAAGAAAAATCATCATGGGATAGTTCAGCCCTACTCCGAAATTATGTCGAACCAACCTGGCAAGAAAACTACACCACCACTCACGAGCAGGGAATTACGATTTATATCGCCAATACTAATTCTGATGCCGCTTGGGTAAATGGAGGAGTGCTATACAAAATCACATCATCTGGCACACCACTGACGAAGAAGCAAGTTCGCAGCATTGTCGTATCATTGTAAAAACTTTCTCTACCCTATATAATATATAGCATGAAAACACGCTTTGCTCCCAGCCCAACGGGCTATATACACATTGGCAATGTTCGCAGTGCCATTTATCCTTATTTATTAGCAAAACAAACTAACGATAAATTTGTCCTGCGTATTGAAGACACCGATCAAGCACGTTTCGTAGAAGGTGCCACCGAGCTTATCGAAGATACCCTAAAATGGCTAGGCCTGGAATGGGATGAGGGCCCAATTATAGGCGGCCCAAATGCTCCCTACTTCCAATCCGAGCGCAGAGAAATCTACTTACGTTGGGCAAAAAAACTTATCGATACCGGCAGAGCCTATGCTGACCCAACTTCCAGCGAGACAATCCAAAAATACCGCGAAGAATGCAACGCAAATAAAATCCCATATCTATACCGCAACTTCCGCCCCGAGAACCCTCCGAAATGGGAGCTAGGTATGTCGCTACGTTTCAAATCCGACCCCAAACCACGTTCCTGGCACGACGAAGTTATGGGTGACATGCACGCCGGACCAGAAGTTCAAGACGATATTATTCTCATAAAAGCCGATGGGCTCCCGACCTACAATTTCGCACATATCGTCGACGACGCCGAAATGGGTATTGATTGTGTCTGTCGCGGGGTAGAATACTTATCAAGTGTGCCTAATTATCTTGCAATCTACGAAGCACTGAGTCTCGAAGTCCCCCGACTAGTTTCTTTGCCGCACATACTCGGACCAACAGGTGGCAAAAAACTCGGCAAACGCGATGGTGCGAGATCCGTTGACGAATACCGCAAATCCGGCATCCTCGCCGAAGCTATGCTAAACTACCTCGCCTGTCTCGGCTGGAATGACGGCACTGAAGACGAAATTTACACTAAAACAGAACTAATCCAAAAGTTTTCACTGGATCGCATCCAAACTTCAGGAGCACGCTTCGACGAAACCAAGCTCCTCTGGCAAAATGGGCAGTGGATTCGTAAAATCGTCAACGAGCAGGGAATTGACGCACTCTACGAACGTACGCTGGGCTTTTGGCCAGATGCCGCTAAAGCCTATGATGATGCTTATCGCAAAAAAGTTTTAAGTATTATTTATGATCGTCTCAAAACTCTCGCAGATCTCAAAGAAATGACCAATTACTTCTTTGATGATCCCAAAATTGATTTAGAGATGATTACAAAAAATAAATTCCTAAAGAAATTCTCGGAAGAAGAGATCAGTGAGCTACTTCAGCAAACTGCTACCGAACTGCAAAATATCGAGTGGAATGAAGAAACATTACAAGCCAAGCTCAACCAACTTCTCGAAAAATTTGAAAAAAAACCCGCCGAACTATTCTCACTCATTCGTATTGCTATTTCGTACGCGCCGTTTAGTCCCGCCCTACCGCTAACGCTTGAAGTTCTCGGCAAAAACACTGCTATTGCTCGTATCCATGACACTGTCACAGCTATAGAAAACGACTAATCATTTCGCAAAATTCAGCACTTATGCTAAAATAATCCTAATCAAGGAGAAAACATGAATACAAAAAATCAAAAACCAAAGACCACTGCCAATAAATCCGTTAAGTCATCAAAACCCCCAAAATCCGCAGCAAAGCCCCAAAAAACCGATTCAAAACCCAAAAAGTCAAAAACTCCTCGCACCAAAAAACAAAAAATTATCCTAGCAATTATCGTCACAATACTGGTCTCGCTAATCATCGCAGTTGGAGTTATCTTCTATTTCATTATTCGCCCTAGCGAACAAGCAAAAAATCAACGAGTCGAATTTCCTGACCCAGTATATAGTGTCTTGACAGGCGGAGAAATCTCCGACGCAGCATTAAACGAAAGCCCGACTTATTGTATTCAAATTCCTAATGGCGCTGATGGTGGCCGACCACAAGCTGGGCTAAACCAAGCCGGCATCGTTTTTGAAGCTATAGCTGAACGGGGAATTACGCGCTTTGCCGCTATTTTCCAAAATCCAACTACAAGTGCAATCGGTCCTATTCGTTCATTGCGACCATACTACCTCGACTGGGACATTCCTTTTGACTGTACAGTAGTGCATGCCGGCGGTTCCGGCGAAGCAATGGCTGCGCTACATAGTAGCAATCAACCCGACCTCAATGAGAACCTAACCTATATGTGGCGCGAACAAAGTGGCATGCGCGGCTGGAATAATCTTTTCACTTCGTCTGACAAACTCGCACAATTCAGCAATGACGATAATCATACTAAATCTACCGTCAGTGCTTTCCCGAGACTGACCCCCGAAGAAGCCGAAGAAATTATTACCGAAAACCAAACTTGCCCAGAAGAAGCCGAAGAGTGCGAAATTAACTATGTTTCTCCTAGTATAAAATTCGGCGCAATGCCATCATACAATACGACTTACACTTATGATCCAGAGACCAATACTTATGCACGCTTCTATGCCACTGGCGAAGCCCACACGACTTATGATTGCGCTGCCGGACTATCCGAACCCGACACCTACGCTAGCTGTGGCGAACCAGTCCAAATTGCCCCCAACGTCGTCATCGCCATGATCGTAAACGAAGGACAAATGTCCGACGGCTACCATGAAGATATTACCACTATCGGCTCTGGTAACGCTGTTATCTTCCAAAATGGTGACGCAATAGAAGGTACTTGGACCAAAAGCTCCCAAAACTCACAAATCGTCTTCATGGATAACTCCGGGCAAGAAATCCGCTTCACGCCAGGACAGCTTTGGATCTCTGTCATCCCGCAATACGGCAGTGTGTCGTACTAATCCTTTTCAGTTATACGCACGATATAAATCGGTCGATGTTTGGATTCAAGGTAAGCTTTTGCCAAATATTGACCGATTATACCCAGTGCCAAAAGTTGTAACCCCCCCATCAACAATACAACGCAAATCATACTTGGCCAACCGCCGACTGGATCGCCAAACATTAGCGTCTTACAAATTATCACAACAATCATCACAAACGCTATCAGGCAAAATAGCACACCCAACACCGCCGCCAACACGAGCGGCACCGTCGAAAATGCACAAATTGCTTCAATCCCATAAATAAACAATTTCCAAAACGACCAATGTGTTTCGCCCGCCACTCGATCGACATGCTCAAATTCGATATACTTCACCCTAAACCCAACAAAGCTAGTAAGCCCTTTTGAATATCGATTATATTCTGGCATCGATAGAATCGCATTCACTACTTGCCTCGTCATCAACTGAAAATCCCGCACGCCATCCATCATTTTGACGTTTGATAATTTGTTAATAATGAAATAATATATCTTTGCAAAAAAACTTCTTACCGGTGGCTCACCCTTACGACTCACTCTTCTAGCTACGGCAATATCATATTTATTATCCTTTATCGCATCATACATCTGCGTCAACAATTCAGGCGGATCCTGCAAATCTACATCCATAGTTGCCACAAAATCTCCTTCCGCATACTGCATCCCTGCCAAAATTGCTGCTTCTTTTCCAAAATTACGCGAAAAACTCACAAACCTTACCCGAGAATCTTTTTTATGTAACTTCTGAATTTTTTCTAGCGTATCGTCTCGACTACCATCGTCGACGAACAAGAACTCAAAATTAACCTGCGGGATTTCTTTTGCTACTCGACAAATCTCTTTATAAAATATATCTACCGCTTCCGATTCATTGTAGCAGGGAACTACAACAGAAATCATTTTTTTCATTCTGGATCCTTTCTTGGTCGCGACGATGCCTTTACGCGCGTAATTTTACTATCCTCACTTGCTTTTGCTTTAGCTTTTGTCTTTGCCGGCTTCACACTCTGTGCTTTGGACTTCGTTGTAGAAGTCTTTTTAGTAGATGTTTTAGCAGGTGCTTTTGGTGCTTTTGGTGCTTTTTTCTGCCGTTTAGATGTAGTATCCTTACCTACCGTTTTCGTATTTCTTGTTGCTTTCTTGTCTAATTCTACCACATTCCCGTCATGCTTAATATCATCAAACCCCAACAACTCATCATCACCAATCGCCTCTCTTACTGTCTCCATCAACTTCGCGACTTCTGTATTCTTCTTCTTTTCACGCGCATCTAGCCAACCTGTAATTATCAACCAAACCAGTCCAACTCCGACAGTTACGCTCGTTATAACTGCCCCGACATATGTAGCTGTACTGATACCATACGATACCGTCACTGTTCCTTCGGTCTGTGCAGGGATCACCACCATCGCTAATCCCAAATTTTCTGATGACTCAACTTTGAGCTCTTCGTCATTTATCCAGGCCTCATATCCCGGATAATAAACTAGTGGTAACTCTATTTCCGATTGCTCTTGCCCCGCATTCTTCACTTCAATCTCAAACTTGCTCCCATCTCTACGAACACTGCCCAACTTTGCCGCCCCACCTAATACTCGCACCTTTTTTCCACGTTTGGCTAATACTTTATTTATCTTATTCAAGCTACACTTATAATCCTGATCTTTTTCGTCTGGATTATCTACCGAACACAATATCTGTTTCGTCGCATATTCTACTTGCCAGCCCAAGCTTCCAGCCTCTATTTCCTCCTGTGCGGATAATTCTTCCTCCAAAACTTTCTGCTCACTTGGCAAATAAAAATTCATCACTGGAATAATCGCTAATACTCCAGCAAACACCACCAAGACCTTTTGCTTATCTTCTGCCAGCCCACGCAAAATTACGTATCCGACATATGCCGCCACCACACTCAACGCAACCGTAACAATCTCCAGAAAACGCCACGGGAATTGCATTTGCAACATTATACTAGGCATATAATTCCAATCTATGAGAGTAGTCGTAGCCAAGATCGCCAAAATCGCAATCACATAAAGCGACGTTACGAACCTCCGTTCTAATTTATTTTCAATCCGTTTCCGGATTAACCAAAACCCAGCAAGCGCAAAAATTGCCACGAGACCCAAAGACAAATACAGCCCGTCGCCTTTTTTAGAGAGAATTAATCCATCCGGCCACAATCGGTGAGCATTTAGCCCATCTGCATTTGACCCAAAAAACCCATCAACATAAGCCGTATCAAAGATGCCATAATCCGCTCCTCTCACTTTTGCTTCAATCAAAGGTAGCGTAAACACCGCCGTCAAACCCAGTGCCACAATCACCGCAAGTATCATCCGCCAAATTTTCTTCACACTCAAGACCTTGTCAATATTGAGCAATACATAAACGCCCCCCATCAAGGCAAAAATCATCGCCGACAAACTATGCGACACTATCAAAAGCGCTGCCGCAATTGCCAAACTTCGCGCAGCATTACGCTCATTTGCAATTAATTGATACAATCCCAATAGCAAAATTGGCGCCACAACAAACGCCAGCGCCTCGCCAATGGCCATTCGATCATACAAATCAGTCAATAAATACGGTGCAGCCATATAAAAAATAGCCGCCATCGCCCCCAAAGCCGGACTCTTACTAATTTTAGTCAAAGCATAACACATCGTCATGCCAGACATAATCAAAATCATAATTAAAACCAAATTAATCGCCACTGTCCAATTTTGCACCAAAAACTGTATCCCAGATGCCACATAAGTCACTAATGGTCCATAAAACAAATTATACGCATAACCAAAACCATTCATTGCATCCGGATCAACTTGTGCAATAATCTGTCCATTCGATAAAGCATGTGATGTGCCTTGCATTCTAGCAACATGGAACATATAGTCATCACCAACAAGCGTGTGATTAATATTACCCCATATCCCCATACTCAAAATCACACCAAAAATCAAAACCAAGATAAAATGCCACACCCTAAATTTACTCTGTCTCTCCTGCCCTTCTTCCATGTGACGATTATATCACATCTTTCGAGTTTTTACCACTTTATGCCTTATTTTTGGAGAAAAAATCCATACACAACTTCCAATCACACTCACAATACTAATCATCAAACCCCACATTGTCATTCCGCTCATGCCATAATATACCTCAATTCTACCATCAAAACCTTCTGGCAACTCAAGCAGTACAAGTCCATGTTCGGAAACTCCGACGCCCACACCACTCGCATGCACTTTATAACCCGGATAGAATACTAGCGGTAATTCAATACTTGCACCAGACCCACTCTGAACCACGAGCTCAATCCTCGTACCATCTTTCACGTAATCTTTAATCTCGGCATCACCAGTCAGAACTTCTGCGCCCTCATCCGAACGCTCCTTTATATACTTATCAGCCACTACTATCCCACAAACTTCATTGCGTCTAATCTCATCCCAATCTTTTGCCCCTTCATTAAAGCCATTCGGACAGATCAACCCCATCGGCGCATACTCCAATTGTGAGCCAGCTACACTATTTGCCACCGATAAATCGACCGTCTCTCCCGTTTCCAAATGTCGCTCTGCATTCGGCGCAAAATACCATAAATTTGGATACAGCATAATAAGCAATATTAAAAAAGTAACCGTCTTCTGGATATTACGCGGCAAATTTTGTACCACATCATATATCACATACCCAGCAAGTATGCTAGTCGTTAGCATCACTACACCCAGAAAACGCCACGGAAACTGAATCTGCCAAAACACACCGGGCATCACCTGCCACGGGAACCATCCTCCCATTATTACTAGCATTATCAACGTAATCACATAAAGTGAATCCAATAATTTCTGCTCGCTTTTGTTACCAATTCGCTGCCGAACAAACCAATACCCCACCAACGCTATAATTCCCAAAATACCTATTGTGATATTTTGCTCGGTAATATATGAGCCCGACATGCGCTCCGCACCGTATCCCATCAAACGCAAATATTTTTCGTTCATTGCTTCCGCACTCGCCCCAAAATAAGCCTTTGCATAAGCACTATTAAAAATCCCGTAGTCTGCCGCGCTAAACTTCGCTTCCAACATTGGCATCCAGAAAAACGCCGACAAACCCAAAGCTACCACCCCACCAATCACCAGCCGTTTCAAACTCTGAAAATTTGCTACTTTCTCAATATTCAACAATAAATACAACGCTGCCATTACGCCAAAAACTACAATTGAAGCATTGTGCGTCAGCAATAACCCAGATCCAGCAATCGCCAAATATCGCGCAGCTTGTTTTTGCTGCTGTACTAGCATATAAAGTCCCAACAACAAAATTGGTACAAAGCAAAAAGCCGCCAGCTCTCCCAAAGCCGATCGCGAATAAATATTCGCCAAATGATACGGCGCCATCATATATAGTACTGCGCTAATTGTAGCTAAACTCTTTTTCTTCGTTATGCGCATCATCACCCAGCACATCACCACACCCGATCCAATCATTGTCAAAATATATATCAAGTTCACTACTAGTGGCCAAGAACTAATTAAAAATCTCAAAATCGCCGCGACATAAGTCACTAATGGTCCATAAAACAAATTATAAGCATAGCCCATCCCACCCAAAATCTCCGGATTAACCTGTGGCACAATTTGCCCATCTTTCCAGCCAAAATATGCACTTTGTAGCCGCACAAAATGGAATCTATAATCGTCACCAATCATAACGCGCCACATTAGTCCCCACAGACCCACCGTCAAAATTATGCCAAAGGCCAAAACCAATCCATAGTGCCAATTCTGCGCCAAAAATTTCTTTAGTCTTCGAGCCATAGAACCCATCTTTCTTTTCTCCATAAAGTGATTATAGCATAAGGGTATGTTATAATATATACTATGAAAAAGCTACCCATCGTCGCGCTCATCGGGCAAACCAACGCTGGCAAATCCAGCCTTTTAAATCGCTTTGCTCGTAAAAACATCGCTATCGTTGCACGCGAAGAGGGAACCACTCGCGATAACGTCATAGCACGCATCGACGACAGCTTCTTATTAATCGATACGGCTGGGCTCAAGGACCCCGACGATGATTTCGAAGCCGGAATTCAAGACCAAATCGCTGACGCTATCGATTCTGCAGATATCATCCTGCTCACTGTCGATTCGTCCAAATACCCCGATCAAAAAGACAAAGATATCGCAAGAAAAGCCCTTAAATCCAAAAAACCAGTCTTGCTCCTGCTCAATAAATCCGATCTCGGCGAATCTCTACCCAACGAGGAATTTCTACAATTCGGCATCAAGCCCGACCAGACTTTTCGCGTTTCCGCCACCACCGGTCAAGGCACCAGCAATCTCAAAGCGGCGATTTTAAGACTTGTTGGCGCGTCGAAGGTGTCGCCAATTTCTCGAGATTATCTCTCGGCTGACGCAGGTCAAAATCACGACCCGCAAGGTTCGATTTTGAGAGCGTCACCGAATCTCGAAAATGGCGACCCTCGCAGCCAACAAAGCCTTAAAATCGCCTTAATCGGTCGCCCAAACGTCGGTAAATCCAGCCTTTTCAACGCACTTGGCAAAAAACAGCAGGCCATCGTCAGTTCACGTCAAGGAACTACCCGCGACGTCAATCGCATCGAGGTAAAATATCATGGTCGCAATCTCGAAATTCTTGACACTGCCGGCCTGCGCAAACCCGGCAAACGTGAAGTCGGTATCGAAAAGTTTTCCGCTTTACGCACTCTTGCCGCCATTGAAGAAGCCGATATCTGCGCCTTGCTCGTTGACGCTACTGAGCCTCATTCCAAACTCGACCAGTCTCTTGCCGGGCAAATCGTCGAAGCCGGCAAGGGAATTATCGTCGTTATCACCAAATCTGATCTTGTCAAAGACGAAGTCATAATTCCAGAAGAGGATTCAAATAATCTAGACACTTCCGCTCGCCCGCCAAAGCGCAAACTTGACGATATTCTCGACAAACTTGAGTATGACTTCAATTTTCTGCCATACGCGCCAGTATTAATCACCAGTAGCGAGACCGGACAAAACGTCACCAAACTCTTTGAGCTTGCTACCGAAATAGACCAAGTCCGCCACCTCAAAATTAAAACTTCCGAACTTAACAAAATCCTAAGCGAAGCCGTCATCGAGCATCCGCCCGCCGGTCTCAAAAACACCCGCCCCAAGCTCAAATACATCGTCCAAACCGACACCTGCCCACCCTGGTTTGTCGTGCACGGCCGCGATCTCGGATTACTACACTGGTCTTACAAGCGTTTCCTCGAACGCAAAATCCGCGAAAAATTTCCTTTCATTGGCACACCGATCATGTTCTCTTATCGCAACGACCAAGAACAAAGCAAAAGAAAATAATAATTACTCACACACTCCAGAACGTAAATCACGTATCCTGCCTGTCATTTTTAAGTAGTGCTCCAGAGAATCATACTGACCATTATTATACTTACCATTCGCAATCTCTGTAGCCACTTCCATACCGACATAGCGATAATGCCAAGTCTCAAACAGCCCCGTCGTGCCATTTGCATCCACATTGATCGGTTGCGACATCGGACCACCTGCCCACGCTTCCGGGAAACGATCAATAAACCCATATTTATACGAATTAGCGCGCAACCACTGCCACTCTTTATGTGTATCATAATAATCTGTGTCCAGCTCATCACCGTAAGCCCGGTCAATTAAATCACAAGTTAATCCCGTATGATGGTCAGAAGTTCCTGTCGCCGCACAAAGTCGACCACAAGTCGTACCACGTTCACGAAAACATGACCGCGTACCCATTTCATGACCCGGATTTTCATTTTTATAGGCTTGCAACATATCATTCAAATACCGTGCCGCTTCCGGCATCAATAAATTATCACCGTTCCCGGACCGATACTCTGCAATGCCATAAGTCTGCGATAATGAAATTAACTGACTTTTTCGACCAACAATAAAATCCGAATCCACTCGGAAATTCGGATTTATCAACATCAAATTCCCAAAACTCATTGTACAATTCCCCAGCACCGGCGGCACATCAATATCATTCTCATTGCCATTACCATCAGTCTCTTCAGCCATGTCATCAATTTCATTCTTAATCCCCAGAAACTCGATCTCCAAACCACTTTCTCTAGAAATCTCCTCCGATGCAATCTTTTCACTGCGCCATCCAGACAATACCCACGCAGCAATACCTACTACCAGCACACCGACAACAGCCACTGCCAATCCCCAATACTGACACAAAAACCTCAACAACCCTTGCTTTCCGAACTCTCTCTTAGTAGCGCGTTTCAACTACCCCTCCCAAATCTGAAACTTATCGCCTTCGACATAAACTAATTGATTATCATTCAAGACAATAATCGGTTGCGCAATACTATATAGTTCATCCAAATTCTCTCGCGTCATCTTCAGATATTTCTCACGCTTTTCCGGATGATTCCAGTGCGGGCGCAGTAAGAAATTCACCAATCCCATGCCCTGATAACTTTCCAGTTCTGGGGGATTTTCCCTCCGATCCTGCGCCCAAAACTTATACGCCGAAATATTATTGCCCGTCACAATCGACCCCGTACTTTCGCCTATATAAGGCACTCCGCGAGCAATTGCTCGCCTGGCGATATCGCCAAAGTTGCACTTTTGCATCTGCTCCAACATATAAATACATTGTCCGCCCTGCACAAAAATCACATCTTTGTCCGCTAATTCCGCCTCGACTTCCGCTTCCGTCTTGCCCTCAATGTCATAATCAAAAACTTGCCAACCTCGTGCTTTCAAAATCTCCCGCCCTTCATCAATCCATTCGCGTTGATCTTTTGGATGCAAATTCCCGGCCGTAGTAATATAAGAAATTTTAATCTCATTTCCATTTTTACCTAGCAAGTTTTCAATACTGTCCATTACCATCTTCGCCACTCCCTCCCCACGAAAACTTGATGTCAGATATAAATGTTGCATATAAATAACTATCTCCATTTTAACTTCGTATGTCCATATTATATCACTCAGCCCATGTTATAATAAATCCATGAACGAAATTGATCAAGCCAGCCTCGAAAATGCCAAACGACTTTTTGCTAGTAACGAAATCGACAATTTTGAAATCGGAACTTATCGCGGGCTACAACAAATTCACCAATATCTTTTTGACGGGCTTTATGATTTTGCCGGCCAGACTCGTCAGCAAAATATCTCAAAAGGAAATTTTCGTTTCGCTAATGCTAATTATCTTGAGGACATTTTACCAAAAATCAGCGACATGAGCGAAGCAACTTTTGATGACATCATCAAAAAATACGTCGAAATGAATATTGCACATCCCTTCCTCGAAGGCAATGGTCGTAGTACTCGCATTTGGCTAGACCTGATGCTGAAACGAGCACTTGGCAAAGTCGTCAACTGGCAAAATATCGACAAGAACCTTTATCTCCAAGCTATGGAACGTAGCCCAATTAACGATCTTGAAATTCGTACCCTCATTCAAGACAATCTCACCGACGACACCAGCCAAGTCGCCCTCTTCAAAGGTCTCGAAGCATCATATTATTACGAGACTTAATCTAGTTAACTTTATTCTTCATCTCATTAGTCGTAGACATCATCGTCTCTACCCAAATCTCAAACATTTTCTCTAATGCTTCTTTTGTATAGTATGCATTTTTAGGTGTCACAAAAACATTGCCCTTATATTTACGCGAAGGATCATCACTTTCAAAAGCCACACCACCAAGTTCACCACGCTCCACCATTCTTGCCATCCGCTCCGCCACTTCTTCAAAACCATTTGCTACAATCCGCATTTTTCGAAACCGTAATAAACATATACTCGCTTTTGACGAGCATTTGGTCAAAAGCGGTGTAATGATACGTAGGATCATTATCATGTCGTGAAAAATAACAAATCTCTTTCCGTCCCACGATCCCATCCAGCTTCTTCGCCAACGCTCGACCAATCTCTCCAAACCCCACAATATCTGTTGGCTTACCCCATATATCCTCACCGATAAATTCCGGATCCAATTCATCTTGCCTTCCTGCTCAAACAAAGGAAGTTTCTTTGCCAGCGCCAACGCCATCATCACGCATTTTTCCGCCACTGCATTCGTCGCATAGTGCGGTACATTCGTCACGGCTATGCCTTTCGTAGCACAATATTCATAGTCCGCCCATTCATAACCCGTCGTCTCCAAGTTAATAACAACTGGCTACAAAACTTTTGCGAAAAATCCAACATTGAATTTCACGCCCTCTCTCTGGGTCAACATCTAGAGACGACGCAAGGGTAGCCACGCTTAGCTACCCTTTATTCTGTAGTACTACAGAATTGCGCTTATTTCTCCTCGTTCAACCATGTCCTCCCCTCGACCGTCTGTTTATGAAATTTGAACTCATCGCCGAGTATCTCCTTCAAGTAATCGATGAACAACTTGGTCGTTCTGCCTGCACACCACTGGTCTTCATCTTCAGTCGCCCCAGAGAATACAATATAGAACCTCAAAACTGCCTTACCGCCATAATAGACCGTAACGCAGACTGCGCCCTTGTGCCACGAATAGCCATTTGCTTCCAAGAACTCATCCCTATGCTCGTCATCATCGCGGCTCGGGATGTCTTCCTTTACCAGATGCGAGAGATAGGCAATCTTGGCCATTGCGTACGCAAAACAATTTACCGGCTCAACATGTCCGTTATCCGGATCGGTCCACTGAATCGTATGACTGCCGCCCGGTCTAATTGTGCGCACTGCGATATATTCATGTGCGTCAAGCACATCACCATCAAGATTACACGTGCTTAAATTGCCCAGCCAGACATCAGCCTCCCGGCACAGTGGCACCGCCATCAACACAATCGCGCCATTACCCGTTTCGGCAAAAATCGGTATTTTTTCTGCTGATTCACGTGCAGAATCCACCGCCTCACTGACCGTCGTGTTCAGGTTCAATCCGATAAGCTTTTCTGTAATACTTTTTGTTCCCATAAAACCACCTCCATCTTCTCTCTAGGGAACTACCTTAAATAACTATTTTGGTTTCTGGGACCCAAAATCAGCCCCTTATCCTTCCATCATATCACACTTCATTCAAAAAGTCAATAGTAATAACCTATACCTCTAACATGACAAAACGCCTATCAGCTTGATAGGCGTTTCTAACATATAGCCTCTGATGGCTATAGCTGCAAAAGATCATCAAAACCCGAGAGCTCATGTCTCTCCAGATACTGATTCAAGTCATCAAGCATATTAACAAGCCGCCCCGCCTCAGTATATAACATAATCTCCGCTGGAGAGTCTCCATCCCACAAGCATACTACCGACCATGTCGCCCCAGATACTTTATAACAAACCTCGTCTGCAGCAACCACCGCTGCGAGTTCTTCAATTGTCGGATTAGTGGAACATTTCCCATCACCATAATGGCACTCCACCACCCCATCGCTCACAACTACAAGATTCGCATACTCGCCATCATCGCCATTATCCCATGTCTGATTCGGCGAGTCATAAATATGACCATGCAAAATCCCAAAATCATCCTTGAGGATATCGTCATAAGTCTGTATCGTCGCCGCAATAACCGCATGCGCTATGTCATCGTCCTGGATATCCAATCGCAACGTCAAACGCCCAGTACCAAAAGTATAATGTCTACTCAAGCGATTCGTACCTTGTAGATTCTTCTCATGATACGTTATATATACACTGGGCTCTGATTTCGCAACATAGAGCCTTATCCGCCAGGCATCGTCTTCATAGACTTGTCCGCCCCCAGATACAAACCTCCTTCGCGTGATATCATCCGGCACGATAATCCTGCCCGTAGCCGACATTTCCACTGTCAACTCTAATGTAGAAAGACCTTTAGCCTCATTCATAAAGAACATTACCTCCTAACTTCTTTTTTAGGGAGCAACTACCCCCATTTCTCATTATATCACACTTTCTCTAAAAATCAATAGATACAGCCTATTTCACAGCCTTGCGTCGCATAATCAACTTGTCCCACGCTGCCAACATCGCCGGGAGCAACAATAGGATCAGCAATGTTGCACAGATTGTCCCCGCTGAAATTGTATTCAAAATCATCGCTGTAATACCCGTTGTACAGTTGCCCACAATCAAAGTTACAATGATTAGGATCGAAGATGAAGTGGCAATTGCGTGAATTGATTTATTATAAGCACTAATCACCGCCGATTTTACATCTTTATTTGCCCGCGCTTCAATATAATACGACGTATAGAGAATCGCATAATCGATCGTCGCTCCCATGAGGATGCTCTGTACGATAAGCAGCGCGATAAAGTAAGTTTCCGTACCCGTCATCGACAGAATCCCCATCGTCATAAAGACCGCACATTGAATCAAAAGCACCAAGATGACCGGCACAAGAATCGATTTGAACGTCAATGCCACCACCGCAAAGATAAATACCATCGTAATCACTGTAATCATATCCATCTCGGCATTAAATGTCTGCGACATCTCATATGCCAACATCGAATCCCCTACGACATAGTATTTCTCCGTCTTTGTCGCTATATCATCGTGTACTTCTGCCAAGAAGCTAAACGTTTCTTCCGACTCCATATCAAATGAAGTATTTAATACAATCCTCGAAAAATTCTCTCCGACCAACAATTTCTTCGCATCCGCCACTGTCACCACCGCGTCCGCCACTTGCGTGCGAATATCCTCACCGATAAACTCCGCAAACCTCTGATCCTGCAAAATATTCCCATTCAAATACTTTACAAATTCTTCAATCGTCAACTGCCAGCTCGCATCATAATCATATTTACTACCGTGATATAAATATAATACTTCGATCAAATTCTGATCCAAATTACCCGCAAGCGGAGCCAAAGTATCCACCAATTCCGCTGGAGTATAAGTCACTCCAGCCAAAGTTTGCGCCATAATACTATCGACTGCATAAATCTTCGATCGTGTAGCCTGATCAAATTGCCCAGCATACTCTGGCTGATTCATCACGTCGTAAATTAAGAAATCTACAAATTCATTCAACGAAAGGTAAATACCTTTGCCCTGCCAGTCAATCTCATACAACGAGTAAATCAAATCCATCCTACCAGCATCAATCCCCATCAACCCCGCTGCTTCTGCTGGCGTATAGACACGTCCATTCAAAGTATCACGCATCAAACCTTGCAAAAATCCTAGTTTTCCTACCATTTCCGGCGCAATCTGCCCAGCAAGCATCGTGTCATCCTTGTGCGCCAGAACAAAGTCCACAAACTCTACTGGCGTCAGCTTCAAATTTTGTTGACCAGCCAAAAGATCCTGTATATTGCCCGCAAGTTCTGGATGTGCTGCAATCTCTTCCATTACTCGTGTATAACCATAATAATTATATAGTGCTTCTGCCGTTGCAGAATCTATTCCAAATCCCTCCGCCATTTCTGGAACTGTTAACTTCGTTTCTAGCCAACCCTTATTTACGAAATTCGCCATTTGACCTAGCTGTGCCCGAGCCGACGCGTCAATGCTATCACCATACTTACTATTCGCCACATAATCATTCAGGAATCTTACTAATTCACCTGCCGTCAATCGCGTCTGCACATGATGTGAATTATAATACACATTTAAATCATGCATCTGCTCTGCCGAAACACCCAGCACCTGTGCCAATTCACCCGTGCTCCGCGTTCGCAATACTGCGTCTGCCGTAGCAAAATCTTCCAGCTTCGTCACATTCGCGCGCGTAGTTGCATCGACATGGTCAGCAAAATTCTCGTCCGTATAAATTTCTTCTTCAATAAATCTCACGAATTCCGCTAGACTCATCCGCCCACCTTGTCCGTTACGATAATAATGATAATACGCCACCCGCAACAGATAATCCGGAGTCTCATTTTCGACGCCCAAATCTTGCATCTTCACTGGTAGTTCTTCTACCGTCAATTTCTGACCAATCGTATTACCATAACACAACACTTCATCTAGCTTTTCACCCTCTAATCCACGACAATATTCCGCTACTTTTTCCTCATCCTTACCATCGTACAAAATCGCAATTTGATTATCGTTGCCAAAAATCTGGCTAATTTTATCCTCCGCCGCATCAGTATAAGTAATGCCTAAATTCCCACGTAGCATATAGCTCGCCCCAAAAATCAGGACAAAAACTGCCGCTGCTACATAACGCCCCTTATAGGCTGCTTTACCCAGCAAGTCCAGCTTCACCGCCGGGCTCTTCTTTTGAGTTTTCATAATTGCCTTATCAAACAATAGAATCAAACCCGGCAAACAAGTGAAAATCGCAAGCAAGCTAAACAACACTCCCTTCGCCAAGACAAACCCCATATCTCGCCCAATCGTAAAGCTCATAAATACCAACGCCAGTAGCCCTACAATCGTCGTCACCGAACTACTCGAAATCGACTGAAAAGCATGATAAAGTGCCTGTTTCATTGCTACAACTTTATTCGACTCATGGCGTTTTTCTTGGTTGTAGCGATTCATTAGCATAATCGAATAATCCATCGACAACGCCAACTGCAAAATCGCCGTAATCGAATCCGTAATATTTGACACATTCGGAAAAATCAAGTTCGTACCTTTGTTCAGCAACACCGCAATCAAAATCGTCGTCAGAAATAGAAACGGTTCAACATATGAATTACTCATGATAATCAAAATCACCAACGCACAGCCTACTGCTAACGCTACAATCCATACCGGCAAGACCTCATGATTTTCTTCTGCCACTTCACCACCTAATGTCAAATCCGCATCCTTGTAATGTTCTTCCACTTCTTCATAAACTACCGTCGCCGTTTCCGAAGAGACCACATCGTCAATCGTCAGAATATATCGCGTATAATTATCACGATTATATTCCTCACTACTATCATATGCAACTTCCTTGACGTGCTCCATACTCTGTAAATATTCCAAATTCTCCTGCTTGCCCGCATCATCCAAACCTGCCAACATTACCGTCAGGGAACTTGTCTTTTCGGGCTCAAACTCTTCATCCATCACATCAAGACCATTCTTTAGTTCGGACGTCTCCGGAAGATACGCCGTCATATCACGATTAATTTCAACCCGCCCCATCACAGCCGCTGACAGCCCCGCCAAAGCAACAAAAATTATCAATATAATATTTCTTTGTTGCACAATAAAATCCGTAATTCGTTTCATAAAATCTCCTCTAAATCCCCCAAAATATTACATTTCTATAGTAAAAACTATCGGAATTATACTAATATTTTCCCCTATAGTAAAGGTCAGGCCCTTGATCATTGTACAAATTTATACAATATTATCTTATTTGTACAAAAAAGTCATATTTTATGTTATAATAAGCCCATGAAAAATAGTACTACTAATAATTCATCCGTCAAAACTCGCCGCCTCATCCGCCAGGCTTTTGCCGAACTCGTCAAAGAGAAGCACGACATTGACCGCATTAGTGTCACCGAGCTCTGCCAGAGAGCCGACATCACTCGTGGGACTTTCTATTTTCATTATGACAATATTTATGACGTCGTTGACGATTTTCGTGATGAAATTTTTGAAACCTTTTTTGACTCCGATTACGACATCCGCACTTGCGACATTACAGAATATTTCGACAAAATCACCGATTATCTCAAAACCCATACCGACATTTACAAAATGCTTGTCAGTGCCCACAACGTCCCTAATTTCACCGAGCATCTCAAGCATCACCTATACAAAAACCTCACCGCTTGTCTCAAAAATCACCAGCACAAGACCTCTCCTCATCTCGAGCTTGACGCTGAATTTTTTACCGATGCCGCCGTCTGTCTAATCATCAAATTCTTCCAAGACCAAACTCCGCTCACACTTGACGAAATCAACGCCTATCTCAAATCAATGCTCCAACGCATTTTTGCAAGCTAATTATCCGCTCGCCAATCCGCGAGAACTTTGCGCACTTCATGCGTATTACGACATTCCATCATCTTCGCCCGCAAATCAGCCGCACCCGCAAACCCCGAAACATAAATCTTGAAATAATGCTTTAACGGTTCATATGGCAATCCCCGCTGCGCCACATCTACTCCCTCACCCAACATTCGTGCTCGCTTCAGCCGTAATCTTGCATCCGCCTCGTCAAATAAATCTAAATGATAATCCAATAATCCCATCAACTCTTCACGCGTCGGTATATGTTCGGTGAAACAATATGGATTCTCAAATACCCCCCGTCCGATCATAAATCCATCGACCTCTGGATATTTTTTTGCCAATTCTTTCACCTGTGCCAAATCCTTAATATCTCCGTTAACAATCAATTTCGTTTCCGGCGAAAAGGCTTTACGTAGCCCAGCAATCTCTGGTATTAACTCAAAATGCGCTGGCACCTTTGACATCTCCTTGCGTGTCCGTAAATGTACCGTCAACGCCGCTGGATTCTCCTTCAAAATCATCGTCAGCCAATCGCTATATTCTTGTACGTAAGTATAGCCTAGCCTCGTCTTTACCGAAACCGGCAAATCCGTCGCCGCTCGCGCTTGACGCAAGCACTCCACCGCAAGTCCCGGCGTCCGAATCATCGCCGCTCCACCGCCCGCCGCATTCACGTGCCGATCAGGGCACCCCATATTTATATCAAGTCCTGCAAAACCCAGCTCCTTCAAATCTCCAGCTAATTCTGCGAAGTGCTCTGGATTTTTCCCCCAAATCTGCGCCACGATTGGCACATCCGTCGGCGCGACTTGCAGTCTTTCTAACGCATTCTCCCGCCCCTTTTCCGACGCATAGCTCGAAACATTAGTAAACTCCGTAAAAAACACATCCGGCCGCCCCGCCTGCGCAATTACTTGCCGAAACACCACGTCCGTCACACCCTCCATTGGTGCCAAAACCGTAAACCCTTTTGACAAATCTTTCCAAAAATTTTCCATTCCCCCTATTATCACAAGGGAAGCAAAAACTGTCAAACCTTGCCAGAAATACTAAACGCCCACTTTACTATTGACTTTTTATAAAATCTGTGCTACAATAGAAAGAGGTACTATATTCACTACCAGCTCTTTAGAAAAATGTTTTTTGAAGTGCTGGTAAATTCTTTTTCAGGAGGAAAAATGATGAAGAAATTAAGTAATGTCATCGAAAACATCATGGCGGATATCGCGCGAGAAAGCGTAGATTATGGCCCGAAACGGGAATTTGGCTTGACAGAAGGGCAAGTGTTACATTTCGACACTTTCACGGAAAAGTTAAAAATGGTCCCCTGCTGGATGAAGCTGTATATTACGCAGAGCGATACGGGCCAACCCTACACTTTCCATATGAAACCAATGTTGGCGGTATCACCCAAACATTACGACAGACACGATCGCAATTCGCTTGACGTAGCAGATCCGGATAAGGGCTTCTTGGACTACATGGTTAGCATCAGTGCCTTCGGCGGAAAGACTCTCGTCTCAAAGTGCAAAAATCCCGTTTTCCCATACGGAATATCCAGTGAAAAGGGAATCAGGATGCTGGAAAGCAATTCCGACATTGAAGTTATCTCTCGTTATGAGGCTGCTGTTTTGGGAGATTGCGGCGAACTTATATTGCAAACCGCAAAAAATTTCTTCGCGCCACAGCCAGGAGAGACATCCTTCGACAAAGGTAAGCGCATCAACACCTACGCCGATTATCCCATTTGGCTGCCTTGCGTCTCCGAAGACGAAGTCAACAGACTGTTTTTCGCAGCTGAAGACACTTGCAAATCCGCCACGTTAATACCGACGTTATGGTTGCAGGGCGAAAATACTTATAAGTATTTTTATGACCTTGCGGGTGACTGGCAAAGTCATAAAGGCTCCGTCTCCATAGAAATTGGCCCGTTCATTGTCTCGCACCATTATGAAAAAGGGGAATGGTACACCCAGACCGCCACCATCCCGATATGACACAACCAGCACCAAAAATCAGAGCCTCATGCACAACCAGAGGCTCTTTTTGATTAGCTAAAACACCCTTATACCACTAAACGGATAAATCCGAATTGCTGCTGGTCCAATAATCCGACAGTAGGGAATTGTCCCTAGTCCCGACCTTGAGTCAAACGAATGCGCCCCCTCACGATTATCCCCTGCGACAAAAATCTCGCCCTCTGGCACTACCATATCGACATCGCCCGACGAATACTTCTTGGGACCATTATTATCATCCACTCTCGTATCGTCATCCGGCGAGAAACCGTCTGGATGTTCATCATTATAGACCGTCAAAACCCCGTCTTTTACCGTTACACGCTCACCTGGAAAAGCAATTACCCGTTTAATAATATATTGGTCCACTTGTCCCACCGGAGCTTCACATGTCAATACTCCTGAAGCATCACCGTTCGCAAATACGATAATCTGCCCCCGCTTTGGTACATATTCTTGCCCTAGAAAATGCGCCCATGTCGCTGGTAAACGATTCACGATAATTCGATCATCATTCTGTAAAGTATTTTCCATACTTGATCCGACGACATTATAAGAGCGGAAAACAAAAGCATTCAAAATCATCGTACCCAGCACCACACAAGCCACAAAAACCACCAAACTTATCAAATCTTTGAATAAGGGGTGTTTCTGAAAAAACTTCGGTTTTGAATCCATTCTTTAATTATACCACAAAACCCCATCCTGGTAGTGTTTTTACTTTTATGCATTTTTTTGTTACAATACATTCCATATGGCAGATTATATTTTTATCCGCAAAAGTCGCAACATCTTAAGTTCCTTCTTACATGTCATCCTCAATCTCTTACTCGCCGTAGTTTCAATCGGCATTACTCTAGCTACCGGGAGCTATCTGATCGGTATTGCTTTAGTCATTGTTTCCAAATGGCGCGTTTTTGCCGTCAATCACCGCTATTGGCTACTCAATTTACGCTCCAGCCTCGTAGATTTTATCGTCGGCTTCAGTTTCGTACTACTAGCCTATTGTGCAGGATCAACTTTCCTGCCAGTACACCTTTTCCTAATGGTTGGCTACGCAGCCTGGCTCATTTTTATCAAACCACGTTCCTCCACGCTGTTTACTATCATTCAAGCCATCACTGCTATTCTGCTCGGTACGACGACTGCCTCAATTTTTGCAGCCATTTCTGATTCCTCCGTACTCGTAATCACAACCTTCATCATTGGCTTTGCCGCCTCACATCACGTTCTTGTGCAAGGCGAAGACCAAGATGCTACTTTTATTTCGTTAGTCTTCGGACTATTTTCAGCCGAAATCGCTTGGCTATCTTACTCCTGGCTAATCATTTATACGATCGGTACCACTGGCATCTGCGTATCGCAACTCAGCCTCATTCTTTCCGTGTTAGCCTTTGCTTATTTTGAAGTTCAGGATACTATAGCCAAACGCAAAAAACGTTTCAAATTCACTGATGTAGCTTTACCAGTCTTGTTCAGCGTCGCCATCATCATTATTCTGCTTATCGGATTTAGTCAACCAAGATTTAATATTCATTAGTATCATAAAAAGGAGGTAATTATTTATGGTCAAGAAATCTACACCCAACAAACAACTCGCCGAGAAAAACGAGCAAAACTTTCGCAGTATCATCACCACACTCGTCAGCATCACGCTCGTAGCATCAGTTGCTAGTCTTGGCTACTGTATCTGGGATTTTTGCCACGATGATTCAATTACCTTTAATTATTCCGGTAGCGACGGTAATGCAGCAAATTTCGTTGAAGGGTCCATTGCCGAAGTTGCTGCCAAAGTTACACCCGGTGTCGTATCCATTATTACAGAAGTCGAATCACGCAACTTCTTTGGGCAATCAACCACCGCTACTGCTGCTGGCACTGGCATGATTGTCACTAGCGATGGTTACGTCTTAACCAATAAGCATGTTGTCGATGGTGCCAAAACTATCAATATCGTTCTCGATGACGGTACGACTTACGACGACGTCAAGTTAGTCGGCACCGATCCACTCAATGATGTCGCCTTCCTCAAGATTTCTGATGTCGAAAATCTCCCCACTGTCAAACTTGGTGATTCCAAAACCATTAATGCTGGTCAGCAAGTCATCGCAATCGGTAATGCGTTGGGGCAATTCCAAAACACTATCACCTCTGGTATCATATCCGGCACTGGGCGCGCTATCACCGCTACAAGCGACAACTACACCAACTCCGAAAACCTCGACGACATGATTCAAACGGATGCTGCTATCAATTCTGGTAATTCCGGTGGTCCGCTCGTCAATGCTGCAGGTGAAGTTATCGGTATCAATACTGCTACATCCACCGAAGCTGACGGTATCGGCTTCGCCATTCCTATATCTAGCGTCAAAGGTATGCTAAACAACATTATCAATAACAATTCCGCCCAACGTTCCTATCTCGGCGTACAGTATATCCTCCTTACACCAGATATCGCCAAAAGCTACGACCTACCAGTATCCAACGGTGCATATATCTATAATGGCGAAAAATCTAGTGCCGTAATCTCAGATGGTCCAGCCGCCAAAGCCGGCATCAAAGACAAAGATATCATTACGGCGGTAAACGGCGTCCCCGTAGGCAGTGCTGGATCAGTATCCTCCCTCATCGGTGAATACATGCCCGGAGACACGGTTCGGCTTACAGTTCTACGAGACAATAAGAAAGCTGATATTGACGTCAAGCTCGGCGGCTATAACGATTCCAGCAAGAAATAGCCCCTAGAACTCTTCTCCGCCCCAGAAACATATCTGATTTTCAAAAAGAAGTCCATAACTTTCGGTCTTTATGTATTTGAACCCATATTTTTCAGCCATAGCTTGTAGTGCTTGATGTTGGCATGGGTCAGCCTCCGCTACCACAAAATTAACACTAATCTCTGCATTATTAATCCTTTGTCGAAGCTCCTGAAACAGCCTCCGATATAGCGATAAACCATTCTCACCACGTGCAAAAATTGCTGAACGTGGTTCAAATCGCAAATTATCCATATCTACCCAACGCCAACTCTTACTCACATATGGCAAATTAGCCACCACGACATCAAAATGCTCACCACTATCGACAAAGTCCATATCAGCCAACAAGTTCGACTGCACAAAATCTACCCTACCCTCATGCAATAAATCGTTTCGCTCCGCTATCGCCAGAGCCTTTAAGCTAATATCGCTCGCCAGTACATAACTCTGCGGAAATTCTAATGCCAAAGTCACCGCGATACATCCACTTCCTGTGCCCACTTCCAAAAATTGCGCTCGCTTCGGTAGCTTCAATCCCTTAATTAATTCAATTAAGTTTTCTGTCTCCGGACGGGGAATTAGCACGCCTTTTCCGACCTCAAATTTCCGCCCATAAAATTCCTTTTCACCCAGAATATACGCTAACGGCTCGCCCTCAAACCGTCTCTCCGCCATACCATCTGCTACCTTTTGCATATCTGTTGTAATTTTTACAACATCATTTGCTACCAACCAACTCCGGTCCGCCCCTTCCGGAGCAAAAACCTGTAGCGCAATCAAATCCGCGTCCAGCGAATCAATCTTCTTTTTTGTTACTTTTAGCCAATCGTCAATCGTCATATCACCCAAGCCCCCAACCGTTTGGTTACTCTTCCGGCAACTTTCGCTCTGCCAGAGTCAGTTCCTTAATCAAATCCTCAATATCGCCATCCATCGCCGCACCGATATTTGAACGCGAATAATGAATTCGATGGTCCGTAATCCGATCCTGCGGGAAATTATATGTCCGAATCTTTTCACTCCGATCACCCGAGCCAATCAAGCTCTTCCGTGCACTGCTTGCTGCCGCCATTTCTTCCTGTTTTTTCTTTTCCAACAACCTACTTCGCAATACCGCCATCGCCTTCACACGGTTTTGCTGTTGCGACCGTTCATCTTGCATCGCCACTACGATGCCCGTCGGCAAATGCGTGATTCGCACTGCTGAATCAGTCGTATTTACCCCCTGACCACCATGCCCACCCGAGCGATAGATGTCGATTCGCAAATCTTCCGGTTTAATTTCAAAATCACTCTCCGCCGCTTCTGGCAACACCGCTACCGTCGCCGTTGAAGTGTGAATCCTACCCTGCGATTCCGTCACTGGCACCCGCTGCACACGGTGTACGCCACCTTCAAACTTCAGCTGTCCATAAGCATTATCTCCCGATATCCGAAAAACGACTTCCTTCATTCCACCAGCTTCGTTTTCATTCTGGCTCATCAGCTCAACTTTAAGACCATGTCGCTCGGCATAGCGCACATACATCCGATACAACTCGCCCGCAAAAAGCGACGCTTCATCACCACCAGCTCCCGCCCGAATCTCAAAAATCGCCGGTTTGTCATCATCAGGATCACGCGGGATCAACTTTTCCTCCAATTTCATGTTCCAATCTGTAATCTTGAGTTCCAATGCCCGTATGTCTTCACGCGCCATCTCACCCAATTCTGGATCATTCACTAGTTCCGTAGCTTCAGCTAGATCCTTTTTTGCCTTCTCAATTTGCTGCGCCAGCCCCAGAATCTCATTTAGTTCTGCCAAGCGCCGCGACTTTTCCGCAAAATCTGGCGCCGCATAAGCCTCCGGACCAGCCAAAAACTGCTCAATTTCAGCCCTTTCCGCCTCAAATTTCTGGAAATCTATCTTCATCCATGCTATTATAACATATATAGCGGTTCTTTAGCTCAGTTGGCTAGAGCGCACGATTCACATTCGTGAGGTCACTGGTTCGAGCCCAGTAAGAACCACCATGTTTGCACGTCACGCTTGATACAAAATAAATAAGGCGTTTATTCGTTTTTACGAGTGAGCGTCTTATTTTCATGGAATAAGATCACAAAACGCTTTCTATCCTCCTACTACCTATACTCTAACTAGCTAGGCAGCGGAGGGGGTAGCCGTTCCAACGATAGTAGCCGCTCGACGGAACGACGCCACTACCCGAGAAGTCCAAGTAGTAAGCGTAGTTAGTATTAGAGTAGGACATAGAGGACCAATTGAAGCCGTACTGTCCGGAGTACCACAACTTGCTATTGAAGATATCGACGTACCCGCTGCGCACAAAAGGTGACGAATTTTACTGAAGCCCCTCTTTACTTTGTACGCAGCGGACATATGACCAGCCATGCTACAATAAAAGGCTCTGGTCAAAATAGTGAATATTGGTCCATCTCTACTGGTACTAATGTAAATTTTGCTTATTATCTAGATTTTGCAAATGATATTATTAGACCATCGGCAAGTCTCAATAGGTATTACGCCTTCCCTCTCCGCTGCCTAGCTAGTTAGAGTATAGGTAGTAGGGAGAGAATAATTATTGTGCTATTATATTTACATGTATCTCATCGTCGGTCTTGGCAACCCTGGTGCCGAATACAACTTCACCCGTCACAACTTTGGTTTTTTGATGCTCGATTTATATGCCAAGATTAATCATCTAACTTGGGAAAAACCCAAACTCGGCGCCAAATGGCTTAAATCCAATGATCAAATCTTCATCAAGCCCCAAGATTTTTACAATAATTCCGGTCAAACCGTCCAAGCCTTCGCCCACTATTACAAGATTCCTATCGAAAATATCCTTATCGTCTGCGACGATTTTGAGCTCGACTTCGGCAAAACTCGCCTCCGGCTCAAAGGATCCAGTGGCGGCAATAATGGTCTCAAATCTATTATTACTACACTAAACACCGAAAATTTTGCCCGCCTACGACTTGGAACGGGGAATCAGAATCTCCGTCAACGTCTCGGCGACACTAAATTCGTCCTCAGTCGCTTCTCTGAAGACGAAAAATCTGGGCTTATGCCTATCATCCAAGAAGCCACCATCAAATTACAAGATTGGCTCCGCGAACACTAGGTAAGTGCCCACCGATTAGCACCCAACGCCCGCACCCGTCCTTTGATCTCGAGCAATGTCATAGTCCGATTAAAATCTCCCGGCTCCATCCCCAGCCTCCCTACTATTTCCTCACCTTCATCCACCCCTTCGTTTAGCTCTCGCAAAATTGCCGTCTCCACCGCATCATCACCAGTTATCACTCCAGCCTGCTTCTTCCGCCCTTTTGCCTGTGGAAACAATACACTCAAGACATCATCAAGCCCCGTACACGGTGTCGCACCTTGCCGAATAAGTTTATTACACCCCTGCGACATCGGTTGGTTGATATTTCCTGGCACCGCAAACACCTCTCGGCCCTGTTCAAGCGCATGCGCTGCTGTATTTAGTGACCCGCTTCTCTCCGCCGCCTCCGGGATAATTACCGCATCCGATAGTCCCGAAATGATCCGATTCCTCTGCAAAAAGGCAATTTTTGGCAGAAATTTCTCGCCTGGAGCCAATTCGCTCATAATACACCCGCCACTACCAACAATCCGCTCCGCTAAACCCTGATTTGCACGTGGATAAATCTGGTCAATCGGGGTACCCAGCACCGCCACTGTTATTCCACTTGCATCCAAAGCTCCTCGCGCCGCGATCGCATCAATCCCATAAGCCAAACCAGAGACAATGACCACGCCACGTTTTGCCAACTCATAAGCCAATTTATACGCCACTGCTTCACCATATTTTGTCGGCTTCCGCGTCCCCACAATTGCCACTGATTTTACCCGTTTTTCTGGTATTTTTCCATAAAAATACAATATTTTAGGCGTAACCGCAATAGACTCTAACACCTCTGTAAATTCCGTCTCTTGGGGTCGAATTTCATTGTTTTTAGAAAGATTTTGTGAAAAAAGTATTGACATTTATTTCTCCGTGTGCTATAATGCTAACAGTTAGGGTTATTAACTCCAACTGTACCTAAATAAATCATAATTTCAGCCAGTCAGGAGCTTGCTCCCAGACTAGCAGAAATTGCGTGCTTTTGAAACCCCTAGAGTTGACAATTTCTTCTAAGGTTGTCAGCTTTATAAGTATTACCTCCACTTTTAGGGAAACTTTCGAAAGCATAGCAATCCCTATAACCGGCGGGCCCCGTGTTTGTGTGAGGTGGGTCGCGCTTCCGGGAACCTTCCGGAGTCGAACGACGATGCGTTATAGGGCCAAATAGCCCCAGATTTACGTAGGTGATGCCCACCCTTACCTACTCGTCTGGGGCTTTTTGGTGTTTTACGGTGCAATAACATCAAATTGTAACCCCACTTTAAGCCGACAGGGGGAATTCGGCAATTTAAGAGCCATTTGGGAGCCAAAACTCACTGCAAAAATCCCAAACAAAATCTATGCTCTGAAGGCGGTATAGGTTTCAGAATAATATGGCGAGTACGGTAAATCCGTACGCCCGTAAGGGCCAAAAAATTTTAAAGAAAAAAATAGATAGCTAGCGATGGCTAGCAACGCGATCAAAGCCTTCAATTATAACTAATGCCCAGTGAGGGCAAAAGTCTCCGTACTTGTAACATCGTCCAATAGAGGCGAAAGAAATTAAATGGAGCACATATTTTAGGCTAACATTAGCCTAAACCCCCCATCTTAAGATGGGGGGTTATCATTTTCAGAGCCTTGACACTCATGCTATACTTAAATATATGTCCAAAAATCTAGTCATCGTCGAGTCTCCTGCCAAAGCTCATACTATCGAGAAATATCTCGGTAAGGATTTTCATGTCCTAGCTTCAGTCGGCCACATTCGCAAAGACACCAAAGTCGACAAGGATACTTTTGACGTTACTTACGAAATCGATCCCGGACATACCAAAATCATCTCTGAATTAAAAAAAGCTGCCAAAGCCGCCGATACTATCTGGCTCGCAACTGATGAAGACCGCGAAGGTGAAGCAATTTCTTGGCACCTCATGGAGGTCCTGAAACTCCCCAAAAATACCAACCGTATCACTTTCCACGAAATTACCAAACCCGCTCTTGAGGCCGCCATTAAGAATCCCCGCCACGTCGATATGGCTATGGTCCATTCCCAGCAAGCTCGCCAAACTCTTGATATGCTCGTCGGCTACGATCTTTCTGGTGTCGTACGTCGCAAAGTACCAGGCGCCATCTCTGCCGGTCGCGTCCAATCACCAGCCCTCCGTCTCATCGTCGAGCGCGAACAAGAAATCGAAAAATTTGCCTCCAGTGCCAAATTTAAGATTACTGGTAAATTTAGCACCAAAGACAAAGACGAAATTCCTGCCACCCTCAATCACACTTTTGATACCGAAAAAACCGCTCAAAATTACCTCGAAAAGATCGCCAATGCTAATTTCGCAGTATCCGATATTACCACCAGTCCAGGCGTGCGCCGACCAGCACCCCCATTTACTACCGCTTCAATGCAAGTCGAAGCCAACTCACGACTCGGATTTTCAACACGTACTACAATGACTGCCGCTCAAGCGCTCTATCAAGCCGGTCTCATCACTTACCACCGCACTGATAGCCTCAACCTCTCCAAACAAGCAATTGCCATGACCGCAGATTACGTTGAGAGTACTTACGGCAAAGAATATCTCAAGGTACGCAATTTCAAAACCAAATCTGCTAGTGCTCAAGAGGCCCACGAGGCTATTCGTCCAACTCATATCGACCAAGAAGTCGCCGGCAAGAATGATTATGAGCGTAAATTATATAATCTCATTCGCAATCGTACTCTTGCCACCCAAATGGCGGAAGCTCGGACCGAAAAGACTGTTATCAAAATCACAACAGATGCCGAAAAAAAATATTTATTTGAAGCCAAAGGTGAAGTAATCGTCTTTGATGGTTTTCTCAAAGTCACTGGTCGCACCAAAGAAGACGAATTACCAGCACTAGTCAACGGAGACCCACTCGCAGCACAGGAGATCACCGCACGCCAGAATTTTTCCAAACCACCTGCTCGCTACACTGAAGGTTCACTTGTCAAAAAGCTCGAGGAGCTCGGCATTGGCCGCCCATCGACCTACGCTACAATTATGTCTGCTATCCAAACTCGTGGCTATGTCGTCAAAGGTGATTCCGAAGGTGAACCTCGCGAAGTCATCCAACTAAAACTCACTAAAGGCCAAGTTAAACGCGAAATCGTTACCGAAAAAACCGGTTCCACCAAAGGCAAACTCATACCGACCCCAATTGGAGAACTGCTAGCCGGATTCCTTAACGACAAT
Organism: uncultured Candidatus Saccharibacteria bacterium; assembly: GCA_948648655.1. Classification (GTDB taxonomy): domain Bacteria; phylum Patescibacteriota; class Saccharimonadia; order Saccharimonadales; family Saccharimonadaceae; genus Nanosyncoccus. Next base: position 12,285 of record CAPKVJ010000010.1, on the reverse strand, counting down.
TTCAACAACATTGTTGACTACAAATTTACCGCCCATATTGAGGAAGACCTTGATAAAATCGCCGAGAAAAAGCTTGAGCGCGTCAAAATGCTCCGTGATTTCTACGGACCATTCTCCAAAGAAGTCATCAAATCCGATGATGCCGCTCGTTATAATAACGCTCGTGAGCTTGGCAAAGACCCCAAAACTGGACTACCGATTTATGCCAAGATCGGTAGAAACGGCGGGTTCATCCAACTCGGAGACAATGAAAAAACTTCTGGCGAGAAGCCTCGCTTTGCACCATTACCAAAGGGAATGACTGAAAAAACCGTTACACTCGAAGCCGCGCTCAAACAACTAGAATTACCAGCACTACCACGCACGTTAGGGGCCACCAAAGATGGCACCGAAATTATTGCCTCAAGCGGACCATTTGGTCCATATCTCAAAGCAGGGAAGTACAACATCCAGATCAAGGATTATGACCCATATACTATTGATTTTAAGACTGCCGAAAAGTTATACCAAGCCAAAATCGATTCCATTATCGCTGATTGGGGTGACATTATGATTATCATTGGAGCTTATGGCCCATATGTCAAAGGACCAGGTCGCTTCAACAATGTCAAAATCGGAAAAGATCAGGATCCCAAAAAAATCACTCGCGAAATGGCCGAAGAAATGCTAAAAAATAAGTCCAAAACTAGCCGCACGACCCGAAAAAGCACCAAAAAAGCTACTCGCAAAACTACCGCAAAAACTACCAAATCCCGCAAGAAAACGTCTTAATTATTGTTTTTAAGCTTATATATTATAGGATTTTTTCCGATTTTCAGTCAAAAGTGATATAATAAATATAGTAAATTCATACAAAAACAATTTATACTGTTGACTACAGTATAAAACTATGTTATCATAGATAAAATTGATGAATATTAAATAATCAACCGATTAAGGACAAAGGGGAAACTGATGGACCAGAATGCCAGTATTATCGAAAACGCTATTAAAAGTAGTTTAGGAATAATCGAACAAGATCGCGAGCGCGAAATCATCTCGCGACGTTTTGGGCTATCTGGACAAAAAGAAACACTAGAACAAATCGGAGAACTATTAAATATTACTCGCGAACGCGTACGCCAGCTCGAAAAGGCAATTCTCGTCCGTTTGCGCATCGGAGCCGAAGAAGGGCATATCGAAGATCTTCCCGCTGCTGAAAAGTTACTTATTCGCAATTTAACCGAGCTTGGTCGCGTCGCTCGCACCACTGATTTAGCTAACAAAATCTATGGTCCAAAAGCCACCGCTGCCGACCGTGCAAAATTGACTTTCATTAGCGCAATTTCCAGCAATCTAACAGCACTTGATGAAAATGATTCATATTATGCCGCGATCGGCATTGCTGAATATGGCGATGCCAAAACCGTGCATGCCCGTGTCGATGAAGTAGTAGCCGTCATCAAAAAACATGGCGAGCCAATGACTCTCGACCAACTCGACGAGGCGCTAAATTATGAGCATCCTGATCATATCAAAGCCATTGCATCCATTTCTAAATTGTTAGCTTCTCTTAACGGGCTTTGGGGGCTAGCTAAATGGCCGACCGTCAACCCGCGCAATATTCGCGACAAAATTTTCGTCGTGCTCGAAGCTCACAAAGAACCAATGCATTTTTCTGAAATTGCCGATGCCATCTCAAAATCCGAATTCCGCCGCAAAAACGTTACAATCCAAGCTATTCATAACGAGCTAATCAAAGATTCCCGTTTCGTACTAATCGGACGCGGCATTTACGCTTTAAGCTCTTGGGGTTACAAACGGGGAACCGTCGCTGATATCATTACTAGCGTCCTCAAAGAGGCTGGCGAACCGCTTACTCGTGAAGAAATCGTCAAGCGCGTCCTACGAGCACGTAAGGTTAAAGAAACTACAGTATTGCTCAATCTTCAGAATAAACAACTATTTTCCAAAGTCGACAAAGACACTTACACTTTAGCCCCAGAAAACCAATAAATGTGTTAAAATAAAAGCATATGCTATCTAACATTTTACACTTTATTATTATGCCCATATTTTGGGTACCACTTGTTGCTATCTTGGCTTTTCTTAGCTATCGTAATTACAGAAAACTCAACCGGCTCAAGGTCCTCAACGTAGATTCAGCACTTCTGATGCTTGAAATTCCACGCGCCAATGACAAAAAAGAGCTCGCTGCCGAACAGCTTTTTGCTAGTTTGCACGGTATCCTACGCGACAAAATGGAGCTTAAAAACTCCAACGGCATACAAGAACACTTAAGTTTTGAAATCGTTTCGACTGGTGGTCAAATTCGTTTCTACGTTTGGGTGCCAAAAATCCTCCAAAGTTTCGTCGAAGGACAAATTTACGCCCAATATCCTACAGTCCAAATCTACAAAATGGACGATGACTATGTCGATAAACGCACAGACTACCCAGTTGTATATAGCGCCGAGCTCGATCTTACCGAAAACGAAGCCCTACCAATCAAAACTTTCGAAAACTTCGAAGTAGACCCGCTTGCTGGCATCACTGGTACTTTAGCAAAACTCAATCCAGACAACTCGGAAGAGCTTTGGATTCAAATTCTCACACGCCCAGTCTCGGATGATTGGCACAAAAAAACCACTGATAAATGGGTCCGCAAAGTCAAATCCGGTAGCAAATTCTTCTTTGGCGGTGGCAGTCGTAACAGTGGCTTTGATTGGCAATGGCTACTCGAGGCACTAGGCGCCCTATTTAAACCGCCTAGCGGCAGCGATGGGGAATCAAAACCCGAGCTTTCCGAGCGTGACAAGACTCGCATCGCCAAAGCCGAAGAAAAAGCTACCAAGCTTGGCTACGAAGTCAAAATTCGACTTACTTATCTCGGACATGATACCACTGATGCTAAACTCAATATGCAAGCGCTGGTTGGCACTTTCAAGCAATACAACTCTACCAACCTTAATGGGTTTCGTCTCACGGGCGGTAGTTTCGAAATGTCCGACCTTGACGCCTACAAAATGCGCCAATTCTCCGATCACGGCTTTATTCTAAATATCTCTGAACTCGCCAGCGTCTATCATCTACCACATACCTCTGTCGAAACCCCAAATATCGTCTGGGCAAGCTCCAAAACTGCCGAGCCACCTTCCAAATTGCCACTCGTTACTGGAGATCCCGCGCATGACGAAAATATCTCTGCCTTCGGATTGACAAATTTTCGTGGAATCAACCATCAATTCGGCATGTATCGCCGCGACCGTTCTAGGCACGTTTATATCATCGGACAAACTGGTGCCGGTAAAAGTGGTATGCTCGAGCTTTTCGCTCTATCTGATATATTTTATAATCAGGGCTATTGCATCATCGACCCGCATGGTGATTTCGCAATTAATAACCTGCGATTTGTCCCTGAATATCGTATCCAAGATGTCGTCTATTTTAACCCAGCTGATACGGCTTACCCCGTAGCCTTTAACCCACTAGAATTAGATGACCCAGCCCGCAAGCCAAATGTTTGTTCTGAAGTCATTGGCGTACTTAAGCGTATGTTTGGCGATTCTTGGGGTCCACGACTTGAGCACATTTTAAGATACACATTACTAGCCCTGCTCGATCGGCCCGAGACGACGCTCCTAGACATTTCACGAATTCTTACTGACAAAGAATTTCGCAAAGAAACTCTCAACTATTGCAAAGACGTAACCGTCCTACAATTCTGGAAACACGAATTCGGCCAATGGAATGAAAAGCAAGTCAACGAAAGTATCGCACCAGTGCTTAACAAAGTCGGAGCATTTACCGCCAACCCTATCATTCGCAATATTATCGGCCAGCCCAAGTCCAGTTTCAATGTTCGCAAAATTATGGACGAAGGGAAGATCCTAGTTGTAAATTTGTCCAAAGGGTTAATTGGTGAGGACAACGCTGGAATTCTAGGGGCTTTCCTCGTAACAAAAGTCCAGCTCGCCGCTATGTCCAGAAGTGATATTCCAGATGTCGCTGACCGCCGACCATTCTACCTCTATGTAGATGAATTTCAAAACTTCGCCACTGACAGTTTCGCTGTTATTCTATCAGAGGCAAGAAAATATGGACTTAATCTCACAGTTGCCAACCAATACATTTCCCAGATGACCGACTCTGTACGCGATGCTGTATTTGGCAACGTTGGTACCACAATTTCGTTCCGCGTCTCCGCCGATGATGCGCCCGTTCTCGCCAAACAATTTGAGCCAATCTTCGACCAATCCGATCTCTTGCAAATGAACAACCGTAATTTCGTAATCTCAATGATTATCAATGGCGAAAAAGCCCCCGCCTTTTCTGCTACCACACTCTCTCTACCTACTACGCCACAAGACAACTTCGATCGCATCGTCGCGTCTTCACGTCAGCTCTACGCCCGCGATCGCAGTGTAGTTGAAGCAGAAATCCGCGAAACCATCGAACAGTCAGAAAAATATAAACGTGAGCTGTCTGATTCTGGTCGTGCCGCTGGCGAGAATAGCCAAAATACTGTCACATCGGGGAACCACGACAAACTCACATCCGCTAAAGCCAATTTTCAGTACCAACCAACACCTCAAGCCGACTTTCGCAAACTCAAACTCTCACCAAATGCTGCCGAAGGGAAAGAAAGACCTAGCCTAAAAGATCTAGGTGCACTTGCAGCTCAATCACAAGATACTCTTCAACCGACTCAACCTCCAAAAACCACCAAAAATAGAAATAATCGCTATAAAAAGCACTGATAGTTGCAAAAGCCACAGTAAACCATAAATCACTATTGACTTTTTAGGGTACATATGCTACAATAGTAGTATAGCAATCCCACGAAGTAGCTAATTAACGCCACTCCGTTTGGGGTGGCACATTAAAACCTGAAAGGAGGGAACATTATGAAGAAAATGTTCTCAAAATTTTTTGTAACTCTGGTGATATTAGTTAGTGCACTCATGATCGCGCCGACAGTACCAACACAAGCCGCAACCAAGACAACCAAAACAGCTGTTCAGAAAAAGGCTGATGCCGAGACGGCAAAAATTAAGTCCTACGGCAACTATTACGGTTGGGACTTATCCACGAAGCAAAAAGGTGCGACCAAGAGCAAAATCACAAAGAGGCTCAAATTGGTTCGTACAGGTGAGAGTGTCAACTATGTTTACACACAAGTGACGCAGCGATCAGGCAAGAAATATACAACATATTTCTTGCGCAACGGCAAAAAATTTAATTCTTCTGAAGTCAAACAAGGCCTCAAGAAGTATAAGAAAAGCTCCTGTATCAAAGCCTTGTTAAAGAACCGTGCGAAATCCAAGACCGACGGCCTTGCAAAATACGGCAAATCTCGCGGCTGGAGCTCCAAAACGAGCTTCAAAAGCAGCACGGCAAGATCTATTGCAACAATGACATTTATGCAGCCCAAAAAAGCGACCGTAAAAGTCACTGTAACGCGCAATATAAAGGGCCCAAAGATAAGTTTCACACTCAATGGCAAAAAATCCAATGAGAAAAAGATCAAAACTTATCTGGAGAAATATAAGAAAACAACCAGCGGCAGCACTAATAAAGATCCAGATCCAGTCAGTAACGACGCGCTTATCGCATTAGCAAAAAACGCGTCAAACAGTCTGATTGCCACTGGAAAAGCCAATAATTGGCTCACAACTACATCAGGAGATGGTACGGCCTGCATCAAAATTAAATTCCAGAATTCGGAATATAATTTTATCGCCATGCTCAAAGCCATTGACGGAGGTAACGGAAAGGGAATCATTCGTTATTCCCTCAAGGGTAAGTCTGACTATACAACTTCCAGCCGAGAGGAAATCATAAGCTGGATCAAAAAATACGCAGTCGTGCCCGAGCCTGATGACCCTACCGACCCAGAAGATGGGCTCGTTCCCGCAAGCGCCAAAGACCTCCAAGATGCTGCAGTCAAAGCACTCGCACGAGTAAATGCTAAAGCAGCTGAAACGGACTGGACCTACACGAAGAAATCTGACACAGGGGCTAGCATCGAAGAGCTATTTGAAAACTCGAAATACAAGTTCAAGCTCAAAATCGAAGCTAGCGGGGAATATATCTCTACCATAAAGGTCAAATACATCTTATTCCCCAACCCAGACGGCGCAGGTACAGAGCGAGACTGGGACGACATCACAGCATATTTCGAGACTTATAAAGCCGCGAAAAAAGACGATGAGGAGGCACCAACACCCGAACCTGGCCCTGCCGAAGAGCAACCGATTCCAGACGAGCAATTGTCTGCAGCCGCTGCAGCTGCTATGGAGCAGCTCGATCTTGAGGCGACTCAAGATCGATGGTCATACACCGAAATCGAAAATACTGGGGCAAAAGTCCAACAGCGTTTCGAGAATGACCGTTATTCGTTCTATGCAGCGGTCGAGGCAAAAGCCACTAATGGGCAAATTGCACTCATATACAGTGTGCAATCCAAGCCCACCAATCAGCCATCGATAGTTACAAAAGATTTTATCAGTAACTGGCTGACGACCTACAAGGTCGATTCTGCTGGCAGCTCCAGCGAGCCTGCAAATCCTGACGATGATAAACCCACCGCGCCAACAGAAAAACCATCTACAAACGGCGGTGATAATTATCAGGAAGTAGAGCCATTCTAAAACCTACTCGGTTCTTGCAGCTCCAGCGGACCTGCAGCAATCCTCCTTTTGTCCTTTAGAAATTACCCCGCAGCACCATCGCGGGGTATTCAATTTGGCAGGAAAAGACGCACAAACAATCATCTTTTCGAGTGAAATCTAATGTCGCACAATATATCTTTTGCGACATAGAATAGAGGTAAATAGCTTGAATATACTCATATACAGCCTAGCCACTTTTTTTCCACTCCATTTAAACTTTTTTTACCAAAATCCATTTTTCTTCAAATTCCCTTCATTTTTTACTAAAAACAATCTTTCTATCTAAAATCCCAAACCACTCGGTGACTCATCCATACAGCTTCTTTACACTAACTTTTCCGTCCAGAACAAAACCCGAACAATACAGGGAATTTCAAAACAAGTCCAACCAGCCACCAAAACACCCATTTTATTTATAATATGCCTTACCCGCCACCCTTATATCGATATAGCCTGGCTGAACGCCTTTTTCATCAATATATTTCAGCATCCTCGTTGCGTCTTCAGCCGTGACAGCCGTTCCCCGATCAATATTCACCTTAAAGAAAGTCCCCTCCTTTTCCGCTAAATCCACATATAGCTCTCGGCTAGTTCCAGTTGGTATAGTTACCTTTGTTACAGTATAGCCCAAATCACGAAAGTCTCCTTCTAGCTGTGCAATATATTCTCGCATCCGCGTCGAAACCTGCCCTCTATTGTCTTCATCGATAATCTGCGCTTTAATATCTAGTTCCGCCCCATCTTGCCGCCCACCCTCTATCCCATAATGTTCACGCGACAGCTCTTTCATCCCTAGATACACACCTAGCGTCAAAGCCGTCACAATGAGTACCACTATCACAAAACTCCTTGTTTTTTTACGATGTGCTTTACGTCGAGCTTGCATGCGCTCTGATTCAGACTCGGCTTGCTCCCGCTCTGCGACTATCGTCCTTCCCCGTTTTAATTGTTCCCCCTTATGCTTACCTTGCCCACGCATTCTCTAATATCCTCCTACTTCTTCAGCTTCTTCACTCTAGTTCCCTCCCCTATTGTCAGAACTATATCCGCTAATTGTTTGGCTGCATCTGTTTTGGCCTCCGCATGCAATTTTTCTGCCAAATCTGTTCGCACTCTAGGCGAACGCACCAAATGCCTCACCTCATTTAGCAACATTTCTGGCTGCTGGCGCATTTGCTCGTCAGTTACCATCACTGCCGCCCCCATTTTTACCAACAATTCAGCATTTTTCACCTGATGCCCACCTGGCAACTTTTCAAACGGCACCAAGACCACCGCTTTTTTTAATGCTGCAAGTTCCGCAATTGTCGTCGCTCCAGCACGACTAACCACTACATCTGCCGCCCCCATCAATTCATGCATCACAGAATTAAATTCCCAAAGCCGAAAATTTGATTGCAATTTAGCCTTATCCCACTCCTCATATTTTTTTAACTCGGTCATTTCTTCATACCATTTCCTCCCCGCCACCAAACCTACACTAGCAAATTTCAACATATCCGGCAAAATCACCTTCATGGCCTCATCAATATTTAGCGATCCCTGACTTCCACCAGTCACTACCACTAGTGGTCTCTCTGGATCAAACCCAAAAGCCTTCTTTAAGGTCTTTTGCTTCGTTTCGCTCACCATCTTAAATTCCGTTGCTACCGGCGTACCGACCTGCACAAATCTGTCATCCCCCTTCATTTCCATGCCTGTTGCCACCACTGCTGCTCGCTTCATCAACAAACGATTCGCCAAACCCGGTACGGCATCCGATTCATGCACGATATAAGGTATTTTCAGTATCTTTGCCACCAAACCCACCGGTAATCCTACAAATCCGCCCTTTAAGAAAATCACATCTGGACGCCTACTTGGCAAAACCAACCGCCAAAAGCTCTGCAAAAATCCCGCAACAAACCCTATAAAACCTACTAGATTCCCCCATATCAGATCCTTCAAAACAATCCACCAATTTTCAAACCAATCCCGCAATTTCCAACCAGCATACCGATGAAACTTCCCTGCGCAAATCTTCCGTACGCGAATATACGGCACCTTCCCTACTCTCGTGTCGGCACTCCGCCCCCAACGCATCCCAATTTCTGTTGTAATTTTTACAACATTTTTATAATACTTTCGGTCCGTCCAAAACTCCACTCTCGTACGCGGCCGTTGTTCCAGTACTTCCCTAATCACTGCCACCGCCGGCGTAATATGTCCCCCAGATCCACCCCCCACTACCAACATTTTCATATTCTCGCCCTCCTTCTCTGCCCTTCCTGTCCACGACTGCTGATAGCTACTTCACCCTCCTGCTTTTCTTTACGTGGTTCCCTACTCGTATAACAAGTTAATTGCAACGCCAAGCCCAAAGCCGCCGTCATAAACAACATACTTGTACCGCCGTAGCTCAAAAGCGGCAAAGTAATCCCTGTAAGCGGAATCAGCCCCGTCATTGAAGAAATATTTACTACCACATGCGCTGCCGCCCAAGCAAAAATCCCTATCATAACCAGCGATTCTTCGTCATCATGCAAGTAATTCGCTGCCTTTAGTAAACGCAGTAACAAAACTGTAAAACATCCCAATACCACGACCAGCCCCACGAAACCAAATGTCTCTCCCATGATTGCAAACACCGAATCATTAATTGACTCTGGCAAATAACCCGTCGCTTGCACACTATTCCCAATACCTACCCCCAAAAACCCTCCTGTACCAATTGCAATCATTGCATTCTCAATATGATAAGAATCGCTTGAATCCTCCGCATTAAATGTCATTAATCGCTCCATTCGATGCGGCGACACGACAATTGACCCCACCGCTGCCACCAAAACCACCGCCAGCGTAATCGCAAAATATCTTAATTTCACTCCACTCATAAACAGCATTGCAAGGATAATCGCCATCACGCTCACGCCCGTTCCCAAATCCTTCTGTATCACTACTACAAAGATCAATGACAACCCACTCACTATGATAAATGGCAACCAAAAATCTGACCAGCTATCCAGCTTCCCTTCTTTCTTACGTTCCGCCATTAATCCAGCAAGATAGATCACTAGCGAAAACTTCAAAACCTCTGCCGGCTGCAAACTCAAACTTGAAATCTTAAACCAACGACACGCCCCCAGCTCACAACTTGCTACTGGACTATTGATAGCTGCCATCAATGCCAACAAAGCACACAGCCCCAAACCCACCACAATCATCACCTTCCCCCACTTTCGTATAATTTTATAAGGTAGCTTAAAAGCTATCACAAAAACCATCAATGCCAGCAAGACATTCCTTACTTGCTGCAAAAAGAAATAATTTTCACTATAATCAGTACCGTAAGCCGCATTAGAAACATTTGCACGCATTGGTCCAATTGCATAAATCACAATCAAACCTAAAGCCAAAAGTCCTATAGTAAGCACACCAATCACTCGATCACTTTTATGTCTACGCATCAATACATGTTATCCATTAAAAACGATGCCAGAAGCATTACCAAGACAATTGCAAACGCGATTCCAAATACAGCCTTTAGTAATCCTGCTACCATCCCATCGCCCACTTTATATAATTCCTCCTTGTGCTGCCACAAAAATACCTAAAATCGCAAATACACCCGCTATCACCCAAAAACGCATCACGATCTTCGCCTCCCCCCAACCCGTCGCCTCAAGATGATGGTGAATCGGTGCCGACACAAACAATTTCTTATGAAAAACCTTTTTCCAGAATATCTGAATCAAGCTCGACCCAGCCTCAACCACAAATATAATTCCAATAATCGGCAAAAGGAAGAAAGCATTCGTCATCATCGCTACAACGCCCAGCCCCGCACCCAATGCAAACGACCCTGTATCACCCATCATAAAACGTGCCGGCGGCACATTGAACCATATATATGACAGAAGCCATCCTGCTACCGTCAAACAAAATCCAGTCAACATCCAATTACCTTGAAATAGCGCAATCACACCATAAGCTCCATAAGCTATCATCGCTAATCCACCCGCCAACCCATCCAAACCATCAGAAATATTTACCGCATTTGACGTCGCCACCACCGCAAATGCAAATATCAAAATCATCCCCACCGCACCAACTTCAATATCACCCACAAATGGTACCATGATGTCTGTCCAACCTAGTTTCACTGCGAACCACCACCCTAGCCACACTCCAATTGCAGTAATCATCGCAAATTTCACCGGCGCACGCAGTCCAGCTGCCCCCTTACCACTACCAAACACATTTATCAAATCATCGATAAACCCAACAATACTCCCCCCGATAAATCCAGCCAGCGGCAACCACGTCTGTTCACGATTGAAGTTACATATCCAAGTCACCAAAAAAACCGTCACTACGCCAATCACCCCTGCCATCGTCGGAAAATGCCGCGCAATCTTCTTCGCATGCAATTTCGCCACGACTTTTAACTTCTCCCCCGTCATTGCATCTTCTTTTTGTTTCTTCCAAAACTTATATTTATATGCGAAATAAGTATAGATCGGTGTCAGAAAAGTCGCCAAAAAAAACGCCGAAATCGCCAAAATCAATCCATAAAATGTTTCATTATTCAACGTGTCTGCCATAACTGTACCTATCACCAGTATATCACAGCTTTAAGCTCTATGCAAAGCCGTACAAACCCCTCTTTTGTGCGCAGCGGGAGCATTTACATTAGTATTAGCTCACTGCAGGGTGCTGATAGCGAAGGTACATATTGGTCCAATAGTAGCCCGACTTCACCATATTTAGATTATCCTTATCGTTTAGGAGTTTATGCAGATAGCGTTGCTCCTTCTAGTCGCAGCAACAATCGTTGGCTTGGTCAATCCCTCCGCTGCCTAGCTAGTTAGAGTATAGGTAGTAGGAGGATAGGAAGAACCTCCCAAGAGTTTTGGGAGGTTCTATGTTGCTAACTATCGGGGTAATTAGCGAGCGACACAACGCACAGATGCACCATTCCCCTGACCTGCGATAGTGGAGCTCGGACCAGCACTAGCATAAGAAGTCCCAATATTGGCACCGCTCTGCGCCCCTTTTGTTTGATAAAATCCGCCACCACCGATCATGCCAGCTGTTCCGGTATTTATTGTTATTCCGCCCGATTGCGTCATATATAGCGGAGCTCCAGTGGGATTCTTCGAGGAATTAGATGAGGCGATGCCATAAGCTGAAAACATAGAATTGTATTGGGAAGTATCGGGCAGCGTCCAATTCTTCGGGCAGACACTACCGGTCGAAGTACCGTCAGCCGTACCAGTACCAGCTGCGGCTGCATTCCAAGAATAATAATGACCAATGGTATAATGCGATGAGGGCGCTGAACTTGGAGAAACTACACCCTTGGATATGCATTCATAAAAATTACTCGCCGTGTATCCGCAAGAGTTGTACTCCGTGGGTTTCACTAACGGATATAGACCCCCGCTCCAATGATATATGCCCATATCAGTAGCGCCAGAAATGCCGGTCCCCCACACAGATGCACTAGTCGGAGGATATGTACTACTGCTGTTCCAATCACTCTCAATATCAGTATCACTCGCCTTTAACCCTGCTGTAGTAATATCTAATGCCAAGTTCTGCGTCATCCAACAGTTGCCGTCTTTAAGCTTGGCTACCCAGTAGGATTTGT
>CAPKVJ010000009.1 GCA_948648655.1 uncultured Candidatus Saccharibacteria bacterium | reverse complement strand
AGGTGGTGTGAACTACAACATCGCCGAAGCCCCTCTTTACTTTGTGCGCAGCGGGGACGTCAGTATCTTCAATAGCAAGTTGTGGAGCTCCGGACAGTACGGCTACAATTGGTCTTCTATGTCCTACTCTAATACTAGCTACGCTTACAGCTTGTACTTCTCGGGTAGTGGCGTCGATCCGTCAGGCAACGTCAGTCGTTGGGTCGGCTTCCCCCTCCGCTGCCTAGCTAGTTAGAGTATAGGTAGTAGGAGGATAGAGATCCTAGATTTGGTTACAGCAGAGAGCATACGCTCTCTGCTGTAGATTGTGGGGAGTAGATGTGTGGTTGAAGTACTATACTCTAACATTTATGATCCAGTCGTGGAGGTGCCGATCTTTTGGAAATAGTGTGTATTGCTGTGTGGGTATGATGTGTTGGATGCAATGAGTTTGCAGTTGTGCACACGCTGGTAACATCGGGGAGTGGGGGAATGATGGAGGGTATGGAGTAAGATGTATGAAAAGAAGGAATAGGCGGCCTCTGGCTGCCGTCAGGTTTTGCGGAGCTTGCCTACGCAAAACTTATAATCCAAAAATTCTCTACGAGAATTTTTGTGAAATAATGCACTAGTGCTTGTATGCTTTTGCGAATCTATGTTACGCTCATGTACGGAGCAATAGCACCTTGACACTCGCCAGTGCGAGTCAATATGTACTGGAGAAAGGAGGTTACTATGGTTATAAACCTAAATCTCAAGCTAACCAAGAGATCTAGTATAAAAATAACTATCGCCCTTAATAGGCGATAGTTAACACCAAGTAATCCCATTCTCTCACTAATCTAGAGCCAAGTCAAGGCTGAAGCTATTGCTCCTACGGTGAGGCTTTTTGCTTTGTGATTTTGTAAGGAATAAACTAGTGCTTGTATGCAGAAAAGAGAAAGTGGTATGATGACGAGTGATGAAGGGAAAGATTATTATTCCGAAAGGTATGAGTGTTTGGCCACACGAATTTCGAGTAGCAAAGATTCTTGCGACAACTAATCATGTCGTGGAATTTTTACCGACAAGATCGATAAAAACGGCTGATATCTTGCTTGATGGAGTGGAGTTTGAGATTAAGTCGCCTATTACGAATAGGACTGATAAACTCGAAAGAGTAATTAAACGTGCTTTAAGGCAATCTAGAAATATTATTTATGATTCGGCACGTATTAAGAATTTGAGTGATGATAAGTTGTGTAATTTTTTGATTCATAAAGCTAGGATGCAGCCGCAGATACGGAAATTACTATTGATTACGAAAGACGGACGTGTTATTGACATAAAGAATTATGTTTGATACAATATGGGTATTGAAGTCTAGCACGGGGCAGTATGCTCCTACCGCGAGACTTCTTTTTTTGTATGGCTTGATAGACGCATCATCGCTTCCGTAGAAGCGATGATGAAGTGAAAAAGATCGGCACCGAACACGACTGAACATCTGCTAGGCAGCGGAGGGGGAAGCCGTTCCAACGATTGTTGTTGTTTGACGGATTGACGCCACTACCCGAGAAGTTCAAGTTGTAAGCGTTGTTAGTATTAGAGTTGGACATAGAAGACCAATTGTAGCCGTTCTGTCCGGAGTTCCTCAACTTGCTATTGTTGATATTGACGTTCCCGCTGCGCACAAAGTAAAGCGAGCATACTTTGTGTGTAAGGTTGCTGACATACTTGCCAGAATGGAATTAGAAGTTGACTTAAAATGTGGCTGACCGTAGCCAGGAACAAAACTAGCCTCTGTAATTTCGCAATGGAGATTAAAAAGGGTAACTTCACGATCTTTTTATACGAGAGCCGCTGGCAGTCGGAGTATGAGCTCTGGACTACGGTTGGATCCCATGGACGCTATGATCCACGCTTACTATTATAGCATGAGCGATTATGAGTTTTGTGATGATAAGTTTTGTCAGGGATCCAACCGTAGTCCCAGCCAAAGCTGTCAAATACTTCTCTAAAAAATTTTTGGCTATTGATGTGTTTGAGACAACCCATACGAGCGGCAAAACCCTCTAGCGATCCAGTGCCGGTGGTGGCGAGTTTGTAGGCGGCACGATAACAATTGTTGCGGGTACGGCGACCAGGATAAATGAATCCAGGATAAACAATTGCACCGATGAAAGAGACGCCCCTCGACACAGGCTGTTTGTACTGCTTTTTGGGGTGTAGGGTAAGCTTGAGTTCATCATGCAAATATTGGCGAATGACTTCAATATCTCGGAGGAGTTGATTGCGCTGACTCATAGGTACGATAATGAAGAAATCATCGACGTAGCGGCCATAATGCGAATACCCGAGACCGAAACGAACGAAACGGTCGAGTTGATCGAGGTAGATATTGGAGAGGAGTTGGCTGGTAAGATTGCCGATGACAATGCCACGTTCGGGAGGTTGGCAAAAGAGACTTTTGCTAGCGGGGAGTTTTTTCCAGGTGGCACGTTTCCCACGTACAGCGATATTTTCCATAGGTTTATCATAGATAATTTCACGCCAAACATATTGTAATAATTCATAAAAATCGGATTTATGCTCGGGCGCACAGCGAATGTCGTTTTCGATGTCGGGACGATTACTATGATAAAACTGTTGTTCTAGCCCCCAAAGGATGCGTTCGTAAAGTTTGTCGTGATTTAGACTCATGAAGTAACCTTGAATATCAAGTTTGACTGCGTAGGCGGGAGCGGTGTAATTATTAGTGACTTGGCGAATATGTTTGGCGAGGCGTTTTTGACCATAGAGGGTACCTTTGTTCTTGCGGCAGGAGTAAGAATCAGGGATGAAGCGGCGATCCCACCAACCGGCGCAAGAGTTGAAGAGGAAATGGTGAATGACGCGATCGCGAAATGGGGCAGCGACGATTTCACGAATGACAGGATCGGTGACGATGAAGGCGACACCGCGACTAGGTTTGTAGTAGCGACGAATGAGGCAATCACGTAGAGAGATAATATTTTCCATGTCGTTTAATTCAAAACGGTGCTCGTCGATAGTTTTCTTTTTGCCTTTGCGGGCATCGGCGTAAGCCTGCCAGAGTTCATGGAGGAGAAAACTTTCAAATTTGGTATTATTCATGTTTAGCATCTTTCGGTTGTGAATCTTGATGGTCAAGTTTGAGTTGTTTATTATATTCATGAGCGACGATACGTTCGATTTCGACGAGTTTTTCGAGAATTTCGCAGAGTTCGCGGTGATGGATAAGGTGAAGGTTTTCGATATTGGCAAAGCAGTTACGCAGGTCGCGAGCACTCATGAGGATATTGAAAAGGTTTTGAGCACTAGCAGAATGAGGACGAGGTGTGTTCTTGTCAAAAACTGGATGAATGGAATATTGGGTGCGGTGTCTGACAATGCCGGAATTGGGCTTGGCATTAGCAAAATTAAGATAGCCGATAAGCATTTCATGAGCGTTAAGGACGGTTTGACTCAAGATGGTCTCACGTGCGAGAGTATCGGAAACGCGTTTGCAATTGTAATAGATCAGACGATTGAGCTCAAGGATGAGATTATAGAGGATGGGATGAGGCGATTTAGGGAGAATGATTGAAGTGATACGTTCAACGTCTTGATGGGATTTGTCGCGAAGTTTGGCAATTTGTTCGTCGTTATAGACGCGAGGAAGTTTATAAAAATGGAGCTCACTGGTGCTTGAAGCAGAATCGGGAATAATGCCCAGTGTGGCAAGCTGACTTTCGAGTTGTGGCAGGCCGCGAATTGAGACGATTCCATCTTCGGATCTAAAGTAGTCGTCGGTATCGTTTTTGACGCTATAACGGCGGTGAATGCGATCGGCGATAGTCAAGGTATAGAAGAGCACAGAATGTCCAGCGAGTTTGGAGAAATTTTCAGTCGAATCAAAAACTAGAAGATAGTGATCATTGGTACGCTCGAACTCCATTGCTTTGGATTTGATGAAACGTTGTCGTACGCGCAAGGCTTGACGAGCAGCGCGGAGAGAAGCCTTGATTTTGGGGGAAGGTGGAGATTGTTGTAATTCTTTGATTGAAGTTTCGAGTTGGTGCAAGTCGAGATTGGTATAATATTCGATTTCGGTGGTTTTGATAGCGGCCGGTTTGGTCATGGCAAATAGCGTATATAAATTATATATTAGATATTTAGTTATATTATAAAGTATAAGCTGAAAAAAGAAAATGTTTATGCTATAATAGTATAGAGGAGAAGCGAAATGATTCGAGTTGATGATAATTTTATGATGGAAGTAGGTTTGGGTGACATGCCAGAGGCGGAAGCGCGGGCTTTTATTGATCATGCCGAAGAAGAGCTTGAAGTGCGAGTCGGTCAGAAATTGAGTGAGAATTTGTCGGATGCAGAATTGATCGAATTTACGCAGATTGAAGATGCGATGGAAGCGCGAAATTGGTTAGAAAATAAGATACCAGGTTTTCAAGAAGTGGTGCTTAAGGTTTTTCGTGACTTTAAAGATGAGATTCGAGCGCAGCGATCTCAAATTTTGGCGTAGCCATTGATAAATGATTTGACGTCCATAGGCTTTTTGCCAGCTGGCTGAAGGCGGTCGATAGCGACGAAATTGCGATCAGCGCATTTGAGCATGAGTGGGGTAGAGAGCTCGGGAGCGAGTGACGGGTCACAGATGATGGTGTCGGCTTCGACGACATGAGCGTCGAGGATGATGCAAGTTTTGCCATAAAAATCATATTTTGGTTTGGGGAAGCCCTGAAAAGCAATGATTTGACGATAGATGGTCTCAGCAGGGAATTTGTCTGGCTGGAGGAAGGAATCGGATTTATCGAGTTTTTGGGTGTAAGTAGCTTTGCTGTTGTCCTGTGGGTTTGGTGTGCCGAGATGATTTAGGCTTTTGATAATCCAAGTAGCACCAGCAGTGGCAAGGTCATGATAAATAGTGGATTTATCGAGTGGAATATCGTCGAGGGTTGCCTGATGATAGATTGGTCCGGCGTCCATTGCTTTTGCAAGTTTCATAATAGAGTACCCAAATTGACTATCTCCTGCGAGAATGGCACTTTCGATCGGTGATGGTCCACGATAAAGTGGTAGGAGAGAAGGGTGGAGGTTGAGGATACCTTCGGGCTCAAAAAGTTCAAGTAAATCAGACTTGATGAGTACACCAAAAGAAGCCAGGACGGCGTGCGCGTCGGGATTATTAAGTTTGAGCTCCTTGACCGTATCAAGATCGGATTTATTACGAGCGTGGAAAATGATATTGGTGTGCTCGCGGAGGACGGCGAGGGCGGATTCAGCGAGAGGCCCATTGCCAAGAAAGATGATTCGGTGAGATTGTATTGCTGAATCCGCAGAAAGACTTTTTCCGGACGGCGGGTTACCATCCGGACATTGTCCGGAAAAAGTCTTCTGCAAGGATTCCGTACTATCTCCCGTATCCTCTCCTAAAGACAAACTAGACGCCGTATTCATCAAAGCTAATCTTCCTTCGGGAATAGGGTGGGGTTGTTTTTGATGTCTTGGTCGTAGTCGAGGGGTTGGAGGTCGCCGTTTGCGTCTAGTTTGTAGAAGGCCTTTTTGTTGCCTTTGATATGGTCAATAAAAAGGATGCCATCAAGGTGGTCGATCTCGTGGAGGAGAGTGCGAGCTAGGAAATTATCGGCTTTTAATCGAACTTCGGTGCCATCTTCGAGGGTGGCTTTAACCTTGACTTTGCGAGGACGCTTAACGAGACCGTAAATTTCGGGAACGGAAAGACAGCCTTCGTAGTCGGTAGTGGTTTTGCGTGAGTCGGCTTGGATGACTTCGGGATTGATGAGGGCAGTAAAAGTATTGTTTTCCTTATCACTGAAATCATCACGGACGATAATAATACGTTGATTGACTCCCATTTGAGGGGCGGCCATCGCAGTTGAGAGTTCGTGGGGGTGATTTTTTTCCCATTCAAGAGAAAGTCGAACCATGTCGCGAATAATTTCGCGGGTTTCGTCGGTGATTTCGCGGACTTTTTCGGATTTTTCGCGCAATCTGGGGTCGGGTGTGGTAATTATTTCTCTCATTCTTAATATTATAGCATAAAACTAGAGTAGTGAGGGCGGGTCGAGCTCAATTTGGTACTTAGTATATGGAATGAGGGCTTGACGGAGGGTCTCGCGCGACGGGGACTTAAGTGTAATTTGCCAGGTATAGCCGCGCGCGGTGCGTTCGTGGAAGGCTGGTATGGGAGGTGAAATCTGAAGTTTTGGGTTTTGGCAGAGTGCGCTGTGGACTTCTTGAATTTTTTTGATGGCGGTTTTTTCGGTTTTGTAGGTGATAGCGAGTCGAGCGAGATAAGTGAAAGGAGGGAGGTTTTGTGCACGGCGTTTTTTGATAAGGTAGTGGGAAAAAGTCTCGAAATCGGACTCTAATGCGGTTTGGATGACAGGGTGATCGGGCTGGAAAGTTTGGATGATAGCGGTGGCTTGGTCGAGATGACCGCGCCCGACACGACCAATGACTTGAGTGAGGAGCTCAAAAGTGCGCTCTTCGGCGGAAAAGTCTGGTAAGGAAAGCCCAGAATCAGCTTGAACGATGCCGACGGTTGCGAGATGAGGGAGATCGAGTCCGCGTGCGAGGGTTTGGGTGCCGATGAGAATGTCGATTTTGCCGGATTTAACATCTTGATAGAGGTGAGCGAGGCTGGAGCCTTTTTGATTGTCGCCGTCGAAGCGGGCGATAGTGGCGTGAGGAAAGAAACGTGTAAGCTCGGATTCGAGGAGTTTGGTACCGAAACCTTTATGGACGATGCCGGGATGTTGACAGTTTGGACAGGAAGAAGGGACTTTTTCTTCGTGGCCACAAATATGACAAGTGAGAATGTAGCCGTCAGCGTGCAAAGTCATGGGCAAATAGCACTCTGGGCAGAGGGCTTGCCAACCACATTCTTCACAGATTGTCAGAGGCGAAGAACCACGGCGATTGTGAAAAATTAGCGTTTGATGTTTATCTTTAATATTTTTTTCTATGTTTGTCAATAAAATATCGGAAAAATAGCGATTTTTGCAGAAATTGGCGCGATCTTTGAGGTCAACAATATGGAAATGGGGTTTAATGGCGGTGGATTTGGCTTTAGTGGTAAGAGGAACGAGGGAATTATGGGTGGAAGCGAGATGGAAGTCGATGATATTGGGTGTGGCGGTGCCTTGAATACAGGGGATTTTGAGAGTTTTGCTGATGAAGCTGGCAAGGCGTAAGGCAGAATAGTGAGGGGTGTTTTCTTGGTAATAGGCACTTTCGTGGGATTCGTCGATGACAATGAGACCGAGATTGCCGACGGGGGCGAAAAGGGCAGAACGGGGACCAATGATAACTTGCGGGACAGACTCGTATTTATCTGTTTTGGGGAACTCTTCATTAGAGGACCGGTCGTCGCGCCATCCCGCCGTCGCGGGTGTCGCGCGACCTGCGTTCTCGGTCGTAACCTGCGAAAGCTCCTCTAGTGAAGAGTTCCTCAAAACAGGTAGTCGTAAACCTGTCCCGCAAGTAGTTTTTAGTAGGTTTAGCCAGGTTTGGCGGCGTTCGACTAGCGTTTGGTTGGAATGCATGAGGATGACACGTTTGCCGAAGGTTTTTTCAAAAATTTTGACTAATTGGCTAGTGAGGGCGATTTCGGGGACGAGGAGGATGGTGGATTTTTGCGCTAGGAGGGCGTTTTCGGCCATTTTGAGGTAAATATTAGTTTTACCGCTACCGGTTACGCCTTGAAGCAGAGAAGTGCCTTCTGGAGCTTGCTGGAGGGCTTTTAGAGCGGTTTTTTGGGCGGAATTGAGGGGAATTTGATGGTTCTGCGATTGGAGTGGAGTAGGAGCAAGGTCCGGAGCGGGAATGTCTTTAAAAGCGTTTCTGGAGGCTAAACCAGCGGGAAGTGCCATATTGGCGACTGCGGGAACAGGAGCGAGATAATATTCGGCAAGCCAAATAATGGATTTTAAGAGGTGGCTGGGAATAGGGGTAGGAAAGAGGACTCTAGTGATGGGCTTGGTGGGGAAATTGACTTTTTTGACCTTTTTCCAGACGATGCCGATGATATTGCGAGGGCCGAGAGGAATGATGACGAGTTGGCCAGGTAGGAGTTTCTGATCGGAGTGATAGGTGAGTACGCTGCCGCCGTTACGGAAAATTTCAGTGGGTATTACCTCGAAAAACATGGGTTTATTATAGCATGAGTTGACTTCTATGAAGATATGTATTATAGTATAGGTGTAAGTTGGGTTCGGCTTAAGTAATTTACGAGTTAAAATACATCCTAGTGCAGGGCTGAACCTAAAATGTGGAGCTTGTCGGATGCGAGAATGTTGGAAGGGAGAGATGTAAGGTATGCTGGAGATTTTTGAGTTTGAGGGCAAGTTGGTGTATAGGGAGGTTGAGAAACGTTGTTTCAGGCATGGTGGAGATACTGTAGAAGTGAATTTTGCAATTCGGGCTACTGATCTGCCGGTTTTGGTGGCTATGTCTGATGGTGATTGTGTATTACAGTTTGTGGATTGCTCACAATGTTGTTTTGAATCGAAACCTTTAAAACAGAGCTATGTAGTTTCAGAAATTGATTCCTTAGTCGTTTTTGAAAATTGGCAAGAGGATGAGACACCAGCGATTGCGGTTTATGAAAGAAATGCTGATAAGGAATTTGTCTGTACCTATCTATCATCGCAAACAGAAGAAATTCCGCAATGTTTTTGGGAGATAATGTATCCATCTATTTGTGTGCGGATTATTGCTAAAGTGAGAATGCACTTCTGTTTTAATGGTTTGGAAGGGGTATGGTATTTTGTAGGGAAGAATACGGGAATTTTGTATGCGGTGACTATGGATTTTGTGGCTCCGTACAGTGATGCAATGAGAGGCGATAAGGCAAAGGAGCTGGGGATTAGTGACGGCTTAAAGCGGGACTGTTTTTATGAAGTTGATGTTTCTGGTGATTGTTTTAGCTTTTTTAGTATTAAAGCATTGGAGGACATCAATTATCCTGACAGGCGGATAGTATATCCAGAGAACCTTGTGGCGCTAGTGCATAATAGTGCCAATATCGAGGCTGAGCTTCGGGGGCTTTTAACAGAGGATGAATTTAGTCTGATATGGGAGTATTAATGATTTGAATGATAGGCTTGAGGCAGTGCGAAGTTGCATGTAAGATCCTCAAGCTTTTCTTTTTTTGGGCGTGTAGAGTAAACTTGTAAAAAACACAACATGGGCGTATAATTGGGGTAGGAAGAGAGAGGTAAGATGTTAGATATTTTTATTACTTCGAGGGTGCGGCGGAAGATTATTGTGGTGTTTGCGAAATATCCGGATTTTAAGACGCATGTACGGGCGTTATCGAAGTTGATTAAGGAGGATCCCGGTAATATCCAGCGAGAATTACAGAGGTTGGAGAGAGGCGGGTTTTTGTTGGTGACGAAGAAGGGGAATACGAAGATTTATCAGATGAATAAGCAGTTTCCGCTTTTGAAAGAGCTTCAGAGTATGGTGATTAAGTCACAACAGATGTCAAAGGCTAATAAAGTTGATAAAAAGATCGGGTGAGTAGGCTTTTTGAAGAGTTGCTGCGGGTGCGGGATCTCGATGCGAGGTTTTTGAGTCCAAAATATGAGGAGTGTTTGGATGCTTTTCTATTGCCAGATATGAGGAAGGCAGTGGAGCGGATTAAAAAAGCGGTTTCTGGGGGTGAAAGAGTATTGATTTATGGGGATTATGATGTGGATGGGGTGACAGCGAGCACAGTGATGTATGATACTTTGCGCCTAGCAGGGGTGAAAGAGATTGAAATTATGTTGCCGAATCGGTTCGCGGATGGATACGGAATGAGTACAAAAGTTGTTCAAAGGGCAAAAGAAACAGGGGTGGGATTGGTGATTACGGTGGATTGCGGAAGTAGAAATCATGAAATTATCGGACAATTAAATGGGATAGGGGTGGACGTGATTGTTACGGATCATCATGAATGTAGCGACACTTTGCCCCCAGCAGTTGCCGTAGTTAATCCCAAGAGAAGGAATTGGCTATCTTCAGATGAATTACGGGAACTGGCGGGGGTCGGGGTGGCATTTAAGGTGGCGCAGGCGTTAGCTTCAGAAGGGATGATTCCTGCTGGGCAGGAAAAATGGCTTCTGGATTTGGTGTTGATTGGTACAGTGTGTGACAATATGGTGCTCAAAGGGGAAAATCGGAGATTGTGTTTTTATGGGCTAAAGGTGCTAGAAAAGACCAGGCGATCGGGGCTAAAGGAGCTAATGCGTGAGGCGGGGGTCAAGAGGTTAGACACGGAGTCGATTGGGTTTCAGATAGGTCCACGACTTAATGCAGCGGGGCGGATGGAGACAGCGGAAAGGGCGTTAGAGCTGTTGATGGCGGATAAAAAGACTACGGCGGCGAAATTGGCATTGGAGCTAGAAGAATTGAATCGAACGCGCAAGGAAGAACAGCGACGAGCGGTAACAGAGGTGAAAGAAAAGGGCATAGGTGAAGATTCGGTGATTGTGGAGTGCGGCAAGTGGCACGAGGGGGTACTGGGGATTATTGCGGGGCGTTTGGTGGAAGAATATCATCGTCCGGCGTTTGCGCTTACAGAAGTGAATGGAGTAATTAAGGGGTCAGGACGGAGTTTTGGGGATTTTAATTTGGCAGACGCGCTTAATGTATGTCAGAAATATATTATTGGCGGTGGTGGACATGCTGGAGCTTGTGGGGTGAAGCTGGAGGCAGATAAACTTGAGGAATTTC
This sequence comes from uncultured Candidatus Saccharibacteria bacterium, assembly GCA_948648655.1. GTDB lineage: Bacteria > Patescibacteriota > Saccharimonadia > Saccharimonadales > Saccharimonadaceae > Nanosyncoccus. The sequence goes on along the minus strand of CAPKVJ010000009.1, from coordinate 41,534 downwards.
GCAGAGGAATTAATGAGTATTATAAGGGGCTGAAACTTACGAATCAAGAGAGGTTTTTGGGGGTAAGAGAAGACCTGGAGGTGCGAGATTTTGGAGATTTTTCTTTGGAACTGATTGAGGAGATGAAACGGCTGGAACCTTATGGGGAGGGGAATGCAGAGCCAGTGTTTTTGCTGCTGGAAGCCAGGGTGGTAGAAGTGGCAAAAATGGGGACGGACGGGGCGCATCTACGGCTCGTGGTGTGGGATCAACAGGGTAAGAGCTTGAAATTGATGCGGTTTTTTGCGCCAGAGGAGGATTTCCGAGTGCGTGAAGGGGTGACAGCAAATATCTGGGTGAATATAGTTGAAAATGAGTTTCGAGGGATTCGAAGCGTTGAGGGGCGGATTTTGAAATTATCTTTGACATAAAAAATTATCCTCCCTACTAGGGGGAGGATAATTCTATTTGAGCCCGAGTCGCATGCGTTCGGCCTTTTCGGCGCGGCGAATTTCGCGAATGATAGCCTTTTTGCGGCGTTCACGCTTGGAAATTGGCTTGGAAAAACGCATTTGAGACTTTTTCAATGGCATAATTCCACTCTGAAGAACTTTGCGATTGAAACGGCGAATGAGGTTTTCGTTGGCCTCGTTCTGGTCTTTTCTAGTAACTTTGATTGCCATATTGGAGCTATTATATCAAACATTTCCCCATAGTGCAACCTTTTATTAGATGATTTTGGCGTTTTTAGGAAGCTATGGACTTATGAGGAGCAGGATAATTATTGCCTCCGTTAGAGCTTACTTACAAACACGGCGTCGTGTCATCCCGCCGTCGCGGGTGCCACGCGCCTAATTCTCGGCCGTAGCCTGCGAAATGTTTGTAAGCAAGCTCTAACGGAGATAGTAGTATCACGCTAGCGACGCGCTTCCTAAAAATACTAAAATCATCATAAAAGATTCCTTGATAAGGTGTATAATAAGGCTATGATTATACTTATGGGTTTGGCAGGGTCAGGCAAGAGTACGCAGGGGCGGAGATTGGCGTTGGAGCTAGATGGTGTGTGGCTATCGGCGGGTCAGGTCTTGCGTGATGCAAATATACCAGAGGTGAGTGCAATTCAAGAGCAAGGGGGACTGGTTCCAGATAGTTTGACGATTAAACTGATGACGCAAGCAATTGCGGAGGCGATTGTAGCGGGAAAATATATCGTACTAGATGGTTATCCTCGTACGGTAGAGCAATCGGAGTGGATTGTGGAGAATGCGGCAGATCGAATTGATGCGGTGGTAGTGATAGAGGTGCCGAAGACAGAGCTGATTGAGCGATTGAAGAAGCGGGGGCGGGCAGATGATCAATCACTAGAGGCGATTGAGGAGAGGTTTCGGATAGTTGAACAAAATATTTATGCAGTTTGTCAGATTTTGAGGAGTAAAGGTGTAAAAATCTACAAGATTGATGGTACCGGTACCGAAGATGAAGTGGCAATGAAGATTCGAGAAGTAATTCAGCCAAAAGTAAGATGATTAGAGGTAGAAATGAGTAAAAAATTTATACAGAATGAAAGTCCAGAGGAATTAGAGCGAAAGATTACTGCGATGCGTAAGGGTGGGAAGATTTTGGGGGAGGTTTTGCGTGGTTTGAAGGCATATGTGCAACCAGGTATTACGGGTAAGGAGATAGATGCTTGGGTGCGAGAGCAAATCGTGAAGCGGGGAGCGAAAGTGGCTTATGATTATCTTGAAGAGTCGTTTCCTGGTGCAATTTGTATATCGGTAAATGATGCATTGGTGCATGGGGCACCAACTGATGAGGTGTTGGAAGATGGTGATAAGGTGAGTTTTGACCTTGATGTGCTCTATGATGGGTATTATACGGATTCGGCATTTACGATGATTGTGGGGAGCGGTGGTTCGCCAGCGGTAAAGGAGATGATAAAGACGACAGAGAAAGCGATGTGGGCGGGGATTGATGTCGTGCGACCGGGTGTGCGGATTGGGGATATTGGTTATGCGGTAGAGAAAGTGCTGCGGAGAGGGAAATTGGGGGTAATTGAGAATTATGTGGGGCACGGAATTGGTAAAGAGATGCATATGGCGCCAGATGTACCGAATTATGGGATTCGAGGACATGGGTATAGTCTGAAAGTGGGAGATACAATTTGTATTGAACCGATGTCGTGTCTGGGAAAGCCGGCGAATTATGTTGATGAGGATAGTAATTGGACGGTAAAGATGAAGGATGGAAGTATTGGGTGCCACTGCGAACATACGGTGCTAGTGACGGAAGGGGGGTGTGAGGTATTGACGCTGGTGTAGTTGAGGTGGATTGGGCTATTTAATTACAAAAAAGCGACAAAAGCACTAGACATAATCGTTTTTATAAGGTACAATCAAGATGTTAAAGGTTTTTAGTTGTTGTTATTGATTATAACAACAACTATGTTTTGTTGTACGGTTTGCGAACGACCGCGCAAGACTTGGTACAACATGGAAATTAGTTTCTTCAACATAGTTCCACCTTTCCGCCATCCTAGCCCACACCCTACCTTTTTGATGTCCGAATTTGCCGCTCTGTGGGAAGATAACATAGTGAGATAGAGAAGTAAACCCCTAGAGTTGACATATTTGAATTGGTGTGATATAATTAAAGAGTGAGGGGTAGTTTACCCCTAGTTTCTGATGGTTTTCAACCTTATATAAGGTTGAACTCAGTTTTAAAAAGGAGGACGAGAAGAATGATGAGCAAGCAGAAAAGGTGCGCACTACGAGGGGAAATCGAGAAATTGAATGATGTGATTGATAGGTTGAACACAGCATATGGTTGTCGTCATGTGAAGCCATACAGGGTAATTGCCATCAAGCCAATAACTATCGCGAAGGTATTGGGACTAATTGCTGGCGTAATACTAATTGGCGGTTTGTTAGGGATATGGACGGCTCATATGCTTTTTTGGGCGATAGTAGCAATTTGTGATTTCGTATTTGCGGGGCATAGCGGTAAATTTTATAAGGGTTACACAGTAGTGTCATATGCGCGTGGAGATATGATGTTGGTAGGAGATGCTTTGGAGACGTATGGGAAACGACTGCGGGAGTATGTGGATCTAAAAGTTGAGTTTAAGCCTTTGGTTCGTAAGTTTGAGGTGTTAGGAAAGCTCATCGAGCATGAGTTGGGCGGAAAACTTGAAGTTGTCATGGCACCAGAGAGATTCCTGGTAGAAGGGTCGTTGCATGAAGATGGCGCTTATAGCTTTGGCTATGATTTGACAAGACATGGTGTTTATGATGAATTGGCGCTGGAGGTGATAAAGGAACTAAGGCGTAAAGAGGAACAGCAGCGGGGACTTGTTGAGCTTGAAGAGAGGTTGGCAGAATATGCGGATGATGAGTGAGATGTCCTCCAATGAGAAAAGAAAAAGGCTGGCCGAAAAGGGCAGTCTTTTTGACGTGTAAGTATACTCGGTGGAATTTTATCAAATGTTGTAATTTTGAAAAAGTACGTTATAATTAAGCTTATGGATGAAATCTCACGTTATGCAGTCGGGCTTGACATCGGTACGAGTAGCGTACGGGCGGTAGTGGCGAGTATTGCAAACGGGGGTGCGATGAATGTGATTGGTTATGCGGAGGCACCGAATTCGGGGATGCGAAGGGGGGTAGTGGCGAATCTTTCGGGTCCGGCACAGGCGATTGATCGGATGTTAGGTGAAGTTGAGCGGATGAGCGGTTATGAGGTGAATTCGGCGACAATTTCGATCAATGGTTCGGCGATTGTTTCGACGCGGACAGAAGGTATGATTGCGGTGGGGGCGATGGAACATGAAATTAATAGTAATGATCTGGCAAGGGTGGAAGATGTAGCTTTACAGGGGCGGATTCCAGCGAATCAAGAAATACTGGAAGTGGTGCCGTTGCAATATGTTTTGGATGGTCAGACGGGGATTAAGGATCCGCTGGGAATGACTGGCTCGAGATTGGAAATGCGAGCGAATGTAGTTTCGACGCTTTTGCCGAATTATGAGAATTTACGTAAGGTAGCGGAAGAAGCACGGACAACACCGGAACAGATTGTGCCTAGTGTAGTGGCGGCAGCGCGAGCGGTTTTGACTGAACGACAGCGTGAAAACGGTGTAGCGGTAGTGGATATTGGTGCGTCGACGACTGGTGTGGCGGTGTTTGAGGAAAATGATTTGCAGTATATCGGTGTGGTGCCAGTAGGGTCGAATAATATTACTAATGATTTGGCGGTGATGCTGGCGGTGGATACAGAAGTGGCAGAGGAGATAAAGCGTAGGTTTGCGACGGGGAGTTTTGGTGCAGTAGATGCGCCAGTGGTGATTCGTTGGCGAGGCAAAGAATTGCGGTTTGAGCGTAGCCAGATTGACGAAGTGGTACAGGCGCGGATGGAAGAAATTTTGGCGTTAGTAAAGAAAGAATTGCGGAAGGCGCATTATGAACAGAGGTTGCCAGAGGGGTTAGTATTGACTGGTGGTGGGGCGAAGATGCGGGACATTGATAAATTTGTGCGCGATACTCTGGAGATGTCGGTGAAGGTTGGGCGTCCGACGGGGTTAATGGGAGTGACAGAAGCGATTCAGCGGCCGGAGTATGCAGCGGCTGTGGGCTTGATGCTATTATCGGCGGACGGAGAAGGCATAAAGGGGGCGCATAAAGTAGTCAAGAAAGGCAAAAAAGAGAAAAAACCAGGATTTTTGAAGAAGATTTTGGGGAAGTTTTAGTAATTAAAGGTATTAGCGTATTGATTTTCTTGAAAGTGTGCTATAATGGAGGCAGATATAAAAGTGGAGAAAAATAATGCCCGAAATTAAGCCAACAGAGGTAGAGAGTTCAGCAAGTATTAAGGTTGTCGGTGTAGGTGGCGCAGGTAATGCGGCAGTTAATCGAATGAAAGAAGTCGGGTTGTCGGGTGTGGAATTTGTTGCAGTAAATACTGATGCGCAGGCTTTGCATCATTCGACGGCAGAGACGAAGGTACATATCGGACGTGGATTAGGTGCTGGTGGCGATCCTGAAAAGGGACGTGATGCAGCGGAAGGTGGTCGTGAGGAGATCGGTAAGGCTCTCGAAGGCGCCGATATGGTGTTTATCACGCTAGGTGCTGGTGGTGGGACTGGTTCGGGTGCAGGACCGATTGTAGCAGAGGAAGCGAAAAATCGTGATATTTTGACGGTGGGGGTAGCGACGAAGCCGTTTACTTTTGAGGGGGCAAAACGACGTGAAAATGCGGATGAGGCGATTGCTAATTTGTCAAAGAATGTTGATGCTTTGATTACGATTCCGAATGATCGGCTATTACAGACGATTGATCCGCGTACGCCACTTTTGGAGACGTTTAAGATTGCGGATGATGTTTTGAGGCAGGGTGTGCAGGGAATTTCGGAGTTGATTACAGAGCATGCCTTGATTAACTTGGACTTTGCTGACGTAAAGGCAGTGATGAAAAATGCAGGGAGTGCGCTGATGGGGATTGGGCGTGCGAGTGGCGATAATCGCGCAGTGCTTGCAGCGCAGCAGGCGATTGAGTCACCTTTGATTGAGGTGAAGATTGATGGGGCGAGGGGTGTGCTGTTTAGCGTGGCTGGTGGCTATGATATGGCAATGAGTGAGATTCAGGATGCAGCAGAGGTGATTACGGGAGCTGTGGCACCAGATGCGAATATTATCTTTGGTGCGTCGATTCGTCCAGAGCTTGAGGATGAGATCGTGGTCACGGTGGTGGCGACTGGTTTTGATTCAGAATATTATCGTAAACTAGATGCGGAACGATTGGCGGCGGAGCAATTGCAGCGAGCAGAGACTTTGACGGTTGGGGATATGGTTACGACGAGTGATAATGTGGTGAGTTCGCCTTATGGCGGTCCGAGCATGAATAGCATGAGTAGCACGATGGGAGGTAGCAGCGGTATTGTTGATGGTGCGAGTAGTGTGAGTGAGACTCAGGCACAAATGCCGGAAGCGAATGCTGCGGAATTTGCCGCTGAACCGCGCGCGAATATGTGGGATTCGATTAAGACTGAAACTGAAGATGATCTTGATGTGCCACCGACTTTGCGTGAGAGACTACGCGGGAAGAACAAGGAGTAGGAAAATTGAGTGCGGCTCCGAGAATAGGAGACAGTAAAGTCTTGGAAAGTCGCGAGACTGATGATGGCACGACAATTCGGAGGCGTCGCGTAAGCCCAGATGGGCGGCGGTTTACGACTTATGAGCGAATAGAAGCTCCGAGATTGTATGTGCGTAAACGGAGCGGGAATCGTGAGGATTTCGATCGAGATAAACTTTTGACTTCGGTGAAGCGAAGTGTGGGGAAATTTATGGGGTCGGAGTTAGAGATTGAGGAGGTAGTGAGTCGTGTAGAGACGTGTTTGCGACAGATGGGAGAAGATGAGGTGACAGCGAGCGAAATTGGCAATGCAGTTTTGGATGTTTTAGCCGAGAAGAATGAAGTGGCGTATGTGCGATTTGCTAGTGTGTTTTCCGAGTTTAAGACTTTGGATGATTTTGAAAAAATTTTAAGAGAGAGGAGAGCAGGACGATGAGGGTGGTTTGTGTATGGCGTCGTGAAAGTGATTATGGTCGTATGGTGGAGGAATGGATTGGTGAATTTGAACGACGAAGTGGCGCTGAAGTAGAGAGTGTAAATCCAGATACGAGAGAAGGCGCGAGCTTGTGTCGGGCTTACGGAGTGGTGGAATACCCGACATTGATGGCGATAGACAAAGATGGTAAGGCAGTGGCGGATTGGCGTGGCCAGATGTTGCCTAGATTTGATGAAGTAATGTATTGGGTTTTGAAATAGGTAAAAAGGTAACCCTAGCACAGGCTAGGGCTTTTGATAAGTTGCGGAGGTGCAGTCAGCTTGATAGGTTCGCGCTTTTCTAGCCAGCACGATTCGAGGATGCCTTTGAATTCGCTACGGCAGGTGTTTGAGATGTCGTAACGAAATTGTATCTTGGTACCGATACAGGGAATGAACCCCGCAATTTTGCTCGTATCGTCATTGAGGCCCAGCTTATCGGCGGTGTCGGAATCAATATATAAATTGGAATTTATACTTTTGTTCTGAACTGTACCAGTTACGACAGCAACGCTTGATGAGCCTTCGGCATATTTTACGCTCTCAATATACACTGATAGCTTTGTTGTGGGGATATTGCGGCAAAGTTGATAAAATTTCTGTTCATCTTTTGTTGCCAGAAATGCAAAAAGGTTTAAAGTTACTCTTTTGTTGGGGATAATGGATTTTGTCCCTGCAATGCGGTAAAAAACCTGATCTGACAGCAAACTTCGCCTAATGGATTTTACCCAACGTTTGCGGTGAGACGATTCGGCTACTTTTTGTATGTAGCGGAGATTTTGGCGTTGATAGGCTAGTCCATGTGTTAAAGCGTAAGCATGTTTTGGGTTTATAAACATAAGACAATCCCTCCTTTTCTTTCTCAAGGTACTCATTGTTTATCGTGATTATACGATTTTTGTAGAAAAAGTCAAGTATGAGGAATGTTAGGGTCGATGATAAGTAACGATTTTAATTGAAGTGTGTTATAATTACTGTAGAAGCGCTTGAGTAGTAATCGGCTACGATGCTAGCGAAAGAACGGAATATTCCTAGTAGAATCGCTCGTGAATCTGCGTGAAGGATAAAGTGAGAGTCTGATTAGGGATAGATGTTGTAAAAAGTACAACATTATTTGGTCAGAAAGTTAGATGGTACCGCCCGCTGGGTTCTAACGGTTACATAGAGGCTGTAAAGTCTGATGTGATTGTAGAGACGGCGGGGATTTTTATTAAGGAGAAAGGAAGATTATGAAATACAAAGCTGGACAGAGGCGACGTGCGAGCGAGTACGAAAAAGCATTAGTTGAATGGTGGAAGAAAAATCGGGTTTTTGAACGTTCGGTGGAAGAACGGCCAGAGGATGATAGCTATGTGTTTTATGACGGGCCACCGTTTATTACTGGCATGCCACATCATGGGACTTTGCTTTCGAGCATCGTGAAGGATGCGGTGCCGCGTTTTTGGACGATGCGTGGGAAACGTGTGGAACGGCGTTGGGGATGGGATTGTCATGGTTTGCCGGCGGAGAATTTTGTGGAGAAACAGTTGGGAATTACGGATCGGCGCGAGATTGGTACGAAGTGGTCGCTGGAGGATTATATTCTCAAGGCGAGAGAGAGCATGGTGGCGAATTCGGAAACTTGGGAGGGGACGATTGATCGGATTGGACGCTGGGTGGATTTCAAGGGGGCGTATCGGACAATGAATAAGGACTTTATGGAGTCGGTGTGGTGGGCATTTAAGACTCTTTATACGGCGGGGAAGATTTATGAGGGGGCGAAGGTGCTGATGTATGACACGAAGTTTGCGACGCCGGTTTCAAAATCAGAGGTGACGATGGATAATGATGCATATCAGACGGTGACGGATCCATCGGTATATGTGAAGTTTAAGATTGCTAGCATACCAGAGAACCAAGATTTTTGGGACACGCTCAAGACCGCTCGGCCGAGCTTATGGTCCCAAAAATCTGGTTCTGCTGACGCTCCAGAAATCTTGAATACAGCTTATTTATTATCTTGGACGACGACGCCGTGGACGCTGCCGGGTAATATGGCGCTGGCGGTGAACCCGGAGATGAAATATGCGGCATATAATGGCGGCGATGGTCGGGTGTTTGTGGCGCTTGAGAGTAAGGCGGAGGCTTTGCAGAAGTTATTTGAACAGGAGTGGGAGAAACTGGCGGATTTTAAGGGTAAAGATCTTGTTGGATTGAAATATGAAGCATTATTCTTGGGCGAGCCAGAGAATAAATTGGTAGAATGGAAGAAGTTTGAGAAGAGTTATTACTCAGCAGAGGAAGAGAACGTTTATAAGGTTTGGGGAGCGGATTTTGTCACGGAGGGGGAAGGTACTGGAATTGTACAGATTGCACCAGCATATGGTGAGGATGACTATGAACTGGGTAGGAAAAATGGAGTACCGTGTATTGATGTATTGGATGAATATGGTTGTTATCTTCCGGGTGCGGATGATGGATTGAGGAAGGCGGGGGTGCGACCGAATGAAGATGGGCAGATTCAGATTTGGGAAGCAAATAAATTTATCGCAAAGTGTCTTGAGGCGGCAGGGCCGATTGAAAAAATCGAATACATTAAGCATGAATATCCGTTTAATCCGCGCTCGAAACAAAGGATTATGTATCGGGCTTTTCCGAGTTGGTTTTTCGACGTGCAAGGTCAGAAGGAATTGATGATTGCACAGAATGAGAATATCAATTGGTTCCCAGAGTATCTGAAGCATGGGCGGTTTGAGAAGAATATTGAGCAGGCACCAGATTGGAATTTGAGTCGTGACCGATTTTGGGCAACGGCGATGCCGGTGTGGAAAGGCGATAAAGGCACGGTGAAGGTGGTGGGGAGCTATGCGGAGTTGAAGGAACTGTCTGGGGTGGAGCTGGAAGATTATCACCGACCGTGGGTAGATGAGATTGAGTTTGATATTGATGGAGAGCACTTCAAACGCATTGAAAAAGTTTTGGATTGTTGGTTTGAATCTGGTTCGATGCCGTTTGCGCAATTGCATTATCCGTTTGAAAATAAGGAAAAGTTTGAGCGAAATTATCCGGCGGATTTCATCGTGGAGTATGTTGGGCAGGTGCGAGCATGGTTTTATTATGTGCATTGCGTGAATACTGCACTTGCGGAAGTGGGGGGATTTGGTGAAGTGGCGCAAAAGAAGGCCGAGAAAAATGCGTTTAAGAATGTAATTACGACGGGGACTTTGGCGGGGAGCGATGGACGGAAGATGTCGAAGTCGTTGGGGAATTATACGGATCCGAATGAGCTAATGGATAAGTTTTCGGCGGATGCGCTCCGGTTTTTGTTACTATCGAGCCCGGTCTTGAGCGGTGAGGATTTTGCGCTTACAGATAAAGACGTGAGCGATGTGAATCGGAAGCTCATGATGATTTGGAATGTGTATGACTTCTTCACGACTTATGCGGAAGTAGATGGGTGGGAAAGTCCGGAGTCACCAGGTAATTTTGGTACAGGGAAGATTAAAGATTTGAAGAATCCGCTTGATCGATGGATTTTGGCGAGATTGTATGAAACGCGAAAGGATGTCATTGAGGGGATGGAGGAATATAATATTCCGAAAGCACTCGCGGGGGTGCTACCGTTTGTAGATGATTTGAGTAACTGGTTTGTGCGGAGGAGTAGGAGACGGTTCTGGAAGAGTGAAGATGATGATGACAAGGCAGAGGCTTATTGGACATTATGGAAAGTGCTAGAAAAATTAGCCGTGCTGTTAGCACCCTTTACGCCGTTTTTGGCTGAAGAGTTGTGGCAGAATGTGGTCGGAGGATGGGAAAAAGGCAAGAGTGTTCATTTGTTGAAATATCCGATAACTGTGGAGATTGATGACACGGAAATTTTGGGCCAGATGGCGCAGGTGCGTGAAGTGATCAATGAGGGATTGAGATTACGAATGTACAAGGATGAGCACGAACCGCAGGTGAAGGTGCGTCAGCCGCTTCAGAAGTTGGTTTATGTGGGGGAAGAATTGCCGGATTGGGGGGTAGAAATTGTGAAAGATGAGGTGAATGTCAAGGAAGTCGAATCGGGTGAGAAAAGCTGGATTGACAAGGAGATTACTGATGAGCTAGCACGCGAGGGGTGGACTAGGGAATTAGTGCGTGCGGTACAAAGTGCGAGAAAGAAGGCAGGACTTGTCGTCGATGATCGGATTAAGCTGGATGTGAGTGCAGACGTGCCAGAGGAATGGCGAGAAATGCTAATGCATGAGACGCTGGCGGAAGAGCTGACGCAGGGAGAAAATTATGCTTATGATGAGATTGCGAAAATTGGCGGAAAGAACGTCACTATAAGCTTGGAAAAGGCGTAGGATAAGGTTATAGTTGACTTTTTGAGTGATGTGTGTTATAATCTGGGTATGGGAGAGGACTTGATAGTCTAATCCTAGTACAGAAAGGGGGTTGAGAGCGAAAGTTTTGAGATTAAAGGCTGGCTGTAAAGCTAGCCTTTTTCAGTGGTTAAACAGTGGTGTTAACAGGGAATTTTGACCTTTTTGCAAAATTAAAGCATAAAAAGTATTGACTTTTGTGAGTATGTGTGCTACAATGAAAGACAGTTAGATAATAAATAAAAACGAAAAACAAAATCTAACAATAGCAAAGGCCGGAGTGTAAGCCGTAGCGAAAAAAATAAAAATAAACAAAGGAAAAAGCTATGCGCGAAAAAATTAACATAAACAAAGGAGATACCGATGTAAAACGTATGAACATCATCGACTTCAGTACGTTGGAGACAGCGGACCATAAGGACGATGAAAATAATTGGAACTCGTTGGAACCGTATGGTGAAAACGATGCAGCAGAGGCGGAGTATGATAACATAAAAACAATGACTCCGGGCGAGCTGCAAAATATATTGAAAAGAGCAAAGGCTGGTAAAATTGGCCAGAGAGCGATTGAAATATTAGCTGTTTAAGGAGGAATTATAAGATAGACTTTGATAAAACCCGAACAAATGTTCGGGTTTTATGATGGTTGTGCTTTGGCTGATTTTGTAGTAAACTGTAAGCAGTAAGAGAGGTATAAAAATGGAAAGTAAAATGAATGAGCCATATGATGGAGAGTATAATAGCGACCCAACTGCACAGGCGTGGCAACGGATACAGGCTTTAGGTAATGATGGACAGGTAAGCAGTGAGCAAGGTATAGTGCAGAATGAGTCAGAAATACAGTTGGGGACGACGCACGAAGCGCAGACTTTGGGAACGCGGGCGGCGGCATTTTTTGAAGAGCATTTTCCAAACTTAACCCAAAAGGTGAAAGAATCACGAATTTATCGGGCGATTGCGGCAGGACTAGGGCGAATGGATGCAACAAAGGCGGCAGATACAGCACAGGCGAGTACGGAGGGCCGGCAATTGCCGGAGAGGTATGATGCAGAGTTGCTTGATGATGTGCAAGGTGAGATGCAGAAAGCGATGGAAAAAATGTATGCGGACGGGTCGCGTTTGGTGAAGGGAATGGGGGAGGATGGACTTAGCGAAGATGAGGAGATTGCGTGGGAGTTGGCGGAAGAACCGCGCAAGCCGGGTGAGTTGGATTTGGTGAGTTTGTTTATGAAGAATCCGCGTATTGATGGGGAAACGGCGGAGAATTATAAAGCGAGGCTACATAATTATCGGAAGCAGGGCGCGATGCGAAATAGCCAGATTGTGGCGGATGTGGCTTATGTTGAGGTGCATCCAGAGGAATCAGTGAAATTTGATGAGGCGAGGGGGATGATACACGATGCGGGATTGGTAGAGCGGTATCCAAAAGCGGCACGGGCGATGAGATTGGCGCAAGCACGACCGGAGAAAGAAGTGCGGGATGAAGATGGGAAGCTTGATTTGACATGGTTTTATCAGGCATATCCACGTCGGGAAGCGGAAACATTACAGCATTATGATCGACGAACGGCGGATGAAGCTAGAGTAGGAGCAGACGGTACGCTTGAGGTGGTCTATGATATGCCACAGGCGGAGGAGACATTGGAGGAATATACGGAGCGGATTAAGAATGATAATCCGGGATTGACGAATGAAGAGATACAGCAGTTTTTGGCGGATCAAAAGGAAAACGCAGAGTGGGATAAAGCTGAGAACGAGGACGTAAAAGAAGAGACTGCAGAGGAAAATACGAAGAAACCGCCAGTAAGGGAATCGGTCCGGATCAAGGACGACATTAGGAAATATCGTGAGGAAATTGCGGAGATTAAGGCGGAGGGGGATTTGATGGGCTCGCAGAAGAAACAGATTATGCATGGTCAAGAGAAGATTGCGGAGCTTGAGGTAAAGATGAAGGCGGCGTTGCGAGAGGAACTAAAACAGTTTCAAGAGGGTCGAGAGGAAATGGCAAGTCGGATTGATAGTGCTGACGAGCAGAAGAAAGCGACGTTTACGGTATTGCTGGGGCAGTTAGACGGAGAAATTGCTGCAACTGAGCAAGAGCTAGAAGCGGCGTAGTTGATTTTTTGAAGTGCTTATGTTAATCTGAAGAAAAGTCATGTAGAAAGGTATAAAATGCCAATAAAAAAAATAACTCAAGGGATGCTGCTTGATGCTTTCATTGATAGGATGTTGGCAAAGAGCGGAAAAACAAACATTACGTCAGATGAGAGACGCGAATTGCGTGATCAGATGCGGGCGGAGCTGGAGCCACGCATTGAGCGAGCGATAATTGAAGCTTTGCCGGATGCGAAACTGGTGGAGCTGGATGAGCTTTTGAAGCGAGAGGGGGAAATAGATGACGAGGTTGAGAAGTTTTTTGTGGAGTCAGGCGTGGATTATGATAAGGCGGTAGAGAAGGTGATGGTGGAATTTTGGAATGAACACGTAAACACGGCAGGAGGACAAGAATGATGCCAGGAGAAGGAGCCAACAGGTCGGCAGAAGAGGCAAGATTGGATGCATTGTTGCAGGGGATGAATGAGAGTGAGAATGTCGAACAGTTGACACAAGAACAGCGGCTGGCGATGGAACAGGGTGTGGGTCAGGCAGGACTTGAAAATACTGAAGAGGTGACGGATAGGGAAGCTGCGATTCCTGATATTGAGGCGGCGGATGCGATAGCGGATGAAACAGTGAGCAAAATTGCTGATGAATATGCAGCTTCTAATATCGTGATGGATGAGCCTGGCGAAATGACAAATGAGCAGATTCGACGAGCTAATGACGAGGACGTAATTAGGAGACTAGAAGAAGTCGATACGGAGTTGGCCAATAAGGTGCGGGAAGCATTGGGTCGACAGGGAGCGAATGAAATTGAAAAGGTGGATGCAGAAGCGGTAGTGTTGTCGCCAGAAGAACGGGCGGAAAAGATTACGAGTATTGGAGAGAGATTGAAATCTGGGTGGGCGAATAAAGGTTGGATAAAGGCAGTGACGCGCTTCATGAAGCGTGCGATGGTGACGGTGATGGCGGTGGTCGGCTTGAGTACGGCGATACCAAGTGGAGTGATTGCAGAGGAGCAAGCGGCTGCGACGGATGAGGATACTGGTAGCAGGAAGGTTGATCTGAACGCGATGACAGTAGAGGACTTTTCGGGCGCGACGGAAACGGAAACAGAACCAGAATCAGAGGTGGCTGCGTTTGACCTGGACGCCTTGCTGAAAGAAGGCGAGGTAGATTTGGGTCAATATGATTTGGATCAACTGGGTGATGGCATGTATGATGGGTTCTTGACCGAAGCGGGCGGTGAACAGGCACCGAATGGCGTATTGAGCAATTATGCTGAAGATTATGGACGCTATGACGAAAAAGAGTCGGTGAATAGTTTTGGTCGGAGCTTGGAATTCGCTTATGGAAGTTCGCAAGAGACTTTTGCGGAGGTATTTCGGATTGCGAGGAACCAGCCAGAGGTTTTGGCGTCGTATGGTGCGGCTTTGCCAGAGACTTTGGAGGCGGCAGGGTTTGATGAATCAATTACAAGTATTGAGGATTTCAATGAACGTCAAAAGGCTGTAGATGAAGCGTTTAATGGTGAGAATGGCGCAAGATTGCAGAGACGGTTGCTTGCAGCGGTAACTGTGGTATTAGGACATGGTTCGTATACTTTCTATTTGGAGAATGACACGGAGCAGACGAGTTATATATATCATGAAAATGGCGAAGAAAATACGACAGAGAATCTGACGCCAGGTATGGATGTAAGGCAACGTGTGGATTCGAAGCAGGTGGATATTCTAGTGACTTTTGCGAACGGGACGCAGAGAGTGCTTGACTTGAATTTGCCTTGTGGCGGACAAGTAAACTTCACGGTGGAAGGCGAAGTGCGTGATGTGGTTTCGATTGATGAAGTGCAAGAAGTCAGCGAAGAAGTGCATGAGGCTGATACTTTGGAAGAGGTGCATGAGAAGATTGGGATTTTGGAAGACGAAGGACACAGAGAGAGGGAAGAAGTGGAAGATGAAGACGACGAGGAGGAAGACGAAGATGAAGAAGATGATGATGAGGATGACGATGAGCCGGAGGAGGAAGAAGAAAAGCCTGATCCTGAACCAGATCCAGAACCGGAGCCAGAGCCCGAACCTGAACCGACGCCAGATGACGAGGTGAAGCCGAAGGATCCGGAGAATATTCAGAACACAGTTGACGAAGGGCTTGAAGATGCTGGTCTGGGCGACGAGAATATGGAGCAGACACCTTCTGAAGATATGACGCAAGATACGGTTACCGAACAGCCGGAAATTAATGAGAATAAAGTAAGTGATATGACGGATGATGAGTTGATTGATTATGTAAACGGATTATTAGGTCAATAGGAGGAAGACTATGAAAAACAAAAAGATATTAAGTGTAATGTTGGGCTTGACGGCGATGGTGCCGCTGGCTTTGGGTACTCCGGTGATGGCTTGGGGTCCAGATCGTCCGACATATACAATGGAAGCGCCGGCTGATCATGCGACGTTTAATTCGATTACTAATAATGCAGCATTGGGTGATGAGCGGGATTTCGTGCGGATTGTAGAAGTTGATTCGGGTGATTCGTTTACGAGTGAGCAGGAGCTTGAAGCAGATAAAGAATATGCAGTATATATATACTATCACAATGATGCGTCGGAGACTTATAATGATGAGGCGCATGGTTATGCGGGAGTAGCACGAGATGTGCGGGTAATATCTTATTTCCCGGATTCAATCAAAGCTGGAGAAAGGAAGCAGATTGACGGGATTGTATCTGCTAGCAATGCTGATCCGAAAACGGTTTGGGATGAGGCGCATATTACGGCAAAAGAGGATCTGACGATTGAATATGTTGAGGGTACAGCGCGGATCTATAATCAGTGGGGTACAAATGAGAGGCTGTTGTCAGATAGTCTGTTTACTGAAGACGGGGTGTTTATTGGGTTAGATGAGCTGAATGGTGTGATATTGGGGTGCGATAAATATGCGGGGCAAGTCATTTATAGGTTGAAGACTGCGGCGGTGACTGAGCCGACGACGCCAGTGGTACCAGTTGAGACGCCAGATCCAGAATTACCAAAGGAGTTGCCTACGACAGGCCCGATTGAGATTGCGTTGGCAGTAGTAGTGGTGATTGCTTTGGTGGCAGGAGTAATATATTGGCGCAAGAGTAGCAAGGCGGTCAAGAAAGTAACAAAATCTGTACATGGGCGTAAGAGTAAGAAATAGTTGTTGACTGGGGTGGGTATCTTTGATACAATGGGTGAGGTAATATTATATTAAGGAATTATTATGAAGAAAGCAGTTGTACTCATCGGCGGGAAGCAATATCTAGTCGAAGAGAAAGAGACCCTACGGGTGGACCTCCTCCCGGAAGGAACCAAAGAGCTCGAAACTGGTGCTTTGATGGTGATTGATGGCGACGACGTGAAGGTCGGTATGCCAGAGGTTGCTGGCGTAAAGGTGAAAGCGAAGGTTGTCGAGGAATTGGTAAAAGGCGACAAGATTCGCGTGATTCGCTATAAGTCGAAGAAGCGTGTCCATAAGGAAATGGGACATCGACAGAAATATTCGATGATTCAGATCGAGAAGATTGGGTAAGAAAAATCCCCGAGAGGGGATTTTTTGAAGGGTGTAGGGCAGTAAAAATATGTGTGAAGGGGGGATTTTGTGCTATAATGAAAGTAGTTATGGCAAAGGTGATTTGTATTACGAATCAAAAGGGAGGCGTAGGAAAGACGACGACGTCGGTTAATTTGGCGTATTTTCTGGCGAAGGCGAAACAGCGAGTTTTGCTAGTGGATTTGGATCCGCAAGGGAATGCTACGAGTGGCTTGGGGGTCGATAAGGGTGAATTAGCTGATAGTATGACGGAAGTGATGCTAGGGGCGGCAGATTTTATGAATGTGATTCGCCCGACGGAGTTTAAGAATTTTGATTTAGCACCAACGACGCCGCAGCTGGCGAATGCAGAAGTGGAGATGGTGGGTATGAAACAAAAATTTGGGACATTGAAAAAAGTATTACAGGGCGTGGCGGGAGATTATGATTATATTATTATAGATTCACCGCCGAGTTTGTCGCTTCTTACAGTGAACGGGATGATTGCGGCGGATTATTTGATTTTGCCGGTGCAGACGGAGTTTTATGCTTTGGAGGGCGTAGCGCAATTACTTGAAAGTATGGCGATGGTAAAGAAGGCGATGAATCCACAGCTGAAGTTGCTTGGGGTGCTCGCGACGATGTATGATAAACGAACAAGTTTGAGTGCAGAAGTGTTGGAGGAAGTGAAGAAATATTTCAAGGATAAGGTGTTTCGGGCGACGATCCCGCGTAATGTACGAGTAGCGGAAGCGCCGAGTCATGGAGTACCAGTGGGGGCGTATGATAAGTTTAGCAAGGGGGCAAAGGCATATAAAGATTTCGCAAAAGAAGTGATGGAAAGGGTGGAAGTATAATGGCACTAGGTAGAGGATTTGATAGCTTAATTCCTACGGATTGGGTGGAAGAAGAATTTGATGCAACGCGTGAAGTGGATGAGGACGTAAGCAGTTTGGTCGAGTTGAAGCTGGACGAAGTTGTACGCGACAGCGGGCAGCCACGCAAGGGGTTTGACGAAGAAGCGCTGGTGGAGCTTGCGGATTCGATTCGAGAGCAAGGTGTAGTGTCGCCGATTGTTGTAACGAAGAAGGGGAAGAAATACCAAATTGTCGCTGGGGAAAGGCGTTGGCGAGCGTCGAAGTTGGCAGGCAAGGAGACGATTCCGGCGATTGTGCGGAGTTTGAGTGACCAAAATCGGTTGGAGTTAGCGATTATTGAAAATGCACAACGTGAAGATTTGAGCGCAATTGAACTAGCAACAGCGTATGCGAAATTAAAAAATCAGTTTAATCTAACAGATGAAGAAATTGCAAAGCGGGTGGG
The DNA here is from genome assembly GCA_948648655.1 of uncultured Candidatus Saccharibacteria bacterium. Lineage (GTDB taxonomy): Bacteria > Patescibacteriota > Saccharimonadia > Saccharimonadales > Saccharimonadaceae > Nanosyncoccus. The sequence continues at coordinate 23,631 of CAPKVJ010000009.1, read as the reverse complement.
GAAGAGCAAGACTAGCGTCGTGAATACGATGAGGCTGTTGAAGCTGCCTGAGGAAGTGAAAAAGGCGATGCAGGAACATCATCTGCCGGAAGGTCCGATGCGACCGTTGATTTCGGCAGATCCAAAGGTAGTGCAGGAAGTTTTGCCGCGTATTATTAAGGATGGTTGGTCGACGCGGGCAGTGGAGCGATATATTGCGTCGAAGCGGAAGAAGAGCTCGGTTGAAGCAGTGAAAGTGAATAGTTTTGTCAAGGAAGAGGCGAAGCTTTGTAAGAAATATGGTGCGGAGGTGCGTGTGCGGGGGAGGAGCGTGACTTTTAGTGCAAAGACTGATGAAGAATTGAGAGAACTGTTGAAGAAGCTATAAGGGGACAGGAAAACTGTTGTGTATTTTACAACAGTTTTTTGGTGATTTTAGGATAAGCGTGATATAATAATAGTGTCTAGTCTATCACAATCAGTTTTTGATTCGTACATTCAACAATCGCATCTGTTGGGCGTGGACTAAAAGATGGTGATAAGCGACACCGCTAAACAATCATCTTTTACGAGTTCAACTTGTTTATGCGATTGTGAATAGATTAGACACCTTGCGGTGTCGCTTTTTGTATTATTGGTTAGTATGGAGCGATAGCTCTATACTAACCAATAATCTGGAGCGCGGCACATAAGTAATCTTCTTCCGTGATAGTCCTTTGTTACGACTAAATGACCTTATATGTTTAGTCTCATCTAGATCATGGGAGAGGAGAAATACTACGAGCCTTTCTCATAGCGACCCGTAAGGTGCCAATATAAACAATTAGCTTCAATCAAGCCTCGATAAGTCAAGCGAGTGGGGCTGGATTTTGAAGTGCATAAACCTAGAGGAGGCCTTTAGTGCGACGACGTACTCTAACCAGCAAAAGAATAAGGTGTGGAAGCCAAACTGCGAAAAAATTAACAACTTATGATAAATACTGGAGAATAGTAGGAGGAGTAAGTATTGGTCTGACTAGTATGCTGGGAGTAATGATGATTTGTCCAATGGTATCTTCCTCCACTAATGCATTAGACAATACTACAAGGTCAGCTAATACTACGGTTACAGTAGATGCTGCAGCGACGCTGGCTGTAAGTCTAGACCCAAAGGTAGAGATGGAGATCTCGCCTGACAGTGCAGGGACATTCAGCTATGGCACAGCAAAGCTAGGTGTTATGACTAATAACCCTACTGGCTATAGTATCTATATGCAGACTGCAGATGGCAAGAGTACTCTAAATAATGATAAGGTAACTGGTGGGCAAGTGATTAACTCTATCACGGCTAATACTGTAGGAAGTAGCTTTACGGGCAATACATGGGGATATACGCTAGACACTAATACGGTAACGGAAGCTTCAACGTATAAGCCAGTACCAACTAGCAGCGATACAGCAATCAAGAGTACCGCTGCTAGTACAAATACGGATAGCTATAATTTGGGGTTTGGGGCACATATTGATAATACACTAGCTAGTGGAACATACTATAATGACGTCCTTGTATCGGTGGTAGCTAATCCAAAGGTAATATCTAGTTTATCGGACTTAAGCTTCATGCAGGATATGAATAGTGAGATTTGTGCGAATACGGCTGAAGGTTATACCAAGCAGTTAATCGATACGCGCGACAGTAAGTCCTACTGGGTATCCAAGCTCAAAGACGGTAACTGTTGGATGACACAGAATCTAGCACTGGATATTACTACGGAAGGGCTGAAGGCGAGTGATACGGATATTACGGCGGATTGGAATAGTAGTAGCGAGTATCCGCCGGAGGTGACGCAAACGTCTGTGCCTGACACGGTAAGTGGGCTTACAGCGACATCTGTTTTATCATGGAATTTGGGCCAGTGGGTTTTGGGTACTCCAGCAGAAGCTATCAGTTGTGGGGAACAAATTTCTGATATGGTTGCCTGTAAGGAAGTTAATTTAGTGCAGATTGATGATTCTTGGAGTCCAACTTTTCAGGCACAGAATGGAACTTGGACTGGCGAAGGTAATTCTGCAGGACAAATAGCTTATATCACAGCTGACCTAGCAAACAAGACTTATGATTCGCATTATTTAATAGGTAATTATTATAACTTAGAGGCGCTGACGGCTGGGCATGCTAACCAGTATGATAATACAAGTGATTCGGGCAGTATTTGCCCTAAAGGTTGGAGATTGCCGAGTGCAGCTGGTTATCACGGTGTAGATAAAGAAGGTAGTAGTTTTTATCCATTAGTGAGTGCATACGGTATGGCGAGTGATACATTGACGGGTAATGTTGATGGTGCTGAATATGATATTGCTAAAGCGCCATTATATTTTGTGCGTGGTGGAGAGATTGATGATCGATATTCGGGTGGTGTGACGCTCCAGTATTTATCTACTGTTGGTCAGAATGGAGTTTATGGTACGTGGCAGGGGACGACGACTTCGGATTCTAGCCACAGTGCGTGGATTTTTGATAATCATGGTATAACGTATAGTGCTATAAAACGGACATCCGGAGCTACTGCTCGTTGCCTTGCACGTTGATGGGGCTTCGGTGCGTTGTGTAGCTAGATAATCGAAAGTGTGAAAAGTGGGCTTACTAGCTCACTTTTTGCTGTTATTATGTCAATGTGCTTGACAAAAATTAAAATCTGTGCTACAATGGTAGACGAAGCAGTTTGGAAAATACCAAGCGCGCTTGGTATTTTAATGCATTAAAAGCAAAGGGGGTCATTATCATGAATGATGAGAAAAAGAGCTTATTAAAGGAAGAGGCAGCAGCGGAGAACGAGAGGCTGAATGAAGAAAGACTTAAACTTGAGGCAGAAAATGCCGAGTTGACACGTCAGATCTTGTCGTCGGTGAGACACGTGTATGGATTTTCGCCGGTGAGTCTAGTCGTATTTGCACTGTACATGGTGCTAAGTAGTGTTGGGAAGTTATTGGGCGATTTTGTAATAGCACGGCAGAGTGTTTATGATGATATACCGTCTGTTGTATTATTGGCTATAGCAATAGTGGTGCTTTTGGCTTCGATGATTTTGTCAGCTGTAATCCTATGCTATGCATTTTTTAGTACGGGTATCGTTAATAGAATGATTGGTGCGCAGTGCATCGGGTTTGGGACTATCGGATTGTTTGTTTCTGACTTGATGGTTGGCAATGCGGTGTCAAATTGGCCGGGTTGGCTGACTGTACTCTGGGTCCTGATGGGGATTATCATTCTCGTGCGGGCTAGATTTACAGAAAGGAATTTGGATAGTTATACTGAAAGGATGGTGGCAGTAGCACAATGTAAGCAGAAGATAATAGGATTCTTTAAGGTTAGGGGGTGATAATGAATTGTTGGAACTGGCCGGCGCGAAATGCCGGTCTTTTCTATTGCGTTTTTGGTGATTTTTGCTATAATGAGGGTAGCGAAAAAGACTTTGGGGGTTAATAATTGAAAGGAAGATATGGTTAATAAACAGGAAGATGAGCGGCGTGCGCGTTTGATGAAGATGAGAGATGAGCGTTTGCCGGACATCAAAAAACAGTTTGAGGAAGCACAGAAACGAAATTTCAATTCAAACTTTGAAGAGGGAGGGAAGGATGCGGCGGCAGTAAGACGTACTGTCAAGAGGACGACGAAGGTTAACACCAAAACTGGAAAAAAAGTAGAGAAAACAGCAAAGACGGCAAAGAGTACGAAAACGACGCAGACTGCAACTTCGAGTAAGAAAGTGGGACTGGGGGTCTCGGTGCGTAAAGGGGAGATGGTGCATCACCAAAGGATGTTGTCGCAGGATGTGAATGCGCAGGCGACGCAACATATTGTGGGGATTCCGGTAAATAAAAGTCGCTATAATGGCTATGATGGCAAACAGGTAACTTCGGCGCAGCTGAAGGCGGCGCGGCCAGATCCGGAAGCGGTACGAATTATTCCGATGGGTGGTGTGGGGGAGTTTGGTATCGGTAAAAATATGACAATTATCGAATACAAAAATGAGATTGTTTTGGTGGATATGGGGACGTTATTTGCAGGTCCAGATTATCCGGGTGTGAATTATATGGTGCCAGATGTGCAGTATTTAGAAGATAATAAGGATAAAGTGAAAGCCATTTGTTTTACGCACGCGCATTTGGATCATATTGGGGCTTGTCGACACCTTTTGAGCAAGTTTGGTCAGTATGTGCCGATTTATGCGACAAAATTTACGATTGGCATGATTCAGAAACAGATGTCGGAGCTGGATGAGGTGCCGGAGCTAAATTACCAGGTGGTAGACCCGCTGAAGCATGAGATTATCAAGGTAAGCGAGCATTTGAGTATTGAATTAATTCATACTTTACATTCGATTCCGGGAAATGTGGCGATTGTAGTGCGAACACCAAATGGGGCGATTTATCTTTCGGGCGACTGGCGGCATGAGAATAGGCCACTGGGGGTTCAGACGGATTATGAACGAATTGACGAAATTGTGAAGAAAGAGGGAATTGCCTTGATGCTGAACGAGAGCACAAATATCGACTCTCCGGGTCGGCATCCACATTCGGAATATGATGTGGGAGAGAATTTGGGCCGAGTGATGGATCATTATGCGAATGGACGAGTGATTGTGAGCTGTTTTTCGAGCCAGATTAAGCGCATTGAACTGATCTTGATGGAAGCGCATAAACGAGGCAGGAAGGTAGCATTCGCTGGTTTTTCGATGATTAATAATATTGAAGTGGCACTCCGGAGTGGGGTGATAAAAGTGCCAAAAGATACTATTATGAAGATGGAAGACATTGTGAAGCTGCCGGATGATAAGGTTACGGTGGTGTGTACCGGATCGCAGGGCGAACTAAATGCGGTACTTAATCGAATGGTGACTGGAGCGCATAAATTTATCAAGATTAAAAGTAGTGATGTAGTAGTGTTTTCGAGTAATCCGATTCCAGGCAACGAGCCACATGTGGTGAATACGGTAGATGGCTTGCTGCGTGAAGGAGCACAAGTGATGCAGAACGGCAAGACGCATATTACGAACTTGGGGCCATTGCACCTTTCGGGGCATGCATATTATGAGGATCATGTGGAGTTCGTTGAGCGGGTGAAGCCACTTAACTATGTGCCATATCATGGTGAGTTTTATATGTTAGAGCATAATGCAGAGATGGCGGAAAATGTGATTGGCATGAAGAAAGACCGGATTTTGGTTTGTGATGATGGCGATGTAGTGGAGTTAATGCCAGATAAGACGATTCGGAAATGTGGGCGAGTGCCAGTGGGGAACAAGTTGTTTGATGATGCAGATAAGCCAGTGCATGAGGCGGTAGTGAAGGATCGAATTCATATTTCTCGAGAAGGGATTTTTATCCTGGTGCTAACTTTGAGTAAGAAAAATAATCGTCTCGTGAAAACGCCAGATATCGTGAGTCGAGCATTTATCTATTTGGATAATTCGGAGGAATTGGTAGCAAAGATTCGGCATTATTTGCGGGTGAGGACTGAAAAAATGCAAGGTGATGATATTAAGGCTTTGAAGGAAGAAATCAAAGAGGATGTCACGCATATTCTCTTTGACGCGACGGGGCATACGCCGATTGTGATTCCGGTGATAAATAGAGTATAGCAACAATAACCAGCCCTATAGCTTTCTGATGAACACGGCGTTCTTCCGTCCCGTCTTCACTTCGTTCAGATTCTCGGGCGTCGCCTCTGAAGAAAGAGTAAACTCTTTCTTCTATCGGACTCCTACGAGATTCGTTGCGGGCGGAAGCCGCCTAGTCCTCGCTCGTAAGTTGCGGAATGTCCATCAAAAAGCTATAGGGCTGGTTATTCTGTACTATGAATTTGATAAAAATGCAAAAATAATCATAAAAGTATTGACTTTTTTGTCTATCTGTGCTACAATGTGAGCATGAGCTTGATAAGGCTTACGGTTATATGTATATAACCCCTGATTCATCCAAATCAGGTCATGGTCATAGAAGCTTAAGTACATTAATACCCAATATGCAAGTTGTATAGGTTGTTGTTGCCTCTATGTCGCATATTTTCTGAAGCTGTATTTAGCCTCTATCCGAGCTAAAGTGGGATATTTGTAGATAAAGAGTATTGTGTTCGTCTGCGAATACCCCACTTTAGAACAGGAAGGGAGAGACAGGGGAATCTCCCCATGAAAATATAGTTGACATCCCAGAGGGATGTCGGAATGGAGGAAAAATATGATGAAAAAAATTCGCATGGAAACTGGACAGATGGTGGAGTTAAAGTTTTTTGTAATGAAAGACGAAGAGTTCCGGCGGTCGGCTAGCAAAGAAGAGTTCTATAAGCTTCTCCCGACGGGAGAAAACAGTGGAAACATACGTGAGCTTATAGAGTGCTTATCTTCAGGGAAGGTCTACACCGTGGGGGAATTTAGCGTGTGTAACGGTCCAAATATAACGGACGTGGTTTATACGTATATTTCCACCAGAAAGAACACTTTCGTGGCGAGAACTTGGCCTGGAGGAGGTAATGAAGGCGAGGTAGACATCGTTATTGACGGAGAGGAAATAGCCTCCATCCCCTCACAGGGGATAGTCAAGATTTTTTGACGATTTTTACTTACTGCTGACAACTGAATATTGGGGATGTAAGACCCGGGTTGCATATCGTAGAATATGCATTAACGCCCGGGCTTTTCCATGTCTATATTATGGGTTATTCTGATTTGTTGTCGTTGGAGTCGGGAGTTTTGTTATTGTCTTCTGGGCCGTCCTTCAGACCTTCGCGGAAGCCTTTGGTGACGCCTTTGGCAACTTCACCGACTGTATTGCCGGCTAATGCAATCATAGTGCCTGCGATGATTATTACGCCGCCGAATACATAATACATAATGAATTGCTCTCCTCCTACTACCTATACTCTAACTAGCTAGGCAGCGGAGGGAGTAGCCAGTATAACGGTCAAGTCTATAAGAAGAATTAATAAGATTATTACTGAAGAATAAACCATAAGCGACATATATGCTAGAAGTAGGCATAGAAGTCCAATTAGCACCAATCACGCCCAAATACCTCAATTTACTATTTTTGATATCAACAATCCCGCTGCGCACAAAATTCGCCACTTTGTGGGTCTAGAGGTTGTAATGATGGGCATAGGTATGCTACTCTCATGCACAGGTGGCGAATTTTGGCATAATCCAATCTTTTGTCGGGCGGGAGAAAGGAGGAATTGCAAGTATGACTATAGTCCTTGAGTTACATATGTTTAAACCTAGCTTAAAACTAAAAATTTCTTTCGCTAAAAAGCGAAAGAAATAAACATATAACAATTCCCATTCTAGCAGAAACATTCTAGGATTGTCAACTTTTACCACCTTTTGTGCGCAGCGGGGTTATTGGGTATTATAGATTCAGCGGACCATCAACGGCAGACTATATACCATTAGCGTACGTTGGATTGAACGGCTACGATTGGTCTTCTAGGTCCGCCTCTAATACTGCCGGCGCTTACAGCTTGGACTTCTACAGTAGTGGCGTCAATCCGTCATATGAAAATAATATGTATCCTATTGGCAGTCTAACGTTTCTCGGCTACCCCCTCCGCTGCCTAGCTAGTTAGAGTATAGGTAGTAGGAAAGCCTCCGGATCCGAGATCTAGAGGCTTTTGACTGGTGAATTTAGACTCATGCGCTAGCGTTGACGTATAGTGAGTTGCAAACGAGGAGATTGCCGGATGAGTCAGTCTGATAATAGGGCATGTTGTATCTTTCGCTCACTCTGATTAAAGCCTGATGCCGGGCGGTCGCCCTATTAAGATTGAGCCTCGAGGTGTAATAGAGCGATTTTCCGATGCTAGCGAGCTCCTCGCACCAGTCGCTATTTTGGGGCCAGCCTTGTTCCGGGCGTTCGAGATAATAATTGTAGCTTGGCGTGACCAAAATGCTTGTCTTGAGATTTAATTGTTCGATAAACCGTAAGTCTACTGCAGAAAACGTACAATCGGTGATGTGATTATGGATGGCTGTATCGGCCAGACGTTTGACATCGTCGGTGAGATATAATGAGCTCATCCATTTATCATATATCGTACGGTCGCAGAATTTACGTTGATGGTTGTCAAAAACTGTGATGATCTCATAAGGTTGGTGGCGAATGTTTGCCATAACTTCTGGGATGGTTGCTCCGCTTTCGCAGTTATTGAGTGCGATGACTGTTTGCATCTCTGCGATCCTTTTTAAGGTCGGATTGCTTTCTGAGATAGATAAACATTGCAGAAGTTCTAATAAATCGGTTACTAGTTGCTTTTCTGGGGTTTCAGACATATAATTTTACCTCCTGTAGTAAGTTATGAGTATCCCGTTCTCAGCTGAGTTTGCTGGGGGGGGGGTACTTATAGCACATGATAGTCATAAATTCTAAAAGAACAAATGAGTATCATGTACTCATCCTTCTATTTTATCATAGATTGTATAAAAAGTCAACAGGATTTATGATTTTTGGGGAATTTTACAAATTATTGAGAATTTGATTAGCACTCTTGACATTTGAGTGCTAATCAGTTACAATGGAGGTACTATGGATAATGATTTTGGTGAAATGATGAACAGACTGTCAGAAAATGCACGTTTTGCGTTGCAAAAGGCAGATGTTTTCAGTAAAAAATACAATAATGGCTATATGGGCACAGAGCATATATTGTTGGGTATGCTGGCGCAGGACGTATCGACGGCAGCGAGGGTGTTGGCGAGGCAAGATGTGGATCTGGGTCGTGCGGAAAAGGCTTTGGGGCAGGAGGCGTCGGAGGTGAATGGTAATTCTTCGATGGCGATGATGTCGCTTTCGGAATCGGCAGTGTTGACAATCCGCATGGCAAGTCATTTTGCGGGGGAACGCGGCGCGTATGCGATTGGCACGGAATATATCTTGTATGCTTTGTTGACTCAAGGGAGCTCTAGGGGGGTTCTGCTATTAGAGAAAATGGGGGTAGATTTGGATGAAGTACATTTAGCTCTAGAAAAGGAGATGGAAGAGCAGGCGCAGCAGGAACAGAGTCAAGAGAAGAAAAAGGAATTCAAGAAGACGCCGCTTAAGTGGCTGAAGCGATTTGGTCAGGATTTGACTGATTTGGCGAAGGACGGAAAGCTCGATACGGTAATTGGGCGAGAGCGGGAAATTGAGCGTGTAGTGACGGTACTCAGCCGGCGGACGAAGTCGAATCCGGTTTTGATTGGCGAAGCTGGCGTGGGAAAGACGGCGATCGCAGAAGGTCTAGCAGAGAGAATAGTTCGTAATGATGTACCAGGTGCGTTGGTGGGGCGGAGGATCATCCAGGTTGATTTGTCGACGATGGTGGCTGGTACGAAGTTTCGGGGGGAATTTGAGGAGCGTATTAAGGGGGTAATTGATGAAGCGGTGGCGAATCCAGATGTGATTTTGTTTATTGACGAGCTACATCTGTTGATGGGTGCCGGTGCGGGGGAAGGATCGATGGACGCGGCAAATATTTTGAAGCCGGCTTTGGCACGGGGGCAGTTACAACTGATTGGCGCGACGACGCTGGATGAATATCGTAAGCATATCGAAAAAGATAAGGCACTTAGCCGTAGGTTTCAGATTGTAATGGTCGAAGAGCCGAGTGCGGAGGTAACTCTGAAGATTTTAAAGGGGGTAAAAAACCATTACGAAAAACATCATGGTGTGGAAATTCCTGATGAAATGATTGAGGTGGCAATTAATATGTCAGGGAGGTATATCAATGATCGTTTTATGCCGGATAAAGTGATTGATATTATTGATGAGGCGGCGGCGATTGCGAAGGTGGCGGCAGATAAAAAAGGTGGGAGCGAATACAAAAAACTAAAGATTCGCTTGAAAGATGCCGAAGACAAGATGGCCGAGATGGCAGAAAAGGAAGACTTTGAGGCGGCGGCGTTGTGTAAGACTGAAGCGGCGAAATTGAAGAAGCAGATCAAAGAAATGCAGAAGAAGGGGGCGGAAAAATCACCAGTATTGACGGAAAATGATTTGGCGACAGCGGTGAGCTTGAAAACGGGGATCCCAGTATCGAAAGTGCACGGTTCGGAGCTAGTGATGCTGAAGGATCTGGAGGGCCATTTGCGCAAGAGCGTTGTGGGCCAGGATGAGGCGATAAAAGTTGTCGCGAAGGCGATTCGTAGAGGGCGGAGCGGAATTGCGAATCCGAATCGACCGATTGGATCGTTCTTGTTTATGGGCCCGACAGGAGTGGGAAAGACAGAGCTTGCGCGAGTGATTGCGCGAGAGGTGTTTGGCGGGGAAAATGCTTTGATTAAAATTGATATGAGTGAATTTGGCGAGAAACATAATGTGTCGCGGCTAGTGGGGGCCCCAGCGGGGTATGTAGGCTATGAAGATGGCGGTAAGTTGACGGAGGCAGTAAGACGGAAACCATATGCGGTGGTACTTTTCGATGAAATTGAGAAGGCACATCCAGATGTATTTAATATGCTTTTGCAGATTCTGGAAGATGGCGTGTTGACTGACGGGCAAGGGAATAAAGTTAAGTTTAATAATACGGTAGTGATTTTGACTTCAAATTTGGGTGCGGACGAAATGTATCGTGAGAGTGAATTGGGATTCGTTGCAAAAGGTCTGAAGGAGAAGCGTGAGCTGAATGCTGAATATGAAGCGAGTAAAGAAACGGCGATGCGAGCACTGAAGAAGGTAATGAAACCGGAGCTAATTAATAGATTGGATGGGATTGTGGTCTTCCGGGCGCTCTCGCGAGCGAATGTGGAGAAGATTTTTGATAATTTGCTAGAAGATTTGAGGAAGAGACTAGCAGCGCAAAAGTTTGGTATAAAGGTGGATGATAAAGTAAAAAATTACCTTATTGAAGAGGGGTATGATCCGAAGAATGGTGCGCGACCTTTGAGGAGAGTGATGGAGGATCGAATTGAGACCTTAGTAGCGGAAAAGATTATCGCAGGTGAGTTAGAGGCGGGTGATATCATTGCGATGCAAATGAAAAAAGGTGGGAAAGATTTGGAGCTGAAGATCGTACATGAATAATGGTGAGACGCAGACTAGGAATTATAAGCGGATTATTGGGTGGGGGCTAGTATTATTAATTGTGGTGGGATTTTGGGCAGTGCGTCAGCCAAGTGTGCGTGATTTATGGCTAGGAATGGGATATCAAGCAGACGAAAAAGTGAAAAGAATTGAAGACGATTTGGAATTAACTACGAGTGCGCAAAGAATTTTTGCAGCAACGCGACCGAGCTTGGAGGGGAAAGAGGAATTCAATACACATTGTGAAAATCGTGGTGGGGAGGTTTCACTACTGGGTTGTTATACGGGTGGGCGAATTTATGTTTATGAAATTACGGATGAACAACTGGCTACTGCAAATGAGGTGACGATGGCACATGAACTATTACATGCAGTGTGGGAGCGATTAGGTGATGGCGAAAGGGAAATGTTGAGCGAGCTGTTAGAAAAATTGTACGAGGATAAGCGAGATTGGTTTGATGACGAGTTGACAGCGTATAGCGAAGCGGAAAAAATAGAGGAGATTTATGCGAGAGCAGGGACGAAGTTGAAAGAATTGCCAGAGGGTCTGGAAAAACACTATACGAAGTTTTTCCAAAATAGGGGAAAAATTGTGCAGGCATATGAAGATTATGAAACTCCGTTTTTGGCGTTGAAGGTAGAACTTACGGAGCTTGCAGCGACGATTGAACGTGTGAATGGAGAAATTGAAAACGAGCGAGCAGTGTATCTGGCAGATGTAGAAAGATTGGATGCGGAGATAGGGCAGTTTAATGACTGTGCAGATACAGCAGGGTGTTTCGCTAGCCAGAGTGAGTTTGAGGGGAGGAGAGCTGTATTGGCAGGAAGAAAAGATGCGCTTGAGGATGTACGTGAAGGGTTGAATCAAAAAATTACGGCAAATAACGAGAGGATTGATAATTATCGAGAACGTCAGATGGTGTTAGGAGAATTAAATGATGCGATGGATTCGAGATTAAGCGAGATAGAAGAATTATAAATATAAAATAAGGAGATTTAATTATGAATAATTATTTAGTACCTACAGTGGTAGAAGAAACCAATCGTGGGGAAAGAGCATATGATATTTATTCGCGGCTGTTGAAAGAACGGGTAGTGTTTCTGGGAGATCAGGTGACTCCAGAAACGGCGAATTTGGTGGTGGCGCAGTTGCTATTTCTAGCCAATGAAGACCCGAAACGAGATATTAAATTGTACATTAATTCTCCAGGCGGGTCGGTATATGATGGGTTAGCAATTATTGATACGATGAAGTATATTCAGCCGGACGTGCAGACGATTGGAATTGGTTTACAAGCGTCAATGGGGGCGATGTTGCTGGCTTGTGGTGCAAAGGGTAAACGTTTTGCTTTGCCGAATGCGCGTGTGATGATCCATCAACCGAGCTCAGGAACGGAGGGAAAGATTACGGATCAGGAAATTGCACTGAAGGAGGGGATATATTTGAAGAAAAGGTTGGCGGAAATCTTTGCCGAGCAAACGGGGAAAAGTTTGAAACAGGTAGAGAAAGATATGGATCGGGATAACTGGATGAGTGCTGAAGAAGCAAAAGCTTATGGAATTGTGGATGAGGTAATTAGTAAATAAAAATAAAGTACTTGACAATCTGCTGGGGGGGGGGGCGATAATAGAGGTATTGGGAGTATCAAAACAAATACTATAAAAAGGAGATAAAAATATAAATGAAAAAGTTTGTAGGGTTTTTGTTGCCCGCAGTTTTGGTACTATCTGGTTCGGTCGGGATGGTGGTGTCGGGATTTGCATGGGCTCCACTGTCTGATGTTGCTTACGAGCAGACGCAGACCTATCGGACGGTTTATCAACAAGCAGGACAATTCCAATATAGTAATGCGGCGGTGGATGGTCTATCGGAGGCTTTGAATAAACAACTGAAAGGCTGGCAGACTTGGAAAAATGTAGCCTATGCGATTTATCAGGCGAAGGGAGAAGTGAAAGGTGTCTATCTTGGACAAGATTCTGAACTCTTGGGTAAAGATAGTCTATCAAAATATGAGGGTTCGTATAATAAAAATGTTTTCGATACTCTGGTGACGGCGGTAAATCGTACAGATGGGTCGCCAGAGCTAAAAGAAAAATGTGGCAATATTGCAACTAAAGGTGATTATTCCTATAGTGCTTTTTCGGGAATAGTGCAATGTGTGAAGGATAATGGTGGTACTGAGCCTACGAGCTTTTTGTCGGTGTATTATAAAGGGCTTTTATTTGATGCTGCATTTCTATTGCAGCATAGCGAGGCGATATTACGGTATAGTTGGCGATTGTTTTGGTATGAGGACGCAAGCCAATTTGAAACGATGTCGATGGATGAGATAATCAATAAACTAGAAAATTCGATATATGCTTCGGTTTATGGTAATGGCAATGATGGTGCTATGTTGGATTGCTTATATAGTCTGCAGTTTGCTTATCATGGTGATGTGGACGCGGTTCGAGATATGGATGAATATCATCGCAAAGATTTTGCTAGAGTATATAGTAGTGCTGAATTAATTAATCCGGATTTTGAGTTAGACTTGCAGCAATATATTGAAAAACCTAGTACTGGTGACGATAAACCGGGCGGCAATAATCCGGGTGGAGAGACTGGCGGTGGTGATAATACTGGTGGAGAGACTGGTGATGATAACACTGGTGGTGCTGATGAGCCCACTACGGAACCTGATGATGTAAGGCCTGGAAATACGCAGCAAACCTTATCAAGCAATGCAGCTATTAATAAGGTTGCTGCTCCGAACACTGGTTCTCTAGCAAAGTTCAAGGGTGTTTCAACCAATAACACGATGTTTGTATTGAGCACAATTGCTACGCTAGCTGGGATTATCGGAATGATTATCTTGGTTAAGAGCTATATGTTTAGTCCGTTAAAGAAAAAATAATTAATAGGAGGTAGCATTGAAAACGAGGGTCCTTGCGGGCTCTCGTTGGCTTTTGGTAATAGACATGGTATAATTTTGAAGAGAATGGAGGTAAGATGACAAAAGTTTTATGGACGGACGGTAGCGCGAGTCCAAATCCTGGACCAGGTGGATTCGCTGTGCTAGAGAAGGGAAAACCAGTAGTATTAGGAAGTGAGAAGCGGACGACTAATATCCGGATGGAAGGTTTAGCGATGATTGCGGCGATTAAATATGCTAATGGAGAATCTTGTGAGATTCATAGTGATTCGGAATTTTGGATCAATGTTTTGACAAAGTGGGCTACGGGCTGGGCGCAGAATGGCTGGAAAAAGAAGAAAGGCGAAATCGCAAATCTGGATATAGTGAAAGAGCTATATCAGCTATATCAGGAAAATCCAGTTGAATTGGTTTGGGTGCGAGGACATGTAGGTACGGAAGAGAATGAGTTGGCGGATGAATGGGCTAATCGTGCACGAAAAGGTGAGAGATTATAGATGCCGATTAACGTCGATGGCGGAGCTTGTCGCGATTACTGATAGCAAGGGCACCAGCAGTGACGCAGAGAGTAGCGGTTTGAGCGACGGTAACTGTTGTTAGCTCGGAGTTTGGGGCAGATTCTTCTTCGTTGGCTTCGGTGGTGGCGTCAATGCTGTCAACGCTTGCGGGCTGTGGTTCTGTTGTGGTGGTAGTTGGGGAAGCTTTTGTAGATACGGTCTCTAGAATAGGAGGTTCTGGCTTTACTGAGGTTTTTTGTTCGACGATTGGTGTATCGGTTGTGGCGGCTGTCGTCTTGATAGTTGTCGGGGCTGGAGTTGCTGGAGTATTAACGGCACTGGTTGTTGCATTGTGACTTGTGAGTGCGGATTCGGCATTGAAGATGAGCTGGCAACCTTTGTAAGCATCAGCAGCTGCTGCCATGAGATCGGCAATTAGCTGTGGATCGGCGTGCGAGTAATCGGCTAGAACTTTATCAGCTTCTTTGATGATCTCTGTGAGGTATTGATGTTCGCTAGAGAATTTTGGATTTTGTGAAGAATTATTGGCTAGATCACGAATTGGGTTGATAGTTTGCTCGAATTCGGCTTGGGTTGGTGTATTTGCGGTTGCTTGGACAGAGCTTGAGAAGTTGACGCCAAAAAACAGACCAAGTGCAATTATTCCAAAGCAATAAAGTTTTTTCATAGAGTTATTCCTCGCATTAATTGCTCTTATTCTAGCAAAGTTTTGTAGGTGGAGCAAACAAGAGCGGAATGGATTTATTTAGGTTTTGGGGGTCTAGGGGTTGTAATGATGGGCATAGGTATGCTACTCTCATGCACAGGTGGCGAATTTTGGCATAATCCAATCTTTTGTCGGGCGGGAGAAAGGAGGAATTGCAAGTATGACTATAGTCCTTGAGTTACATATGTTTAAACCTAGCTTAAAACTAAAAATTTCTTTCGCTAAAAAGCGAAAGAAATAAACATATAACAATTCCCATTCTAGCAGAAACATTCTAGGATTGTCAACTTTTGCCACCTTTTGTGCGCAGCGGGGCTGTTAACGCTTTCAAGTACAATCCAAGTCTCGGACGTCCTACCTATGTCAATACTGCAGGTATGGGGCAGTACGGCGACTATTGGTCTTCTATGGCTGGTTCCGGTACCGGCTACGCTCCCGTCTTGTACTTCGACAGTAGTGGCGTCAATCCGTCAGCTGGTAGCCACGCAAGTTCTTTCTACGGCCTCCCCCTCCGCTGCCTAGCTAGTTAGAGTATAGGTAGTAGGAGGATATGAGTTTATGCATAAGCGTGTTATAATGTGGATATGAAAAAGGTAATTGTGAAGAGTCAGCTGGTGAATCCATATGCTCTTGTGAAAAAGTTGGAGGATATTGGTTTCGAGTTTGAGCCAGCGGTGTGGCAGCACGAGCGGATTTATCTGCCACATAATTTCCAGCCACATATGAATTTTCCGCGTTTGGTGATGCGCACAGAAGTTTTGGAGACTAATCAGCCGGCGCAGTATTCTCTGTATTTGAAGCGGCATATTGAGGATAGTGGAGTTGACTATGTGAATTTTACGGGAGTGAATGATTACACGGAGGCGACGGGAATTGTTCACCAATTAGGATTTCGGAAAGTGGCGGAGATGAGTCGACAGCGACGCATACTGCAATTGGATGCCCAAACTGTAATTTATTGGGATACAGTAGAAGGGATTGAGACGCCATTTATTAAGATTGAAGCGGATATCGTGGAGGGGGTATCGGTGGAAGCGACGCGGAAGGAATTGTATCGCTCATTGCGGCTGTTTGGATCGGAGACTTTTTTGGTACAGACTTATGCGGAGATTTTGGTGGGGAATCAGGTGCAGCCGTATTATTTGCCGGAAGAGTGAAGTGAGCGTAACTGGGTAAGTAGTAAATCTTTACAGCAGAGAGCGTATGCTCTCTGCTGTAACCAAATCTAGGATCTCTATCCTCCTACTACCTATACTCTAACTAGCTAGGCAGCGGAGGGGGAAGGCGTTCCAACGATCGTAGTTGACTGACGGACCGACGCCACTACTATAGAAGGTCAAGTAGTAAGCATAGCTAGTATGAGAGCCGGACATAGAAGACCAATTGTAGCCAGAAGTTCCATGATCTGGCATAGGCATCCATTTTCCTGAAGTTGGTCCAGTTTGTCTATTGACTCCTATTACTCCGCTGCGCACAAAGTAAAGTGGGGCTTCGGTAAAAACGATATTTTGTATTACATTGTATGCCATTTGTATATACAATGTAATACAATACAATTATCCTCGTGGTGGCTCGCCTTCGGGTTCGGAGAGGAGTTTTTTGGATTTGATCTCGTAGCGGCGACCGTTGACTGGAGAAACGTAATAATCTTCGCTCAAAAGATTGACGAACATAGTGAGGTCTTTGTCGTCCATGATAATGATTGACCCATCGTCGTCAGTCATGAGTTCGAGTTGCATTTCGTCGGCATAATCGATGAGTTTTTCTTGGGGCATTTCGGTGGCGATGTCGAGAGATTGGAGCTTCTTGACGAGAGGTTTTTTATCTTGCAAAAGGCTATTAAGGGTAAGTCCTTCAGCGAAAGAAAGTTTGTATTTCTCTTCGATCTCTTTGGCTTTGGCATCGGCGATGACTTGAGATTTGTAATCGTATTGGAAGAGATTTTCAAATTTCTTTTGATTGAAAATGATGACATTGCCATCGATGATGGCGACTTGATTATCGTCAGGCATTTTGAGGGCAACTTCGGCAGAGAATGGCTCAAATCCTTGACCATTGAGCTCCCAAGATGAGCCACCTTTGAGAGCAGAGCTGGCAGAGATGGCTTTGGCGATGTAGAAAGTCTTGCTTTCACCGTCGCTAGCGGGGTAGGTGAATTTTGCGATGATACCCTTAATCTTCTTGAATTCGTCGAGATGATCGCTCATAGAATCGATATCACGGTATTCATGCTCGATGAGGTGGATGAGGGTCTCGGCGCGACCAATATTGGTAAGGAGAGTGCGATAGATGACTTTGTCCTCGCCGTCGGATTTTTCGTATTCGCGACATTCAAGGCCTTTGTCGGCTTCCTTGATGATATAACCAGTAGCTTCTTGGAGAAAGAGGGCTTTGACACTGGCGGTAAGCTGGTCGGAGTAATGCACACGATAGGGGGTGTAATTTTTATTAAAAAGGAAGAGCTCAACGGAGACGTTGTTTTTGACTTCGTCGATTTCGTTTGCCCAATGAAAAATGTCGAAATTGCTAGTCGTTGGGGCTGGAGTGCTAGTTCCAGCAGGGGATTGTTCAGATGATTCCATAATTTACCTCACTTATTTTGGTTGATTGTAGCATAAGTAATAAAAAATGTCCAAAATTAAGGCCATATTATTGACTTATTTCATAAAGTGTGCTATAATGAAGAGAGAAGGAGTCGTTTCTTGGTACTTTTAAAGCTTGTTTTGTGATAAAAGTACTGGATTTGGCTCGAAATTAGAAAGGGGGACATATGTATGTCAAAAAAGAAAAAGGCGTTGGATGATGGGCCGTTTAAGCGTAAGGACCGGAAGAACTTGCGGTGGTCGGTGCTGACGATGAGAGTATCATTGTTGATTGTGGTGGCATCGGCATTGATTGCGGCGATGTCGCTGCATGAAATCATCGACGCAGTCATAACTGGTCAGAGCGGAATCGGTCAGATGGACGTACCAGAAGGGGAATATTTTGATTTTCTTAATCAAAAGTTCCCCCAGAGTATTTTGGGGAGAGTCGGCTATTATATATCGGCGGTACTTTCCTTGTTGGTACATTATTTCCGTATGAAGTGGCATCCGGTGTCGGCCTATAGGCTGGGAATATCGGTAGTGTATTTTATCGTTGCGGTGCCAATCCTGATTCACTGGGTACGGAAACGTAAACGGGTGAAGCTGGATTTGGACTCAAAAGAAAATCGCTATCAGCTGGAATGGGTGGACCAGAAAATTCTGGAACGAGGCAGCTATACGGCAGGAAATTTGTTGTTTATTGGATTGGCACTTTCGCTTACGGTAGGGCAGTGGTTTTTGCCACTGGCATCGTTTAGAATGATACCGATACTGTGGCTGACTTTGGCTTTTTTGGCTTGGGAAATGATTTATTGGGCCATTCTACGCGTGCGATTTCGTATGGGGCGGACAGAGCCGAAGGTCAAGGGAAAGGTAACGCGGAGTCAAAAGTCTAACACTACGCGCGTTAAAGTGCGCAAGGCAGATCGTAATAGAGCGGAACAGATTGCCGCGAGCGTGACGCGTCGGAGATGATTGCAAAATGAGCAGAAAGAAGGGAAGTGAAGGCACCCGAATGGGTGTCTTTTCCACACTGTGGAAAAGTTTTAAGAGGAGAAGTAGGGAAATTTGCAACTTGTGCAAAAAATAAAAAAATAATGCTTGCGTTTTTTGAGAAAGTCGTATAAACTAAAGTTAGTGGACGAAAACCTAGATAAAAAGGTAAAACCACAAACAAAAACTAATTCAAATCAAAAAGATAGTATTTTAACAGCGTTTAAGGCCGATCAACTAGGAGTTTTTGCGCGCGTTTGGGATACGCGACACCGAATCCAATACGTACTTCAAACAAACACCTCCCAATTAACTCTATAGTTGTATTCGTACAACTACCCACTTTTACACTATAAGTCTCTCAACGGCCGTGAATTATGGTTGATTTCGGTTGGCCAAGTCATGGTAGATCTAAAGTGTAGTGATTAAACAAAAATTATAGTCAAACACAAAAACGTGGAAATTTCTAGTTGAACGGTCTTAAACAATGGGGTTGTAATTGTAGAATTGGCTGCTGAAGCCGTAAATGCTATAATTATGACATGGAGAAACTTCATCAACCAGTATTACTTACGGAAGTGCTTGAAGTTTTGCGACCGAAGCCCGGAGAATCGTATTTGGATCTCACGGCGGGGTATGCAGGGCATGCAAGCGAGATTTTGGATGTAACACGGAATTATAAGGATGCAGTTTTGGTCGATCGCGATCAGAATGCGATCAAGTTTTTGCAGGAGCGATTTGCGAATGAGCCTGTGCGACTTGAACATAATGACTTTTATAATGCAGTGTTGCAGGAAATTGAGTGTGGAAATACTTTCGATATGGTATTGATGGATTTTGGGGTTTCTTCTCCGCAGCTAGACAGAGCGGAGCGCGGGTTTTCCTTTGCAAAGGAAGGGCCACTTGATATGCGAATGGATCAAGGGCAGAAGTTGGATGCCGAGAAGATTGTGAATCATTGGAGCGAGAGAGATTTGGTAGGTATTCTAATAGAATATGGTCAGGAAAAGCCGGGTTTTGCAAAGCTGATTGCACGCGAGATTTGTCATGGGCGACCATGGGGGTCGACTTTGGAATTAGGCGAGGCGTTGAGGAAGTATGGACGAGGAGGAAAGGTCCATCCGGCGACGCGGACATTTCAGGCGATTCGGATCGCGGTGAATGATGAGCTGGGAGAGATTGAAAAGACGTTGAAACTGCTGCCGCAGGTAATGAAGCCGGGTGGGCGAGTTGCAGCGATTACTTTTCATAGTCTAGAAGACCGATTGGTGAAAGAATGGATGCGAGATGAAACGAAGCACGGTGAGGAGAGCCGGATTCGGATTTTGACCAAGAAACCAATTACTGCGGGAAATGAGGAGTTGTTTATCAACCCAAGAGCGAGGAGTGCGAAGCTGCGAGCTGCTGAAAGACGGTAGAGTGTGGAGACTAGACCGAGTGCGGTAGGAGTGGAGTAGTCTGAGCTTTTGTCCGAGAGGACTATTGGATGTTGTAAAAAATGCAACATTTGTAGGGATGATAAAAATAAAAACAAAATATAAAAAAGGAGGCAAAATTATGCCACGTCAAATCACTGTAACCGGTAACCGTTCACGCGCACAGAAGATTCGCGTAAACTTCCGCTAAAAGGAATACCGATTAGTTTGGGGCCGAGTCTTGACATAGTCTCGGCTTGGTCCCTCCAAAAATGAACGGTGTCAGTTTTTGGCAGCTTCGGTGAAGCTGGGGTTTTGATGCTGATATGGGCCGAAAGGCTCACCAACAAAACGGTGGAATAGAGTTTAACCGTAGAGTGTTTATTTAACCCAAATACATGACCTTCCCGGAAGTGGCGTGCGATTACTTATGGCTCTGTCGCGCGCTCGGCTCCGGTCTATAAACATGAACTAGGATTAGAAAATATTAATTAAAATAAAAACAGCGAGGAATAAATTTTATCATGAGAACGCAGCAAGCTTACACATCGCGACGTGGAGTGGCAGTGAATATGAACGCGAGTTGGTCGCGGAATCGAAATACGGTGCGTCATACGCCGAAAACATTGGGATCGATTTCGAGTGCGGTGATTGTGGGACTTTTGGTGCTGATTGTAGGTTTGATTTATGTGGCACAGGGGACACAGGCGACAAATTATGATTATGAGTTGTCGCAACTTGAGGATGAGATTTCGGAACTTGAGGCGAAGAGGGAAGATTTGGCAGTGGAAAAGGCGAGGTTGACATCGATTGCTTCATCTGAAAATAGCACGGTTGCGGCGAATATGGAAGATGCGAGTGTAGGGGGATATGCGGAGTAAGTAAACTCTCAATAGTTTTACAGAATGAGACACCTCACGTCAAATAGACAACTTCGGTTTTCCTGACGGTCGTAAAAGTTCCGCGAACTTTCGCGCTGACTTTTACTAAAACCGAAGTTGTCTATTTTGGTTTGGCGTCTTTATATTCTGTAAAACTATTGAAAGTTTATTTGTTTTCTATCCTCCTACTACCTATACTCTAACTAGCTAGGCAGCGGAGGGGGTAGCCGTAACAACGACTGACGAAGCTTGACGGATTGACGCCACTACTGTCGAAGCTCAAGTAGTAAGCGTAGAATGTACTAGAGCGGGACATAGAGGACCAAGAGAAGCCGAACTGCCCGGAGCCCCTCAACTTGCTATTGCTGATATAGACGTCCCCGCTGCGCACAAAGTAAAGTGGCATATGTAGGAATCAGAGTACCGACTAATTTATGGTATAATATAGGCATGAACAGAAACAAAATTCTTCGGATTGGTTTGTTACTAGTGATGGCGGTGATTGTTTTGAAGCTTTTTTGTATTCAGATTTTGGATCATGAGGTATGGGCAGAAAAGGCGGCAGCGCAACAGACGAGACAGAATGTTTTGCTAGCGAAGCGGGGCGAGATTTATATGATGGATGGTGATGAGCCGTCGGCAGTGGCGATGAATACGACGGTCTATACAGTGATTGTTGACCCGATGTTGGGGGATAGAGGGGAAATTGAGAAGCAGTTAGGTAGTATTATTGCGGAAGAGCAGATCGCAGATTGGGATGATGTGTTTGCGGATAAGGCTTTGCGGTATTATGTGGTGGCAAAAAATGTGAGTCGAAAAAAGGCAGAGAAAATTGCGGAGGTGGATCTCACTGGGGTGTGGTTGCAAGCGAATACAGAGAGGGTTTATCCGGAGGGGAAGCTGGGGGCTTCGGTGTTGGGGTTTGTAAATGCGGAAGGTACGGGGCAGTATGGCGTGGAAGGGTCATTAGATGATAAACTCTCGGGGGAAAATGGGCTACTGCGGACAGTGAAAGATATCAACAATGTCGCATTGTCGATTGGGAATGATAATATTAAGGAGCCGGCGAAGGACGGGGAGAATATCGTTTTGACGATTGATAAAACTTTGCAGCATAATGTTGAGAAGATTTTAGAGCGGAAGGCAGGTGAGTTGGGGATGAAAAACATTAGTGCGCTGGTGATGGATCCAAATACGGGGAAGGTGTTAGCAATGGCGAATATTCCGGGATATGATCCGAGCGATTTTGGTAATGTAGAAAGTGCAGCTAACTATGTGAATTACGTTTTGGAGGACCCGTATGAACCGGCGAGCGTATGTAAAACTTTTACTTTTGCAACGGGAATTGAATATGGCGTGATGACACCCGAGAAGACATTTGAAAACGCAAATGTAACTTATGTCGATGATTGGCCGATTAAGAACTCAACCCAGAAGACGGAGCTTTTGGGACAAGTCAGTATGCAGACGGCGTTGAACTGGTCGATGAATACGGGGTCAACGCAGGTCTTGCGATGGCTGGGTGGAAGTGAGACGGATATTACGGCACAAGGGAGAGAGAGACTGTTTGAGTATTATAATGGGCATTTTGGGTTGGGAGAGAAGACAGGAATTGAGCTTTATGAAGCGGACGGGATAGTTTATGAGCCACATGCGGATATTTATGGGATTGATTCGACTTATGCAAATATGACTTTTGGTCAAAATATGCAGGTAACGATGATGCAGGTTGCGGCGGCGTTTTCGAGTGTGGTAAATGGCGGGCAATTTTATACACCGACGATTATTGCAGGGAAGGTCGAAGACGGGGAATTTATCGAAAACGATACAAAGCCAGCAGTGCGGCGGACGGTGTCGCAGGAAACAAGTGCGACGATGCGAGAAATGCTGTATAACACGCGCAGGACGTGGCGAGATAATGGGACGGATAAGGCTGGATATTATGTCGGAGGGAAGACTGGTACGGCGCAGGCGATTAAGGATGGTGCGTATTCGTTTGATGAGACGATAGCGACTTATATTGGTTTTGGTGGGGCGGATGGCGAGATGCCGGAGTATGTGATTATGGTGCGAGTTTGGGAAGATGGTAAGAAGGCGGGTGGGGAGACGCATGCTTTGCCAGTATTTAATGATCTGAAGAATTATACGCAGGATTTTTTGAGAGTGAAGGCGAAGGAGTAGATTGTGTGCGATAGGACGGGGATAATGTTGTAGTTTTTACAACATTATTTTGGTTATGTTTGGGGTAGATGTGTTATAATGGAATTGCCTTAAATCATCAGAACCGAAGTTTTTGGTTAGTAATTATCATTTAGAACAGATTTGCAAACGAAATGGAGAAAGCGACACCGCTTTAGTTCTGTTTCGTTTTGTGAACGGTTCGAAAATGGTTTAAGGCACCTTGCGGTGTCGCTTTTTGTATTGAAGCAAGAAGCGAGCACGGCAAATGCGCCTTCTGGTTTAGGTTCCTTTGTATGACTAGAATGACCTTATTATATTCTAGAAAAGTAGTAAGCCTAGCGCATTTGCCGTCATCTATCTAACTCCAAACATCTTGCGACACCGGAGGTGGCCAAATAATAAAACAATTAGACATCACAGAGCCTAT
>CAPKVJ010000008.1 GCA_948648655.1 uncultured Candidatus Saccharibacteria bacterium | reverse complement strand
GTGGTGAAATTGGTATACACGTATGCCTTAGGAGCATATGCCGCAAGGCGTGCTGGTTCAAGTCCAGTCTCGGGCACCACTAAATAAGTTTGACTCTATGTCGAACTTATTTTTTGTTATTATAACACGGTCAGTACAATCCTCCTACTACCTATACTCTAACTAGCTAGGCAGCGGAGGGGACGACCGGCATAACGATAGTTGCCGTTATTTGCTGGATCGACACTATTACCCCCGAAGTATAAAAGTAGAACGTCACTAATATTATCTTTTGGTATAGACGACCATAAATAGCCATTAATCCCAGAAAACTCTAGGTTATTACGGCCGTTGTTGATAAACCCGCTGCGCACAAAGTAAAGAGGGGCTTCGGCAAAATTTACTGCTTTTTTGTGCGCAGCGGAGTAATAGGAGTCAATAGACAAACTGGACCAACTTCAGGAAAATGGATGCCTATGCCAGATCACGGAACTTCTGGCTACTATTGGTCGTCAATGTCCGACTCTAATATTTACGACGGTCGTTACTTGAAGTTTGGCTATAGTTATGTCTATACAGATATGGTCCTTTCTGAAATTAGTCGTTCTAGCGGCTTCTCTCTCCGCTGCCTGCATGCTGGAGTATCCGAATAAAGCGAGAGCGTTAGCTCTCATTTTTGAGGATACGACAGCAGTCAAGATAATAACCGCCTAACGGCGGTTATTATCGGCTAGTTAGAGTATAGGTAGTAGAGAGGAGGATAATCAGTTCGATCTTACGTATAAGTCTCTTTTGGGAAGATACGGACTTACGAGGAGTATGAGCGCGCCAGCCCTGCAACGGCAGGCGCTGGCGACGCGCTTCCCAAAAGAGACTTATACGTAGGGTAGAGGAGTCAAAAAGCACTTTAATAGCACAAACAAAAACATATCCACCCACACGAATGGATATATTTTCTATATTACGAATCCTAGAATATACTCGTCAATACGAAGTTTACAATAGCAAAGGCGAGTAGGGAGATAAGTAGACCGACTACACTATAGATGATTGTGTTTTGTGCTTTTTTAGCTTTTGCTGCATCACCTTGTGAAGTAGCATAACTAATACCACCTAATACAATCATGGCTACTGATACGATACCAACCACACCGACGATGACGTTGATAACAACTGTAACTTTATTCATTAAATCATATCGCGAAGCCTCGTCTTTCGGGATCGAACACTCACCAAGCGACTTCACACTCGAATCACCATGTCTCGGCGTACCTTCTGGACACGACACCGCAGCCATCACCGGACTAGATACTACCCCCAAACACCCCACAATCATCGCTAGAATAGCTATCAACCTTGATCTCATACCTAACCTCCAATAGTTTCTAGCTTAACTGCCGAATACGTTAGTCAATACGAAGTTTACAATAGCAAAGGCAAGCAAAGCAACTACAAGACCAACTACGCCATAAAGGATCGTATTCTGTGCTTTCTTGGTCTTTGCCGCATCACCTTGTGAAGTAGCATAACTAATACCGCCCAACACAATCATGGCTACAGCGACAAACCCAACCACGCCAACGATAACGTTAATAATTGTCGTCAAAGTGCCCATCAAATCACCCTGCCCAAACACCCCAGTCGAATCAGTACTAGTTATACAATTAGCAGTACTAGCACCGTCAGCACAATCCTTCCAATTAACCCCTTCAGCCACCGCTGGCGACATTGTAGCTACACTCCCCAGCCCCAACACCATCAGAGCCGCAGCAATCGCATTTAATACAACCTTTTTCATCTAATATATTTCCTTTCAATTACCTATAACTTACCCCTATAATACACTATTTGCTAACAAAAGTCCATACTATTTTATCTACCCAAAAATACTAACGCTCACAAATTGCACAATTGCCCAAGCCAGCATAGAAACAAGCAGCCCCGCAAGACCATATATAAGAATATTCTTTGCCTTATTTGCCTTTGATGCATCCCCGTTACTCGTCGTATAGATAATACCACCATACACGATCACCCCAACCGCCAAAACTCCAGTAACCGACATCGCAGTTTTGATCAATGTCACCGCTAATGGCATTACTGTTTTATCTTTATCTGCAACGCTGCATCCGGCCAAAGCCTTCTTATCCTCCGTTATCGTAGCATCATCGCAAATATTCGTACTTGCTGCCATCGCACCCGGCATCCACCCCAGCCCTACAATCGCAGCCATCACTACCCCCAACATAAACATCATTCTCCGCTTCACTACAAATCACCTCCCACCGTACCAGTTACAAACAAAGTTATCGCCGCCGCAAGCAAAACCACAAGCAACCCCGCTACTGCATAGATAATCGTCAACGTAGCTTTCCTCGTCCTACCCGGATCACCTTGCGACAACAAATATTGAATCCCTCCGTACACAATAAACGCCACCGCTACAATTCCTGCTACCGAATAAGCCCACGTGAAAATATTCGTAATCTGCGCCTGCTGGAATCCAGCATCCGCATATTGTTTCCAGCCAGCACCATTTATTCCCAATATCACCTTACCCGTATTTACTATTACCGAAGCTGACATCGAGATAATCAAACCTACTATCGCCGACGTCAAAGTTTTCTTACCTTTCGCCGCTCTACCCGGATCACCTTGCGACATAATATACAGATAGCCACCATATATCACAAATCCCACAGCGAGATAGCCTATCACAAGACAAATATCAAATAATACATTCAATGCTATCAACCAAATAAAAGACGTCAATTCACTACCTTCGTCATCTTTCGCCGGAGACACAATCGTCTGGCTACCCTCTACATTCTCGCACTTCAAGCCATCATACCATGTTTTGAATCCCAGAAACTGCATCTTCGGCACACATGGCGTAGCTGCCGCCACCGGCCGCACCACGCTCACTCCCCCCAGTATCATCAAAACAAGTGCCAAAACAGGCATTATCCTTCGTTTCATACCCCTATCTTACCATCAAAACCCCCAAAATCCAAATCATTTTCCATGAAAACTAAACATAAGCGTTGAAAATCACCAATAAATGTTATATTTACTATTGACTATAGAGCTTATGTGTGCTATAATTAAAGTATAGCCTATAATTATAGGGTTAATTTGGATGAATTCAAGATGAAAATGTTATCTAAAAATCGGGTTATCTTTGTCCTGCTCGCGCTTGTTGGGACTCTTTTTGGTAGCCTAGCACCACTTATGCTACCATCCGCTCCGTCAGCTATTGCTGTTGAAGAAGCCCCTTCAGAAGAGCCCTCATCCGAACCGAATACAGAAAATACTGATACTAACACAACCCCAAATACAGAAGAAAATACCGAAGATCAGGGAACCAACGACGAGAATGAAGAAAATCAGAAGAACCAGGACCAACCAAAAGAAGATGAAGCTGCTAGCGATACTCCAATTTGTCAAGGGCAATCCGGTGCCGTTTCTTGGTTCCTCTGCCCGTTAATGAATGCCGGCAGCAACTTTCTTGATCACATCTATGAATTCATTGAAAGTTTTCTCGATATAGCACCCCTATCTACCGACACCGAATCTCCCATTTTCAAAGTCTGGGTCTACATGCGAGACCTCACCAACATCGTTTTTATCATCTTTATTATCGTTGTATTATATTCGCAATTCACTGGACTCGGTATCAGTAATTACGGTATCAAACGCGTCCTCCCCCGTCTCATTATTGCTATAATCATGGTCAACTTGAGCTACATCCTCTGTACACTCCTAATTGACGCTAGCAACCTCATTGGTAGTAGTATCGGCGGCTTCCTCACCGGTATCAAAGAGTCTATTCAACAAACCGTACCGCCAGAGCTCCAAGTCAGTTGGACTGAGTTCATTGGATCATTTACTATTACGGCCGCTGGAACAATAGTAGGAGTGGCCTCGGTCGGAGGTATTGAAGCTGCCTTCTGGATGGCTGTCGTCGCAGTACTCGGCGCCGTCATATCTCTCGTCATCGGATTCATCACAATCAGCCTCCGTCAAGGTGTAATTTCAATCCTAGTAATGATTTCACCACTCGCTTTTGTCGCTTATCTCCTGCCAAATACCGAAAAATGGTTCGACAAATGGAAAAACGCTCTCTTCCAAATGGTGTTCTTTTACCCTATGTTTGCCTTTCTTGTCGGCGCGTCCAATCTAGCCGGATGGGCTATCATTGCCTCCGCTGAAGGTAAGCCATTTGAAGTCCTTCTCGGTCTTGCCGTTCAAATTCTCCCACTTTGTTTGTCAGCCCCGATGATGAAAATGTCTGGCAGTATGCTCGGTCGCATCAGTAGTGGTCTCGACAAACTCACAAACCCCGCCCGAAACACACTTGGACGCTGGGGAGACAGCCATACCGAAAAAGCCCGTCAGCACTCCTTACGCAATAACCGCGTCATGACCGGCGCACGTCTCCGTAATTATCTCGCTTATCGTCAGAAACGTCGCGACCTCGACGCCATGCGTACAAAATCCATCAACGAAGGTCGCGCTATCACCCGCGCTCTCAATGAAGCTGCTGGCTACAAAGGACTAGACGCTGAAGGCAATGCTAAATACAAGAGTCGTGGCAGCAAAGAAATCCGTCGCGCCAAAGAGGCCAAGCTACAAGAAACTCTAGTCGCAAACGCCCAAAAAATGCTTGATAACAACCTCGCTGATTACGATAAAACTTTCGAAAAAGATCGCGCCGGCAAAGCAATATCCGCGCTCCACGCTGCCGCTTTTGAAGATTCCATGATGCAAACTTTCCGTGCCCAAAATATCGCGCAAGGCGATCAAAACTACCTCCTCAATCGTTACATGACTGCTTCCAAAGATCGTAATCGTACACCATACGACTTCAATCGCCTACTCAAAAACGCCAATGGCGGTCTCGGATCAGATGGCGTCAACACCATCATGGGGCAAGTCCTTCGCCAAAGTGTCGAAATTGAAGGTCGCAACCGTCGTGATGCACTCGTCGTTGCTAATAAATTCAACTTCAGCAAGCCAGAATTCCGTAATTTCGCCTTTGATGTCGCCGACATGAGCGATGCTGGCTTTGAAATGGGTCCCGACGGTAAGCCCGTCGAAGATGACCAATATCATCTCATTGCTGGGAAACAGCACCGTCAATGGAACAAATACATCGGTGTACATAAAGAAACTGGTAAAGAAATCACCAAAGAACAATATGACTCTTTGAGCGATGCCGAACGTCGTGCTTACAAACGTGTCCGCTACATGGATATCTATGACGATGACGGCGATGTCATCCAACAATTCACCGAAAATGACGCCGGCTTCATGAAAGAAATGCTTGCCCGCGATATTGCCATCAATGACCCAATCAACGACCGCTATAATATATCCTATGGTTTGGGCGGACCACTCCGTCGTTATCACAGCACAATCTCTGCTGCTATGGGCACTGCCAAATACGGCGAGCATGCTGTTGAAGCCGGAAACATGTTACTCCAACAACTCAACATGGGCTACGTCGATACACCAGGCAAATACAATATTGCCGCTCTCCAGAGTGCCGCCGTCGCCACCAAACCAAAGAATTTCTTAATCAACGATAAGCATGCCTTCCAACGCTATCAAAAACTCTTCGAATCTCTAAACGACGAAGCTAAATTCCAAAAATATTTCCCAGACCAAGATATTCTTGATTATCTCGACGTTAATGGTAAACCTCTCGACGGTCTCCGTTTCAATAATGCCAGCCAGGCATGGGAAGAAATTCCGCGTGAAAGTTCTACAATCGAGGATCTCCGCAATACCATCAAGCACAAAATCATGCCAAAGACCATCAAACAATTCATCAATCACCTCAAGACTAAACCTACTCCAAATATCCGCGAGAATCAAAAAGCCTCTGGTGTTGCCGCACTCATCGAATTGGCTAACTTCATCAGTGCACTAGGCATTCAAAACGAAGATCCTTCAATCCCAATCGAGCAACGTCTTGACCCCCAGCAACACCTATTTGGCGAAGCCGTCGGTGCCGAAACAAACAAAATCATCGAGAATGCCATGCGTGAGCTGAATAGTATACTAGGTGAAGCCCAAACTCGCGAACAATCTGGCCGAATTAACGAAAACATACAAAAATTCACCCGCGACCTCAATCACGCCAACAGCACCGTCGCTGACGCTAGTGAACAAATCGAAGACCTCATCACTAGCGGCACTAATGACCCTAGAGCCATTGCCGAACTCGCTAGATCTATTTTCTCTGAAAACGCTGGTCTTCGTGAGTATTCTGGTGAACTTGAGCAACTCATCGCATCAGCACTCTACGACGAACGATCCCAGACTACAGAAGATGCTATTAATAACACAGCCGAAGTTGATTATGAAGCGAGACAAGAAGCTAAGGCTGACGCCATCCGCGACGCAATCAGCCAACTTTACAACACCGCGCTCGGTGCTTCCATCAACGACGAATAATCCGCCATCTTATCTTGACATTCTACACCTCAACCATTATTATATAATGTATAAGGAGGTGTAGATTTTGGTGGGCAATTCATAACTTCACCCACATACGACAAATATCACTATGGCCAGCTACAAGGTACCCCAAGATGTCGAAGCGGACGACAAACTACTCGGACCGTTTACTTTTCGGCAGTTCATCTATCTGATGGTCGTGCTTGGTATGATTGTACTTGCCGTCGGTTTATTCCAAATTTTCCCACTACTTGTCATCATACCTATACCTTTTGCCATCTTCTTCGCTATTCTAGCCCTCCCCTTAAAAAAGGATCAGCCAATGGAAACTTACCTCGCTGCATTAGTTTCTTTCTACACGAAGCCCAATAAACGCTATTGGGTACCAGGTCAAAGTAATTCTACCATCCTCATTACCGCCCCCAAAAAGGTCGAAAAATCACGCGTCCGCAATATCACCGAAGAAGAAGCCGGACATCGCTTATCCTTCCTAGCAGCAATTGTCGATTCCGAAGGTTACGCCATCAAAAATGCCAACTCTCCTATGCGTGACGACCTCTATGCCGAAGCCAATAACGCTACAGACATCTTCGATGCCTATGAGACCAATCGCATCAATACTCTAATTGACCGTGATCAACAAGAACGACATCAAGAAGTAGTCAACCAAATGCGCAATGCTATCGAACAATCCGAATACAACCATGATAAACCCCGCAGCACTGCTAATATCAACGAACGCGTAATCCAACCACTAACAAAATCTGAGCCCGAGAACAATACAATCATCCAACCAGTTATCCCTCAAGAGCTCAATGAGCTAGCTAATAATTCCGACTTTTCCGTTGAAACCATCCAGCAGCAAGCCGACCGCATCCGCAAAGAAAACGAAAGTGAAGTTTATATACCACTACATTAAGGAGAACTATGAATCCACAAACCCCTAATCAACCACCAGCCCCTCAAATGCCTGCCCCTGCGGCGCCAAATCCCCCCATGCCACCACAACCATCCCAAATGGCGCAGGCACCCGTCACACCAACCAATCAGCCGCCAATGCCAACCCAAGCCCCAATTACAGCAGGTGTGCCACCACAGCAACAACCATTCTCCAATGTTAATCTCCAAGCTGCCTCACAAGCACCGCTCAATCAATTCGCCGCGCAACCTACTGCCCAACTTCAAAATCAGCAAACCCCCAGCGAGGTCCCGCCCGTCGTCGAAACACCAATCTCCACCCAAGCCACTCTCATGTTCTCCGAGCTACGCGATAGTCTCATTATCATGAAAGATGGTTCTTTCCGTGCCGTCGTTGCTTGTCAATCCATCAACTTCGACCTCATGTCCGAAACCGAACGCGAAGGTGTAGAGTATAGCTATCAAAACTTCCTCAATTCACTCACTTTTACCACACAAATCCTCGTGCGCTCCCAAAAAGTTGACATTGGCCCATACATTGAAAAACTCATCAAAATCCGTCGTAACACTGACAATATGCTACTAGGCGTGCTCATGGACGACTATATCAACTTCATCGATGTCCTCTCTCAAGAGGCCAATATTATGGACAAATCTTTCTTCATTGTCATCCCATATTATGCTTCTGCCGACCTCGAAGCTGCCGTACAACAAACCAAAAACTTCTTCAAAGCACTAGGCAAAAACAAAACCCCAGCCGTCACCCGCATCAATCGCGACACCTACAATAAGGCTATTGACGAGCTTAATAATCGCGTTGAATCAGTCATTTCCGGTCTCTTCCAAATCGGAATTCAGTCCGTTCGCCTCAATACTAAAGAATTAAGCGAATTATTCTATAATTTCAACAACCCCGATACCGCTGTCCGCGAACCATTAGTCGATTTTACCAAGCTCGCAACTACTTACGTCAAGAAGGGAGTAAAAGAATAACATGGCAAAGAAAAAACAAGCTGTCACTACTAATCTCACTGCAGCCGAAATTGCAAACCAAGCTCGCGCTACCGAAGAAGCTGAAATCCAGCAAGCTTTTGAGCAGGGAATTACTACCCTTCGCGACTTAATTTCTCCTAGCTCTATCGAAATTCATTCTAGTTATTTCCGACTAGGCACCAAATACGGCCGCACAATCTATATCTATGGATACCCTCGTACACTTTATACCGGTTGGATTTCTGGACTTATTAATATTGATGAAGTCCTTGATGTCTCAATGTACATCTATCCCGTCGAAACCACCGTTGTCATGAAAAACCTTCGTAAAAAAGTTACCCAGCTTGAAGCCAGCTATCAAGTTAATTCCGAAAAAGGCCGTATCCGCGATCCAGAGCTCGAAGCCGCTATCAGCGACGCCGAAGAGCTCCGCGACCAGCTCCAAGTCGGTGCCGAAAAATTCTTCCGTTTTGGTCTCTACATCACTCTCTGGGGTGAATCCCTCGACGAACTTAACTTCGTCCAACATAAAGTCGAAACCATGCTCGGTCAACAAATGATTTTTAGCAAAGTCGCCACCTCTCAACAAGAGCAGGGAATGAATAGTACTATGCCGCAATGCACCGACCAGCTCCAAATTCGACGCAATATGAATACTGGTGCCATCAGTACTAGTTTCCCATTCACCTCCGCCGACCTCACTCAGGAAAACGGCATCCTCTACGGCGTCAACATGCACAACAACGGTCTCGTCATTTTCGATCGTTTCACTCTTGAAAACGCCAATCTCGTCGTTTTTGCCAAATCTGGTGCTGGTAAATCCTTTACTGTCAAACTCGAGGCTCTCCGCTCCATGATGATCGGTGCCGAGATTATCATCATCGACCCAGAAAACGAATATCAAAGACTTTGCGAAGCTGTTGGTGGCAGCTATATTCGCCTCTCACTTAACTCTGATGTCAGGATAAATCCATTCGATCTACCAAAAATCGTCGACACCGAAGACGCAAACGATGCCTTACGCGCTAATCTTGTCACATTACACGGCCTTTTCCGACTCATGTTAAGCGGTTCTGGCGGACAAGCTGGCCTCACTGCTAATGAAGAAGCCGATCTCGACCAAGCCCTTATTGATACTTATGCTCGTGCTGGCATCACTAGCGACCCTCTCACACATCAAAGCACGCCTCCCACTATTATCAACTTGTACGATACTTTATTACATATGGGTGGCACCGGCCCTAGTCTCGCGCAAAGATTACGCAAATATACTACTGGTACTTTTGCTGGCATCTTTTCTCAACAATCCAACGTCGATATCAATAATCAAATGGTTGTCTTTAATATCCGTGACCTCGAAGACGAACTACGTCCTGTCGCCATGTATATCGTTTTAAGCCACGTTTGGAACGTTGTACGCGCCGAACAAAAGAAACGCCTCCTTCTCGTCGATGAGGCTTGGCAACTTATGCAATACGAAGACTCTGCTAACTTCCTCTTTAGCCTCGCCAAACGTGCTCGCAAATATTATCTCGGTCTTACAACTATCACCCAAGATGTCGAAGACTTTATGAGTACCAAAATGGGCCGCGCCATTGTCGCCAACTCCTCCATGCAACTTCTTCTCAAACAAAGTGCCTCCGCCGTCGATGTCTTAAGTGATGTTTTCAAACTCACATCCGAAGAAAAGAAGCGTCTCGCCAACTTCCCAGTTGGACAAGGCCTCTTCTTCGCCGGTGCCAACCACGTCCACATCCAAATCATCGCTTCCGAAACCGAAGAATCCCTAATCACAACTAGACCGGAGGATCGCAAATAGCACCTAGTCCTTGACGAAACACGCTATACAATGCGATAATATAAACAATGGGAAGGTATGACACTGGTGAAGACAACACTTTAGCACCAAACGATCCATACAGAAATATGGAGCGTTCTAGCCATCGTCCAGATTTTCAAACTAACAGCGATAATACTAAATCCAATTCATCCAACTCCGACAATTCTGCTGAATCTAACTCACAATCGGATAATACGCCATCCAAACAAACCGCCCACACTACAGCCCAAAATTCACTACGTAACGCCGAGAAGTCCGCTCTTTCCAACGAAAAGTCCTTCTTTACTGGCTCTGGCAAAAATAGTAAAAACTCCAAAGGCAATAAATCAAAAGTTAAATTCAAAGGCTCCAAAAAGAAAGCCATTATAACACTAATAATTGGGCTGCTCATGGGAGGCGGAGCTGCGACTCTATTCAGCGGATCCCACATGATGCTCCCTGCAGCCCTCACTAACCTACTAACCGAAGCAACCGATACTCAATATGCTAGCTACGTCAATCGCAGTGCATCTATCACTAGATATATGCTACGCGGAGAAGATCCCGTCAAGACTGGCTGGACCGGCAATAACAAATATCGAACACTCACACCTTATATGACCAAGCGCCTCAAGCAACAAGGCATAGAAGTAGAGGGATCCGGACGTGCCAAAACTCTCAAATTCGACGGTGAAACTATCTCTGCTGATGATTTTCACAACAAGTTTGTTACCGATACCAAATTCCGTCAAGCTTACATGAAAGCCAAACGTAATCGAGTCGCCAATTATTTTGACGCCACCGCCAACAAAGTCTTTAACGGCTTACGTAATATATTTGATAAATTTAGAACTAGTGGCAATTCCGAAACCGATGAAGAAAATTTCCGCAGAACCAGAAATAGTAAATTTGAGAACAGCTCTACCAGCGTAAAAGACTCATACGATAAAACCGAAACAGATACTGACGGCGAAGAAACGACTACTCGTGTAAATGAAGATGTTACCGATGGTAAAACCAATAATTCAACCGCCGACGCGGAAGTAAAGGCTAAAAGTTTCATCGACGGAGCAGCAAAAGCCGCCAAAGCCTCACAAGGCATTTGTATGATTATTAGAGTTGGCGGCATCATTTCATCTACCGTTGCCACAATGCAAATTTACCACTCAATACAGTTATTTGTTGACGAAATGGAACCAATAAGTAAAGCTATGAGTGGAGCAGGAAGTGAAGCCCCAATAGGCTCGACAATGAATGAGCTCGTCACACCAGTCACCTCAAATGTAATCGATCATAGTGATATCAAAGTCAGTTACGATTCAGCAAATAATACTTACAATACAACCGGCGAAACCAAAACCGTCGAAGAAACCGGATCCCCTATGGACAATGAGGTACTTCAAGGTATGATGTCCGGCACACCAGTCTCCCAATCTATTATGGAAAAATACTCCCTAGAAAAAACTTTTAACTGGATTGGTGTAGCATTAGGAATGAGTGCTGGCGCTGTCTATACTTGTGCCGCCGCCAATACTGTCGCTGCTGGTATCTCCCTCGTCACAACAATCAGTGCTGCTATTGGGACTGCTGGTATCTCCATCGTTACCCAAATGATCTTCGATTTTGCATTAAGTCTCGCTATATCGACCGCCATTTCCGTCGCTCTTGGTTTTCTCATTCCTACAGTTGCTCGAGCTCTCTTTACAAATGTCGCTGAAACTGCTGTTGGTAAAGAATTTGGAGGATATCTCGCCAACGGTGCTGCCGCTACTGGATACAAAAATGGCTCCGCAGGAGGCCAATCCCTCGCATCCGAAGAAAACTTAAATGCTTACGCCAAAGAAATGCAAAAAGTCCTTGCTATGGAAGCCGAAGTTGACCGTCTCAACCGTAGCCCGTTCGACATAACATCCAAGAACACTTTTCTCGGTAGTATTGCTTATAAACTATTACCCATTGTCACAAATTCTAGAACCACTAATGCTATATCTTCAATTAACTCCCTTGCAAATATAACTTCCCAATCCATAGCCTCACTAACTAGTAATGTTTCTGCTATTGGAGAATCGCCAATTCTCCAATCATATATGACCAACTATGGTAATTGCCCCAATCTAGCCAATATCGGTGCCGCCGGAGGGTCAACTTGTATGCCTATTGGCTACACTGACCCAGATTTATTAGATCTCGACCCTAGTGATCCTACCTATATGAGCATTATTAGTAATGATCTTGATTGTGAGCAAAAAGAAGACGGCGTCTGTATCGTTAAAGAGGGAAGTAACCTCGAAAAAGTTATAAAATACCATGTTCTGAGAGAATCACCAGTAGGTACCCCAGACGCCAATATATTAAGCGAACTCGAAATTGGCAATACTATAAGTAGTAGTATTCCAATTTGGAATGATATCGAAGACCTAGCCAATGCCGCCACCACAGCAGAAAACATGGCATGGGCTACCGATGCAAAATTCGTTGCCAGCGACGATAACCCCGATTGGAAAACTACTTATCGCTATTATCAACGCTACATTGAAGACGAACGCATACTCAAACAAATGGGAGCTTATGAAAATTCCCAAAGTCCTATCGAAGCCTATATTGAAAAATACAGAACTGAACATCCCCTTGATAACTCACCAGCAGGAGTCATTTCTCGCATTGCTGGTATCACCAAAGACGATGCTGAAACAGTTATTGCTATAGCTGAATACTACCAGTTTCTAGATAACTACGACCCAGAAACTCGCCTAGCAATGGATGGCAATGCCACTAATTATAAAACCGGCGAGGAAATCGCAAATATCATTCGCTCAGAAAAACCTCACTATAGTTCAGATCAAGAAGTCAAAGAAGAAACAACCACTGTCATCAGCCAACATATTATCTACGCCGATATACGCAATAGGAGTTACGCCATCTCATGATTAGACATTCACTTTGGAAATCAATTACCATTATTGGCCTAACAATACTTTATTCTATTTCTAGTTTCATGCCAGCCTTTGCTACTCCTGATTCTGCAACATTAGATTTTTACGACGCTAATAACATCCTTTACTACGACCCCAGTGGCGGTAATGAATGCAGCACCGATAGTCCCGGTCTAGCCGTCGGTAGTGACAACGAGGCCAAAGTCTGGAATTGGTTCGCCACCGCCAATATTGCCGGAGTCTCTGATAATGCCGCCGTCATCGCTGGGATAATGGGGAATCTTCGACAAGAAAACCACTTTGGTATCGGCGACCCCAGCACAAAATGCTATGGTATTGCTCAATGGTGTGGCGGACGACGCACTCAAGTTCTTTCTAGAATACCCGGAGATGCCTCCGAAGATGAAATCCTCGCTATCCAACTCGAATTCCTAACCGAAGAAGCCCAATTCCAAACTTTCATGAGTAGTATCGGCAATGTCGACCATAAAACAGGTACAAATGGTGCTATGAGCTATTCTGATCTATTTCTCGTTACGTTTGAGGGAGCCTATTCCAAAAGTCCAACCAGCGTAGTTAATAATACTAGTAATCTCCTCATTGATTCATATGCCCAACAAGTCGGTACTAGTTCTGGTCATTCTTATTGGCAAGAAGCTGAAATTCGCCGCAATAATGCTGTTGAGCTATATCAAAAATATGCCAATTCCACACCCACTACTGACGATTCTATAGCTTCCGACGGTTCTAATGTTACCATTCTCGGCGACGACAATATCGTCATCGCTACCGAAGAAATCAAAAAACTCCTCCCAGAAGTCGAAATTAATGCCGCAGATGGTCGTAAATTCGAAGACACCAGTAGCCTCATTAATACAAAGCTCCGTGAAACTGTCGTCCTTGCCCTCAGTAGTAATGATAAAAACATTGAACGCAAAGACGCTCAAGCCATCATCAATAGCATCGGCAAAGGTCATAACATCGTCCTTGTAAATAACTACTCCACCAAGTCCGACAATTACAAACAGATTAATCTTCTCTTTAAATTATTGGCTTATAACAACGTTAATGTCGTCGTTGCTGACTGGGCAACCGCCGCCGAAGCCAATGCTAGCAAATACGTCAAAAACAAACGCCCTACCGAGGAAGGAGCCGTAGTCCTCGCCAAAACCATCGCCGAATCTATTGAATCTGGTGCCAAAAAATCCACCAATACTATTGCTTGTTCTAGTAGTTATAATATTTATACTGGAGATAGTATCCCCCAATACTTCCAATGCGGTGAAGACTGGAGCAATCTCATGTACGGATCCGGTGGAGTACATGGTGCCTCCGGTACTAGCATTTGTGATTCCGGATGTGGACCAACTTCCTTCGCTATGATGGCTACTGCCTTATTAGGCCTCGAAATTCGCCCAGATGATACCGCCGATTGGGCTGGTCGAGCAGGTATGCATATTGCTGGCGCGGGTAGCTCATGGGAAATTACTCGTGTTCTTGCGGAACATTATGGACTTGCCTACCAAGTTTTTGATACTGATACTGCAAGTTGCAAAGCTACCATCGAAAACGCCCTAAACGACGGCTGGATGATCCATACATCTGGTAAAGGCTCTGCTCCGTTTACAAGCGGTGGACACTATATCGGTATTACCGGTAAAAATGCCAATGGTGAATGGTATATCGCTAACTCCGCTTCACGCAAAAATAACAACAAATATTATTCACCAGACACAGTCATCAACGCTGGTATTAATTGTAATAACTTAAAAGGAATCAAAGCTAAATGAACCCCACAAACAATACAAATCTCCCTGATTTTATCCGCAAACACCGTATTCTCGCTATTGTTACATTCTTTTTTATACTAATTATCTTTATCGTTATAATTTGGATCATTATTAATTCTTCCTCCAAAAATACCGGTCCAGAACCGGAATCTTCACCTTACCCTTATTTCGAAAATCGCTACCTTCTAGAATTTTCCATCGGTCAAACTTTATCTACAGACGTCATGAATGATGTCGGCAATATTATCATTAGCGACGAAGAAATTTCCTCCGCCCCTTCCGATAATTCTACTAGTAATAATACACTTAATACCTACACTATCACACTTAATGAAGAGTCGTTTGAGGACTTATCTAGTGATAAAAGCATTTCATACAAAGTTACCCTTGATGTCTCCGACGACAGGAAGTATATCCTATATGTTTTTACAGACTATACTATGGAAAATTTCCTCGCCGTAGCTCTTGATCGTATCGATAATAATGATATCTCTGACCACACTATTATTTATGCTAATAATGACGAAGCCAAACACAACGCCCAAGTCCTTATTAACTCTATCCAGCTAAATACTCCCATCCTGGATGAAAAATCTCTTTCTACTTAATTTTCTCTAAAACCACACATTCCCCTAAATTTCCATAATCATTCACACTTGTGAGAATTATCTGATTTTTTTGAAAATTCTTCACCAAACATTTCTGCCTCGCTTCATCTAACTCCGAAAACACATCATCAAGCAATACTATAGGTGTTTTTCCTGTCTTTTCTACCACCATATCCGCCTCAATAAATTTCAACGCTATAATCACCGACCGTACTTCACCTCGACTCGCCGAACCATCAGCTCTCTGTCTATTAAACTTAAACAAATAATCATCATGATGCACACCCACACCCGTATGCCCCATATATCGATCTCGATCAAATCCTTCTTCTATTTCCGCCAAAAACTCACTTTCTGACCCCACCTCCGTCAAGTATTCCAAACCAATTTCATCCTCATTGTCCGCGATCGAGCGATAAACTTCCGTAATCTTCTTGCTAATCCGATCTATATATTCTTTTCTCATCCCCATCAATTCAACACCATATCGCACTAGTAGCATATTCCACGAAAACACATCCGCTGCCGTCACTTCATCCTTTTTGAGTAATTCATTCCTCTGTTTAAGTGCTTTATTATATTTACTTAATGCTACACTATACTGTTCTGACAATTGTGCAAAAACCCTATCAAAATAATTCCTGCGTGTAGTCGGGCTACTCCCCATCAACCTCAAATCATCCGGTTCAAAAAGCACAATCGGATATCGACTTTTTTTTGGTAATCTCCGCGCCTTCTTATCTTCGACCAAAAATTCCTTCTTCACCCCATCATACACTACTATCACTTCTCGCCCATCGACATATTCCAGCTCTATCCGATAAAACTTCTCACCTCGCTTCATAATCTCTCGATCCACCGCCCGAAAACTTTTCCCCTGCATCGCCTCATAAATCGCTTCAAGTATCGAAGTTTTTCCACACCCATTTTCACCAACAATTTTTGTCGTATTTCGCTCAAAATCCAAAGCGAATATCGCATGATTCCGAAAATTCGCTATCTTTATCCTGCGAATAACCAATTTTTACCCCTTAAGTGGCATAATAATATGTACATATTCCGTACTCTTCTTATCTCTCAAGACAACTGGATCCAATTTATTTGAAAATCCAAATTCTACCTCTTTGTCATTCAAAACATTCAAGGCATCTAACAAAAACCTCGAGTTTAAAGTAACTTTACCATCAGCCTCCACCTTTACCTTAATCGATGAATTATTTTCCCCCAACTCATTCGCCACCGAAGCCACCGAAAAACCTCCTTTTTCCACACTTGACTCGCAGACAATTGATCCACCAACTTCTTTCGCAAACAAAGCCGCCAATTTCGTAATCCGGACTAATTCATCACGTTTTAACTCCAGGTTAATCTCGGTCTGCTTTGGTATTAACTGCCGATAATCAGGGAACGACCCATCAATCAATTTAGAAGTTACTTCTATCTCTCCTAACCTAAATCTTACTTGTGCCTCATCAAACAATATCTCAATTTCCTCTACATCATCACTTATACTTCGTAGCACCTCCTGCAAACTCACCGTCGGCACAATTGCCGCCACTTCACTCTGTACTTTATCAATAAATTTCCGCTCCGCCAGTCTATAACCATCCGTCGCTGCGAGATATAACGCTCCTTCAAAAGTATTAAAATACACTCCAGTAAGTGCTGGTCTCGTCATATCACTACTCGCCGCTATCATCACCTGCGATAGACCCGCCTTAAATTCATCTACCCCCATCTGAAACTTCACTGCCTTATCATCTTCAATCTCTGGTAATTCCGGAAATCCTTCTGCCGAAGCTCCATTAATTATAGAACTATATTCTCCAGCTCGAATTTCTACTTTATCATCTTTAGAGACGATATTCACTACTTCACCACGTGGCAAATTGCTTACAAACTCTGCCATTAATCTCGCTGGTACTGTAATTACTCCATTCTTACACTGTGTAGCTGGCAAATAACTCACTACCGCCATATCGAGATTTGTTGTCGTCAAGCTTACCTTATTATCATCCACCCTAATTAATACATTATTCAAAATCGGTAATGATGCCTTTGTACCTGCTGCTACGCGGCTTACGGCACCCAGCGCTTTAGCTAATTTTTCCTGTATAATTTTAATCTCCATCTTCTCCCTTTCTAATATATTAATAGTTGTAATAGTAGACTATGTGGAAACTGTGTAAATCCTCACCACTACCCCTGTTAAAACCGTGTGCAAAACCACCGTAAAACTTTCCACAATTCCTGTGAAAAACTCCATTTAATCCACACGCTAATCCAAAATTCCACTCATTCCGCCACCATGTGGAAACTTTCCCACATTTTCTCCACAAACTTTCCCCCAGACCTTTCCACATCTTTTCCACATTTTTATGCATAAATTTGCTCCCGAATCGCCACAATCTGGTCACGCAGGATAAAATTTAGTTTCAAATCGCCATCAATCTTTTTAATCCCGTGCATCACAGTTGTATGATCCTTCACCCCGACCTCCGCTGCAATCTTCGGTGTACTCATATTTAATTCCTTCGAAAGCATATACATCGCCACTTGCCGCGCATTTTTTATATGCGTCACCCGACTTTTACCACATAACTCTTTAGCTGTTATCTGATAGAATTTTGCCACCTTATCCACAACTTGTTTTGGAGAAATCGTCTTATTTTGGGGACTTCGCGCAGTATTAATATATCCTTCCTGAATCACTTCTAGCGGTGTCATGTTTTTAAGATCAGCAACTGCTAATAAATGATTAAACTCTCCCTCAAGATCGCGAATATTCGTACGTACGTTTTCCGCCAGATACTCAATTGCTTCATCTTCAATTTCCACACCATTAAATTCTGCCTTCGACTTCAGGATCGCGCACTTGTCCTCAAACTGTGGCAATTGCAAATCATACGCTCCCGCCCAAGTCAACCTCGACGCCAACCTCTCATCTACTGATTTAATCTGATTTGGTAGCCGATCACTCGTGACAATAATTTGCTTATTTAGACCATATAATTCATTAAAAATATCAAAAAACTCCACCTGCGAAGCGTCCTTGCCCATAATCATCTGAAAATCGTCCACAATCAAGACATCAAGCTTTTTAAACTTCTGATGAAACTCATTACCGCGATTATTTTTAACCGAATTTACGAAATCCGAATAAAAACTCGACACTGGCGTATAAAAAACCTTCAGCTTGGGGTCCCGCTGCAATAACTCATTTCCAATCGCCTGTACAAGGTGTGTTTTCCCCAGTCCTGGACCTCCGTAAAGGAAGAACGGATTATAATTCGCACCTGGCTTATTGACGATGTTTTGCGCCACCGTCGCCGCTAATTCATTACTTGATGTCACGACAAAATTCGCTAGATTATAACGCGGATTTAGCCCTGTTTGGAAATCTCCACTTTTTGTCCTTTTATAAGTTGAGGTGCTTTTCTTCTCTCGCGCCAAATCCCCAATCACCTCCGGTCTCACCGGTATCTCTCGTGCTCGAGTTTTTGGTTTAGTACTTTGTACAGTATATTTTATTTCTTTGATATCTATATTATTGTGTTCAAACGCTTTCCTGATGATATCGGAATATTTTACTTGTAATTGTTTTAGCTTAAATACATTTGGCACGCCAATCGTCGCTACGTCATTAGTTATTTCTATCAAGTTTGTATTAGGGAACCATGTCGAAAACTGCTCATGCGAGATTGTCTGCTCTACCTCTGCCAGCACATTCTTCCACACATCAAACATTCCCCTTACATACCTCCTTCTTTACCTTAATTATACCAGACTTTTCCACAGTTTTGACCCCATTTTTTCATGACATAATATTCTAAACTCTCCTACAGGGGTAGAGTTTTCCACAAGATGATCCTAAAACCTATAAAACCTGTGGAAAACTTCTTGCAAAAAGTGGAAATCTACGATATACTAGAGCGAGAATTTGTAAAATTGTTAAATTACATAGAAAGAAATTATTATGCCAAAACGCACTTATCAACCACACAAACGCCAACGCAAAACCGAGCATGGTTTTATGAAGCGCAATAGTACCAAATCCGGTCAAAAAGTCCTTAAGCGTCGCCGCATTAAGGGCCGCGCCCGCTTAAGTATCTAGTCTAGTGCTATAATAGATACATGTTATCACAAAAATATCGCTTTCATTCTCGGGGAGGTGTCCGATATACTTACCAAAAAGGCAAAACGATTCGTACCGCTTTGCTTTCTTTGGTTTATGCTCCCAATTCGCGTAATCGTCAGCGTTTTGGGGTTGTAGTTTCTAAAAAAATCCTTAAGTCCGCCGTCGGTCGCAATCGCATCCGCCGCCGTGTTTATGAAGCCATCCGTCTCGAGCTCCCCGAATTTCAAACCCCACAAGATTGCTTATTCGTCGTCTTTAATAAATCCATCATTAATATGCCATTTCGCGACCTCCGTCGCCTCATTCATGATTTACTAGAACGCAGTCTATCAGAGTAGGCTACAACTCTGATAGACTATGATATAATAGAGCTATGTTTGAGTTGATTGATTTTTTAATCGTGCGTCCGATCACGAATATTCTCTTTGTTATTTATGGTTTTGTTGGCGACTTCGGTATTGCCATCATTTTATTTACTGTTTTGGTAAAAATTTGTCTTTGGCCACTTGTGAAGCGCCAAGTTCATCAAACAAAACTTATGCGCAAGATCCAGCCCGAGCTTGCCGAGATCAAGAAAAATTGTAATGGCAACCGCCAGCTCGAGTCGATCCAGATGATGGACCTATACAAGCGCAATAATATCAAACCTTTCCGTTCGGTACTGACTTTAATCATTCAGCTGCCGATTTTTATTGCACTATATACTGCCGTTCGTGTCATGGTTCAGCCGACCTTGAGCGACAATCTTGATAAGCGTGCCTATCCTATCGTTCGTCAAATTGACTCTGTTAATCATGTTATCGAGTTACAACAACCATATCTTGACCAGCTTCAAGTTTATACTGATTGGCATAATGACACCAACCACGACGAGAATAATGCTCCCGAGTCTCCAGTCTACGATTTCCACCCGAAACTCTTCGGCGTCGTCGATCTCGACAGTCGACCCGGCTTTACCTCGGTTAGTGCTATCATTATGATGATATTTGCCATCGCTTCGGCCTTTACACAGTACTGGATCTCGCGTCAACAGCTCCCATCTAACAAATCCAAGAAATCCACTTCCTTCCGCCAAATCATGCGCGAAGCTGCTGATGGCAAAGAGCCAGATCAAGCCGAGCTTAATGCTATTATGACCGGTCAAATGTCCAAAATGATGCCAATCATGATGTTTCTTATCATGATTAACCTGCCTGGCGCACTAGTCTTTTACTATATGATTAGTAATCTTATGACTGGTTTTCAACAGAGATACATTATGAATAAAAATACCGACGAGATGGAAATAGCGGCCGACAAGAAGATTATTCGTGAGCTCAACAAAATTGAGGAAGGCGTAGTGGTGAAGGATAAGAAATCCGGTGCCAAAGTCACACATATTACCGCCAAAAGCAAAAAGCGTGGGCACAAGAAAAGTCGTAAATAGGAGATTATTATGAACAAAGATGAATCAATTCGATTTGCCACGAAATACCTCGAAGACCTACTGTCTTTCTTTGGTATCAATGTTGCTGTGGATTCTACCATTGATGATGAGGTCATCCAGCTTGCTATCCCTTCTACCTCAATGAA
Organism: uncultured Candidatus Saccharibacteria bacterium; assembly: GCA_948648655.1. Taxonomy (GTDB): domain Bacteria; phylum Patescibacteriota; class Saccharimonadia; order Saccharimonadales; family Saccharimonadaceae; genus Nanosyncoccus. The sequence goes on along the minus strand of CAPKVJ010000008.1, from coordinate 31,204 downwards.
CTCGCTACTAATCGGGAAAGAAGCTAATAATTTGCGCTCCTTGCAGCACATCGTTTCTCAAGCCCTCCTCCATCGGGGCGGGGAATTAACTCGCGTTAATGTTGATGTCGCTGATTACAAACGTCAACGCGCCGAGCATATCGCCGAGCAAGCCGAAGAGTGGATTCGTACCGTTCGTCAGACTGGAGAGTCCCGTCGTCTCAACCTTAATGCTGCTGATCGCCGCATCGTCCATAAAGTCGCACAAGATTACTCCGATATTTCTACTCACTCTGAAGGGGAAGGTCGCGACCGCCAGTTAATTATCGAAAAAATCTCCTAATTAATCCAACCAACCTACAAAAATACCCTACTATGTGGGGTATTTTTTCGTCCCCATATCCCATTTCCACACCCCCACACACTTTTCCACAATTCCACATTTATTACATAATATACCATTCAACAGGGAATATTGACAAATTATCATAATATTACACTCAATATTTAGCTAATATTCACTATATGAATAAACACTAGTTATATCACTATTGACTTCATACCTCAAAATAACCATAAATAGTATTGACATTTCCACCAATCTGTGCTACAATGAAAGCATAAGGCAAATAAATCGCCACAAGAGTAATAAATACACTGCTTAAGGCGAATATATCCGCCTTAAGCATATTACCAACTTGTGGTGCAAAAAATCATATTTCTAGGGAGGGAATTAATATGAACGAAAACAAGGAAAAACGGCAAAAGATCAGATTGAACGATAAGGTTGGGCGCGTGCTTGGAGTATTAGCTTTAGTTAGTGCTACTGTAGCAATAATATCATGTCTTATAATGATTTTATTGGCTTGCAAGCAAGACGAAGCAGCAATATTAGTTTGCTACCTCGTACTTTCACCATCAGGTATTATAGCCTGTGTGCTAGCGATATTGTTCAGCTTATCTTCGATTGAAATTACCGTAATAACCAAACCGAGACAAAAGCCACTTACTGAAGCTATACCATCCGATCATGGTAGTAACTTGGAGACAGTTATGGAGGTAATCCGTAATGAACCACTTGAATACCGAGCTATCTTCGACGCTGATGGCAACAAGCTCGCAGAGGGAACATTATTATCTCCGACACGTTGCAATGTTGCAAGTGCGGACAAGCCAAAAATAAAATACGCAGAGCTTGATTTGCATAACCATCCTGGTACCGATAATCAGTCTTTTTCTGGAAAAGATCTTAAGAACCTGATCGTCGATTCGATCCATAATGAAAGAGTAGTTACTAAAAACTATACTTACTTTGTGGAAAACCCATATTGGCAGGAGAAAAGCGACGCCAAATACCCATTTAGTATAGCGGAGTTTAAAGATTTCGTAGATAATACGTTTAATTTACCGCGCTACGTGTGGTATTTATGGGGTAAAAGCGATACATTTGCGAAATGGTGCAGCATTTACTTAGTGTATCGCATTGCACATCGTTTTGGTTTAAAATTCCATATTCAGGATCATCGTCTTGAACGGCTGAAGAGGAATCTTTGGACCCGTAAAGTCCAGCAAAGTATTGTTCACTATGCCACAATATTAGGCATAGCAGTAATGATGTTCATTCCGGCTGCGCCTACAACTTCTGCAACTAATGTTATCGCGTCTAATACGTATGGTGTTAGGACTATGATTACACAAAAGTTTGCTTACGATAATAACGAAGATGAAGAAGTTTATGCTTCGGAAATTGAAGAAAAAAGTTCAATTGCTGACGGAAAGTTCCAGCCAGTTGAACCATTTTAATCACCACAAGTAAAACCGGCTATATCATATAGCCCAACCCCTACACGTCGTGTAGGGGTTTTCCAATTCCTTATTCCGCTTGCCCCACAATCACTACTACATTCGCATCGCCCGCCCAGACTCCTTCTGGCAATTCTCCTGCTCCGTGTGCAGTCACACCATATCTCTCTTCAAGTGCCGTCTTCGTTGCTGTCTTACCTTCATCTAGCATGTACACACAATATTTCTCCCCACAGCTCCCAGCTGGAGCATCGCCAATTGATGCCACTGAATATCCGTCATTTTCCAAAGCTTCTTGCTCTTTTGCAGCCACACCTGGCGTCTCGGTTGCATTAAACACCGCAATCACTGCTCCCTCACGCACTGCTGGATTGCTACTAAATGCTATATCGATATACTCTCGAATCTGATTGTAATTATTCGCACCTGCCGACGGTACGACATAAGAAATCCCATTAATCGTGTCTGTCGTGACATAATATATATTATTTTCGTAATCAACCAGTGGTATATTACGGATGTTTGCCATATCGAAATCAGACAGGAAGTTTACGCCGGTTTTAATCACGTCGGTCGAGAAGTTTGACCTCAAATTACCGCCCAAGATATTTACCAAATTGATAATCTCCGTTACACCTAGCCCATCATCCTTTATTTTCTGTACAATTCCTTCGACAATCTTTTGCTGAGTATTACCGCGTGTGAAATCCCCGCTAGCCGTACCATGTCGTGCCCGCGCAAATCCCAAAGCTTCCGCCCCATTTACCGTAATTGGTACACCAGCCTGTGCCCGTGCTCCCGTCCAACCATAGTCATTAATATCTTCATCTAGGGTTATCGTAATACCACCTAGCGTATCTATTATATCCACCAGCGACGCCCAGTTGACGTGCGCCCAGTATTGGAAATCCACGCCCAGCAGATAGCCAATTTCTTCCATCATAGCATTAGCCCCAGCTTCTTCGTTATCTTCATTGGGATTATTACAGGTATAAATCTCATTAATTTTGCCCGCATAGCACGCTGCTCGCACTTTCAAATCTCGTGGCAAACTAAGCAATGCCACATCCTTTGTCTTCTGATCAAAGCTTACTACCATGATAGAGTCCGTTAGTTGTGCCCCGTCATGGCCAGTCCCGCCCATATCGTAGCCCTCCGTACCAAACACTAGAACATTCGTCCGACCATTCGCATCAGTCTTAAATGGCACTTCTTCCGATACTAGAGACATCATCGCATCCCAAAGCCCAGATCTTCCACTGGTCAATTTAGAGATAATTGCATCACCCCAAATAAACACTACTACCGCCAAAATTAGCAACAGCCCAAAAATCACCGCCAAAATAATCCTTCGGCGTTTTCGTTTATTCTTCGGCTTCTTGCCCTTTTTGCCTTTCTTATCCTTTTTGGATAATTTCTCCTTCTTGGAGCCTTCAGCCTTGGTCTCATCTGACGTTAATTCGTCCGTCTCTTCGTCCAATTTGCCCAGCAAATCCGACCAATCCGCGTCATCTATAACCTCAAGGCTATTATCAGGTTCATCAGTTTCAAATCCTTGCACGGGGCTCAAAAAGTCATCAGTATTCTTCCTGGCTCGCTTTTTAGGACGTACGATGTCATTTACTTGCGGAGTAGTCGTTTTTTTCTGGGGATTTTTTACAGTCGCATCAGTAGTACGACGTCTAGTACTAGACGGACGCATACTCAACCCATCAATTGATGTCCTACCCAAAACAACTCTCCTATTTGACCTATTTATTCATCCAAACTATAATCTATTATAACATATGGCAGTTAAACTTACTAAAAAACAAGCGCTTATTATCGAATTCCTTAATGAATATACTAGTACGCGTGGTGTATCACCTACCTATCGCGAAATCATGACTGCGCTAGGGCTCTCTTCTGTTTCTGCTGTCGCCGAACATATTGATAATCTCGTCGCCAAAGGTGCAGTAAAAAAAGTGCCTGGTACTGCTCGCTCTCTAGAAGTTATCGACTTGAGTTTTCCAGAAACTACCGAGCTCTTTAGGCATCATCTCAAAACCGCTACTCCCGAAGAGGCAGCTATTTTGCAAAAAGCAGCGCAGATATTAGGCTTGGATATTTAATTTTGTCAAATTAACACACTAGTGCTTGTAAAATTTAAACACATTTTGTTATACTGCAAGCAAGTAGGGAACGTGCACTTCCTACCCTATTATTTACCTAATGTCAGTGGAGGTTGACTTGAGAAGTTATTCTGTTACAATAAAACTAGGAGTGAAACAGCTATGAAAAAAACAAACAACAATAATTCTTCTAATACTATTAAGCACCGTGTCCCAGTTTATCGCCGTCCATTGGTGTGGATTGTTGCCGCTATTATAATTATTGGAGCTGTTTTTGCGATAATTTTTTTGAACAATGCTGCGTCTAAACCTGGCAGCGAACAGGAAAAGGCCAAAACCACATCATCTAGTCAAGATGATAAACCCCAAGCCGAAAGCGAGCAAACCATCGATAGTAACGAGCTGGAGCCTGAACCAAAAACTATCCAATACGAAGGCGAAAACCCTAATAAGCTCGACGAACTAACTGGTACTGTGACCGGTACTTACGTTGACAACGGTGTATTGACGATTATGACCACAGTGGATCAGTATCTTAACGGGTCCTGTACCCTTTCTATGGTTGGCGATAATACTGGTGATACCTATAGTACGACTAGCAATCTCTTGGCAGATGTTTCGGTATCATATTGTGAACCATTCAATATCCCACTTTCCGCATTAACGAACGACCACTACCAAATAGAAATTACCCTCTCTGGTAATGGCAAGACTGGCAAAATTAAAGATGGAGTAGACCTATGACCCTAAAAGAACATTTTCACGGCTTGAGAAAGTACTATAATTTATTTGTTGCTATCTTTATCTTCTGCATGATGACCACATTTTCTTTTCTTGCCACGCGCGATATGAAAGATTCATCAGCTGCGTCGCTTGCAGGATTTAATCCGGGCAATATTATTAGTGATGCGACAATGGGGAATTATAATTCTATGTCAGTTAATGACATCCAGAATTTCCTAACCTCCAAGAATCGCTGTACAAACACTGACTACGGTATGTATCAGCGCCTCAAGTCTGCCTACCCTCACCTTAATTGGCACTGGGATAACGGGCACTTTGTTTGTTTATCAGAGGAGCGTTTCGGCGATGGCGAGACCATTGGCTCTGGCCAAACTGCTGCCGAAGTGATTTATCAAGCTGCCCAAGATTACCGCATCAATCCTCAAGTTCTGCTTGTGTTGCTACAGAAAGAACAAAGTCTAATTACTGATGACTATCCAAATACTCGCCAGTATCGCTCGGCGACCGGATTCGGTTGTCCTGATACCGCTGCCTGTAGTGCAGAATATTACGGTTTTAAGAACCAAGTTCGTCAAGCCGCCAAAATGTTCCGCACGGTATTAGATGGTGGCTGGTCTAATTATCCTGCTGGCAAGACTAGCTACATTCAATACAATCCTAACCGAAACTGTGGCGGCAGTAACGTTTATATTGAAAATCGTGCCACTTCTGCGCTTTATCGTTATACTCCATACCAGCCAAACGTCTCCGCTATTAATGCTGGCTACGGTACTGGCGATACTTGTGGGGCTTATGGGAATCGTAATTTCTATCTTTATTTCGTTGATTGGTTTGGGAGTACACAATATGATATGTGGGCCAAATTAGATACGCCAAGATATTTTGAAGCGACACAAGATATTACCCGCATTAATCCTTCTACTGGACAAGCTACCGAAGATAGTATTATCAACAAAGGGACGATCCTTTTCTACACCTCCAAGACAATGAATGAGGATGGGCAGTGTCTGCGTACAGAGCATAACACTAATAATGATATCCAAGCTTGTGTACCGCAGAAATATCTCAAAGAAATAGAATTGACATACCAAAATCTTCCTCAGGACGAACAATATAAGATTATTAATTCCGGCGGAACAAAAACAACAATTAATACTAGGGAGACTGAAAAATTTAACACTCCTCTCATACGTAAATTCTTAAAGAAAGCAGAGTTTATGGGAGAGACCTATTATTTTACAGAGTTTGACGCTAACGGTAATACGAAACCTATTAACGGATTTAAAGCTGGCGAATTAACTAATACAGAAAATTACTCTCAAATTTCACAAGACCTAATCGTTAGCCAAAAAAATACAAAAAAGATTGATGTCAAAACTGGACAACCAGTTGTAGGATTAGATGTGGGCACGATCCGGCATTATACTGCCAAGATGTCCATCAATGGCAAATTGTATTACCAAACCGAGTTTGAGAATGCGAATAACAATGCTGGATATTTAGTAGACGGTAATGGGTTGATCGGATATGAGCCAATTGGGGTTGGAGATACAAAGACACTGCGCATCACGCGTACGGTTAATCGTATCGATCCAGTGACTGGTGAAGTCTACGATACTCTTGAAGCTGGTCGTGTAATAGATTTTTCGGAAAAAATCTATACCAATAATCAATGGTACTATCGCACGAAGCATAATACGATTTATGGTTTATACTATGCGATACCAGCATCGGCTACTGAGGAAATATAACTCATCCAACACTATACGTCTAGGTAAAACCGACTAGGCGTATAGTCGTCCAATCTTTTTAAAAACGGCTAGCTCTTACCTATTTTACGAAAAACAGCCGTCTTCAAGTATCCTAGTGATTGCCTAATACCTGGATGTTCTAGCCCATTAATAATAGCATTACATTGAGCGAGTTCATCATCACGAGCTTTAATAACGGATTCTAATTGTTTTTTATCAATAAGGCCACGATAAGCCTCAAAAGATTTATTAGCAAGGTCTGTAATAGCTTGCATAAATTCTACACTATTAAGGAATTCCTCATAAGATTGTTTACCCATGAACGAGCTCTTTTTGTCGCAATCAGTAAATTCTTTACAGGTCTTCTCTAGTTTTTTTGCATACTTCAAATAGCCATCAGGATTTGCGTTCGGCTGGTTAAAGTTATATTTGAATTTTCCATCTAGCAAGTCTTTTTCGGTAGTAGAGTTAGTTAATTCAATTAATCCTTCAAAACGATGTTGGTCTTCTTTCTGAATCGCCAACACAGGCGTCCCCAGTGCTAAACATGGCAACATTGCATGTAATCTAGAAGTAACAACACAATGTGCTGATTGATACATTGCTAACCAATATTTAGCAATAGTTAACTTGGTATTATTAGACAAATCATTGCCGATGTTTGTATTTGTACGAATTACCTGCCGTTTAGTCTTCTGCTTAATAAAGTCGAAAACCCGATCTGATACATCAACAGCAAGAATATAATCGCGTTTTGATATCGTCTTATCTGGCAAAAGCGTCAAGGTTAAACAACCAGATAAATAGCAATCAATTCCATTTTGAGTCAAAAAATTTTGCGTTCCAGCGTCACGCGCACCAACAGGTCCAAACTTTTTCAAAAACTCGCGACTTTCGTCAGTAAAAAAAGCCAAATCAGCACGATTAAAATCCACATCACGTTCCAGATACATCGAAATTAACAACGGTCGTAAATTTGGACTCTGGGGGGGCCAATCAAATACGCCATCACGGTGGTGCATATACCATCCGTTCGCAATCAATCTTACCTCGTCACCATCAGCAATTTTGGTAGCATTAATGTTATCGCGATCAAATACATAGTCGACCTGCGGTATAAAACGCATCATCGCAAGAGTTTGAATATTATCTCCAAGATTCTCGGTCTGGTATTTATAGGATCCAAATTTTACTTTCTTACTCATAAAAATATTCTAGCATAGACTGGAGACTTTCATGAAAATACAAGTATAAAAATATATGTTATAATATACAGAATAAACAACAAAACAATAGAAGAGTATCATATGACCAAGAGAAAAATCGCATGGATTGTCCCCCCCTTAATGAAAGGTTCAGGTGGACATCGAACCATTTTTCAGAACCTTACTTATATTGCAAAATTTGGCTACGAAAGCGATATCTACTTTGAAGTATCAGAATCGATAACGTCAGAGAAAGCAAAACAGCAAATCACGGATTATTATGGTAAAGTATCTTTTAAAAATATCTACATTGGCACAAAATTACAAGAGAGATACGATCTCGTAATAGCAACTGGGTGGCATACTGCTGAAGCTATAAAGGTGGCTGATTGTCCACATAAAGCATATTTTATTCAAGACTACGAGCCTTGGTTTTATCCTGTTGGCACTGATCATATTGCCGCACAGCAAACTTATCAATTTGGCTTTGACTCCATTACTATCGGACGTTGGTTAGCGCAAAAAATCCAAAATGAGTCTCATCAAAGTGTTGCATATTTTGACTTTTGTGCAGATTTAAATATCTATCACCATGATCAAAGCGCGAAAGAAAATGCAATCTGCTGTGTCTATCAACCAGAGAAAGATCGGCGCTGCTCTGACCTCCTTTTAATGGCCCTACACATGGTAAAGGCGCAACGTCCAGACTTAACTATTTATCTATATGGATCTACTACAAAAGCAAACGTTAACTTTGAAGTTACGGAATTAGGTATCATTTCTCCAGAAAAATGCAACGATATATACAATAAATGCTGCCTAGGCGTTTCAATGGGGGCTACGAACCCATCACGTATACCATTTGAAATGATGGCTGCTGGATTGCCAGTAGTAGATTTGTATCGTGAAAATAATTTATATGATTTGCCAAATCAGGCGACAACGCTCGCTAGACCTAATCCCCATGCATTGGCGACTACAATTCTTGAACTCCTCGCAAATCCAGCTTGCAGAAATCAGATGAGCCAATCTGGCGTAGACTTCATGCATGAACGCCCCCTAGAAAAAGGTTATCAACAGTTCCTTTCAGCTCTAAACGACATCTTTGCTAAACGGAAATTTAAGCAGGTAAAACTAAAACCTATTTATCGGGAGCCCACTATTCATAATTCTCGCTTTTTACATTTGAATAATGTAAAATATCAACAACTTTTTAGTGCCACTAAACATAAGGTAGAATTCATAACTCAAGCAGCTCACCCCAGAAACATTAAAAAAGCTTATCAAATCATACAAAAAGGGGGAGTAGAAGAGTTTACACGTCGGTTAAAAGCAAGATTAAATTATCAGTATGCTGACCAACGTTATCAGTATCAGGATTACTTACGTATTGTTCGGCCAAGCGAAGAGGGATTAGAGCGCCAACGTAAAACACGCTTTTCCTACAAGCCATATTTTGGTGTAGTAATCCCACTCTACAAAACCAAACAAGAATATCTTGACGACTTGCTCTCTAGCTTTAAGGAACAGACTTATGCAAATTTTAAGCTATTTATGATTGATGCATCGCCTATTAAGGAAGGTAAAACCGAGCTTACCAGCAGAATGCTTCTTGAGTCAGAAAAAGACCCCAGAATTATTTATAAAATCTTAGACAAAAATGAGGGTATCGCCGGCAACACTAATCATGGTATCAAGTTAGCTATGGCGGATTCAGAAGTTACCCATATTGCTCTTTGTGACCACGATGATTTTATTGAACCTGATACTTTATATCATTACGCAAAGGTTCTTAACGACAACAAAAATGCCAAAATTATCTATTCTGATGAAGATGTCGTCAAAATGAAAGATGATCCAAACGCCTATTACGTAATGAAACCAGATTTCAATCCATATCTTATGGAAAGCTGTAATTACATTAATCACTTTTTCGTTTGTGAAAAGAAACTTCTCGAAAAAATAAAAACAAAGGACGGCCTATATGAACAACCGAAATATGACGGTGCACAGGATTACGACTTATATTTACGTTTAATTGAAGAAGCGTTAAGGCTCGATCAGGAAATGAAACGGCAAGAAAAAGAAAAAATCAAAAGTGCTACATATACTTCATCTACAATCTACCATATCCCAAGAGTACTGTATCACTGGCGAGCAGCTGACAATTCGACTGCCCAAGATCCACATAATAAACTATACGCTTTTGATGCTGGAAAACGAGCGCTAGAGGCATACTTCAAGCGCCGCCAAATAGATATTAACTCAGTTGAACATACAGACGTATGGGGGACCTACCGCATCAAATATAAGCTAAAACAAGAGCCACTCGTTAGTATAATCATCCCCAACAAGGATCATATGGTAGATTTACAAAAAGCAATTGACTCGATCAAGAGAGGCACTTATAAAAACCTTGAATTTGTCATTGTTGAAAATAACTCCACCGAACCCGAAACCTTTGCATATTATGACAAATTAAAGCAGGATAAAAATATCAAAATTACTTACTATGAGGGAGAGTATAACTACTCTGCAATCAATAACTTCGGTGTAAAAAGTGCTAGTGGCGACATTCTATTGCTGCTTAATAACGATGTTGAAATGATTGCGCCAGCCTCGATTGCCGAGATGGTGGCAATCCTGCAACGTGAACAGGTTGGTGTAGTTGGTGCTCAACTGCTTTTTCCAGACAGCAAGCTCCAACATGCCGGCGTGATTATTGGTTTTGGCGGCAGTGCCGGACATATTTTTTATCGTGACCGCCCTGAATTTAGCTATGGCAATCGGGCTAATTGCATTATAAATTATTCTGCAGTTACAGCTGCTTGTCTCATGGTGAAAAAATCTACCTATGATAAAGTTGGCGGATTTGATGAAAACTTCACAGTAACTTTTAATGATGTAGACTTTTGTTTAAAAATCCGCGCACTAGGAGATTTAATCGTTTATACACCGTATGCCAAATTCTACCATTACGAAAGCAAAAGTCGTGGCACTGACACTGTGGGTGAAAAACGTTTGCGTATGGAGCAAGAGGCTAAACGATTACGCGACAAATGGCCTATAATTTTTGAGGATGGTGACCCATATTATAATCAGAATTTCTCTCTCAAGCGCTACGACTGTAGTCTGCGTGAGGTTCCTAACTCAAAACTACCAAAATAGCTAATTATATAGTATAATATACTATATGACAGATAAAAAACTGAGGCGACTATGCCTTTTTGCTGGTTTTGACAAAAGAGGTGAGATTGCCGATTACGTTATTTATTATTTAAAAGCACTATCACAGATTGCTGACGTGTACTATTGGGGTGATTTCAAAACATCGAGTTCTGAAAAAGCCAAAATCAAACCCTATTGCAAGGAAGTTTATTGCGTCAAACATGGAAAGTATGATTTTGGCTCATGGCAAGAACTAATTGAAAAAATCGGACGCGAAAAAATTGAAACTTATGATGAGCTAGTGCTCGCAAATGACTCTTGCTATGGTCCATTATTTGAACTTAAAGATTTATTTAGTAATATGGACGGACGTGAATGTGATTTTTGGGGGTTATCTTCTGCCTACCGGAGCCACATTCACTTGCAAAGCTATTTTCTTGTACTAAAACAGTCAGTTATTAGGTCGGATGTTTTTTACAATTTCTTTAAACAAGTCAAACCTGAAACCGATTACTGTAGCGTCTGTGCAAATTATGAAGACCAATTTACTTATCTCTTAAGCAAATCAGGCTTTCGTTATGAATCATATATTAAATATGGCGATATGTCTCATCATCCATATTGTGACATAATGGCTGCGATCAAATACAAACATTTTCCATTTCTCAAAGTTAAATTTTTCCTTGGAGGTATTCGTGACCAAGCTGGAGTGCAAAATTGGAGGCAAATTATCAAAGACTATACCAAGTATCCAGTCAAACTAATTGAAAACGATTTGCAAAGAAGGGGTTTTGATTTGGCAGAGATTGATCGTGCTGTTCGAGAAAAACAAAGCGAAGCCCCTAATCTTTATTCACATGGCCCTCTCTTACGGCGTGTTGCTAAAAAAACTGGGAAATTCTTACTAAAGCCAGCGCTCGACTTAATAAATACATATATCGATAGACGTACTTCCCAGTATTATTACAAAGTCGACCGAATGAATCGTTCTTATCGTGAACTCCAGCGTAAGTATAATGAGCTACAAATACAGATAAACCCTGATTTTGAATCAAAAAAGATTCATCTAGTAGATAACCAAACGATCTGCGACCTTAAGCTCACGGACAGAGATGCTAGCTTTATCAAACGTTTTGATCTCGAATTTTCATTGATGGACACAGCGAACGTCCTTATAATAGGTAATATTACTATCCACAATTTGGCATCTCTAGAGTTATATGATCCTCAAGTGACCTACTTAAACAATGATTGGGCGGATGGGCTTAAAGTAGATGACGTAAGCACGGAAGACTTATGTAACTTTAAATTTACAGATGAGAATGGACAACAAATTTATTTTGACCTAATTCTGGTGCAACCATTAGAAACTGACGCACCGGACGACGAAATAAAACAATTCGTTATAAATTTAAAACACCAAATGATACCCGAATCCGCTCTAGTGATGATGGTGGCTAATAAAGAAACGGAAAGATACACCCAGATTTTGCAATCTGCAGGATTGTGCCCAGCCAACTCCGAGCGTGGTCTAGTTGTAAGCTATGACCCATTTCAGATATATTATGATAAAATAGATAGTATTAAAGGCTACAGCGTATTAATCTATAAGATAAAGTAGCCCACGAGGGAGTTACTATGAAAGGTATCATTTTAGCAGGCGGATCCGGTACACGCCTTTATCCAATTACCGAAGGTATTAGTAAGCAGCTAATGCCGATTTATGACAAACCGATGATTTTTTATCCAATCTCGGTCCTAATGTTAGCTGATATTCGTGATATCTTGATTATCACTACTCCAGAGGATCGCCCCAGATTTGAACAGTTGCTTGGTGATGGATCTAAATTTGGAATTAATTTATCTTATGCGATCCAGCCTGAGCCGCGTGGTCTTGCCGATGCTTTTATTGTCGGTGAGAAATTCCTGAATGGTGAGGCCTGCGCTATGATACTTGGCGATAATATTTTCTACGGTAATGGTTTCACCAAGCTTCTGGCAAACGCGCGTGACAACGCCGAATCTGGCTACGCTACGAACTTCGGCTTTCGTGTACATGATCCAGAACGCTTTGGTATCATGGAGCTTGATGAGGAAAACAACATTATTAGTGTAGAAGAGAAACCATCTGTGCCAAAATCAGATTTCGCAGTAACTGGCCTATATTTTTATCCTGCAGGTGTTTCTGAACTTGCGAAACAAGTCAAACCGTCTGATCGTGGCGAGATCGAAATCACGACACTAAATGATATGTATCTCCAGGCTGGCAAGCTTAAAGGCGAGCTGCTCGGCGGTGGTTTTTGTTGGTTTGATACTGGCACCTTCGACAGTCAAATGGACGCAGCGGCTCTTATCCGCGCTCTTGAGACCAATCAAAGCCGCATACTTGCCTGCCTTGAACAAATCGCTTTCGATCGTGGTTGGATCACGCGCGATCAACTTGCCGAACGTGCCAAATTATGTAGGAAAAATAAGTACGGTGAGTTTCTCACCAAAGTATTGGAGGATGCACGATGAACAAAATCGCTACCGAATTAAAGGATTGCTATATTCTGGAGCCCACACGCTTTGGCGATTCACGTGGATATTTTTCCGCACCATATATTGAAGGAGAATACCACGCGCTCGGATTTCAAGGGCTCAAACAGGTTAGTCGTAGCAAATCCACCAAAGGCGTTTTACGTGGCATGCATTTTCAAAAAGACGAATATGCTCAAGCCAAAGTCGTCGAAGCTGTACAAGGTGCAGTATTTGACGTTGTAGTCGATTTACGTAAAGATTCACCTAGTTATGGCAAATGGACTTCGACCCTATTGACTCCAGAGAATGGCCGCCAGCTCTACGTCCCGCGTGGTTTTGCACACGGCTTCCTTAGTCTCGAGGATGACACAGTTTTCCAGTATTTCGTTGACAATGTCTATGCCCCCGATGAGGAAGGTGGTATCGCTTGGGATGATCCAACTATCGGCATTGATTGGCAAAGCATTTTCGATAAATACGACATTGCGGAGCCAGAACTATCCGCAAAAGATGCTGATCGCATGAGCTTCCTAGAGTTTGATAAGGAGCAGGCGTGAAATATTTTATCACCGGTGTAGGCGGACAATTAGGGTTTGACGTTAAACGCGAGCTAATACAGCGCGGTGTACCCGAAAGCGATATTGTATCTCCGCGTTCTAGTGAACTAGACATCACCAATGCTGAAGCTGTGGAAAACTATGTGGAAAACTTTTGCCCCGATGTAATTTTTCACTGCGCCGCCTATACCAACGTTGATGGTGCAGAGAGTGACGCAGAGAATTGCTACAAAATTAATGTCGAGGGTACGAAGAATCTTGTACGCGCTGCCGAGCAAGTGGATGCGAAGATTATCTATATCTCTACAGATTATGTTTTTGACGGAGAAAATCCCGAACCATATAAAGTTAATGATAAGGCTAATCCCCAGAGCGTATATGGTAAGACCAAATACGAAGGGGAATTAGCCGTTCAGAAATACCCGAAACATTTTATCGTGCGCATAGCTTGGGTTTTTGGTCTTAACGGCCATAACTTTGTCAAAACCATGCTCAAAGTTGCCAAGAACCATGCAGAAGTATCTGTAGTCGATGATCAGATTGGTTCGCCGACCTACACTGTTGACTTGGCTCGATTTCTAGCCGATCTGGCTGAAAGCGACAAATACGGCGTTTATCATGCTACTAATGAAGGATTTTGTTCATGGGCGGATTTTACCGAAGAAATTTATCGCGACGCTGGTATTGGTACTAAAATCAAAAAAGTCAGCACAGAAGAATACATCAAAATAGCTGGACATCCACAAGCCAAGCGTCCACATTATTCCAAACTTGGCAAAGACAGTATTGAGAAGAATGGCTTTGATAAATTACCTACCTGGCAAGATGCGACGAAACGCTATATTGATGAGTTAAGAAAGGAAGGAGAATTATGAAATTTATTGTAACCGGTGGCTGTGGTTTTATTGGCAGTAATTATTTACATTACGTTGTGAATAAATACCCAGAGGATGAGTTTATCTGCATTGATTCATTGACTTACGCAGGGAATTATCATAACCTTGATCCGATCATTGACAAGGATAATTTTCGGTTTGTTAAACTTGATATTACTGACCGCGATGGCATCGATGCGCTTTTCGCCGCCGAGAAACCAGATTATGTTATCAATTTTGCTGCTGAAAGTCATGTCGACAATTCAATCAAAAATCCCGGTATCTTTGTAAGGACCAACGTCATGGGTACGCAGGTCCTGATGGATGCTGCTTTGAAGCACGGCGTGAAACGCTATCATCAAGTCTCCACCGATGAGGTTTATGGCGACTTGCCGCTCGATCGTCCAGATTTACTATTTACCGAAGAAACACCTCTACATACTTCTAGCCCATATTCCGCCTCAAAGGGCGGTGCTGATTTGCTCGTCCTTGCCTATATGCGTACATTTAAGCTACCCGCTACAATTAGCCGTTGCTCAAATAATTATGGCCCATACCAATTCCCAGAAAAGCTTATCCCTCATACGATTGCTCGTGCCATGAAAGATCAAAAAGTTCCAGTCTATGGCGAGGGGAAAAACGTCCGCGATTGGATTCATGTTTATGATCATAATGTCGGAGTAGATATGATTGTCAGGAGTGGCAAAGAAGGGGAAGTTTATAATCTCGGCGGTCGCTCCGAACGCGATAATCTCACAATTGTGAAGACTATCCTTAAAACATTGGGTAAGCCAGAAAGCTTGATCGAATTTGTCACCGATCGTCCAGGTCATGATTTGCGCTACGCTATGGACCCGACCAAAGCCGAGAGGGAACTTGGCTGGACGAGAAAGTATGAGTTTGATGACGGCATACGAGCTACAATCAATTGGTATCTAGAGAACCAAGATTGGGTAAAAAATATCGAGAGCGGAGAATATCGGGATGCCTACAAAGGTTAAGGACCGTACTAACGCAGACAAAACCACTGGGCGACAAGGACTTTTTACGCCGCAAATCATTATCTCTGTGATTCTATGTATTTTTTGTACAATTATGACGGTTATATGTCTATTGAATCCTGGTATAAAGGAAACGTCAGTTATATCACCCGTAGAGAACATGCTTCCAATAAAAACAATAACGCCCAATGACAAAGTAGTACAAAAGTTTATCTCGGACGATAACTACGTACGCTTCGGCTTATATTACGCTAATTATTCCAACTATGTTCAAGGGGGCAATTTACATATCAATATTAAAGACGCCAATAACGAAGTCGATGAGTTTGTTTATAACATAGGTGGTATTATCGATAACACACTCATGTATATCAATTATCCACTCCAAAAAGACGAAACTTACACGATAACAATTTACATTACGGATGGTGCGCAAGGAATTACATTCTTTGCTACCGACTCGGACAGCAACTTTAATGCGGAATTGTTACACAATAAAGAACCGCAGGATAATTCAATTATTATGTCTTTTGTGACCGAACAGAATGACTACTTTTCTGCATGGTATTACATTATGGCGATCGCTATAATTATGTGTTATATCGCTCTCAAAATTAATAAGGACGCATATGTTAAGAAAACTAAATAAAAATACCATTTTTATCGCTGGCGCGTTTTTAATTAGTATATTGCTGGCATTAATATTCGAGTTTGCATTTAATAAAGTCTTTCCTCAACCGTCATTTTTCTTTAGCTCAAGTCGACTTATAGCAAATGCAGTAGTGATATGTGGTACCATTTGTTTTATTAAATATCGGAAATATTTCTGTCATAATCTTCACAAAGCCTTTTTGCTTCTTTCGCTCATCTTTGGGATAGCATTCATTTTGGTATTTCCAAGAACCGTTTATGTGTCACCGGATGACCAAATTCATTTTAGAAATGCCTATTTTTTCATGAGCGATACTATAGAACTTAAAGGCGAGTTCTCTGCAATTGAGTCCAAGGGTTTTACCAATTTAGGCACACGTGCAGGATTCAGCGAAATGGCCGGAATCTATGAGAATATCGACGGAATTGGTGAAAACATTATTGACGGGGAGTACCATATAAGCGAATCTCCGCAACTATACAATAGAATAGTTTATTTACCATTTTACATTGGTTTTAAGTTATCCGACGCGCTACATCTTACCGCCACCAAAAGTTTAGTCGTTGCAAAAATCTGTAATTTAATTTACTACATTGCTCTAGTATATTTCGCTATCAAAATAAGCGGTAGGTTTAGCAAAGTTTTCTTCCTTGTGGGATTGTTAATGTGCAATATATTTTTAGCTACGCAGTTCTCCTATGACCCAGTAGTCACGGCAAATCTGTTTCTAGCTATTGGCTGTTTTTTACATATCATGCAGACAAAAAATCCTTCCTCAAAGTATTTGCTAGGATTTGTCATAGCGACCGTAATAGGAAGTCTAGCAAAGGCAGTATATTGCCCATTATTGCTCTTGGTATTATTAATCCCAAACGATAAGTTTGATTGCAAAAAACGTGCTATCGTATTCAAGATTTGCACAATGTTTGTTATGTTAGTGCTGGCTTCAGTTTTTGTCTTACCAATGTTAGGGGGTAATTTAGCTAGTGATATCAGAGGTGGGAATACAAGCGTTAGTGGGCAAATTGACTTTTTACTCCATAATCCATTAAAAGCGATCATAATAGCAGCCTACTATATTGGCGGGAGGTTACCAGATTATGTTATATTAGGAGCAACAGGAACATACATGGGCTCGGGATTGGTCTATGAAGTATGCCAATCAATTACTTCCATAATAGGAATAACAATTTTGCTGGTGTTATTGCGAGCTACTTTCACAACATATCTCGACAAATCAATTATTACTAATCGGCTTAAAATCGGTCTTGCACTCATATACACAATCATAATTGGGAGTATTACGATGTCAATGTATCTTGGTTTTACCGAAGTGGGCAGTATGTACATATCCGGAGTTCAACCGAGATATTTTGTGCCAGTTTTACCATTGCTCTTGATAATTTTTATGCCGACTAAGCAGATTCATGAGGGAAAGTCACCTAAAAAATGTGACACTATCACTGTTTTCGCCCCATATGTCTGCCTCATGCTTGTCTTTATCGTCTATACATTGCAAATGAGTCATGGCTATATGCTTACACCGTGAGAGAACATCTCCTGTGTGGCTCTTTACACTGCTCTTTGCTTTATGTTAGAATATAATCAATGAAAACTCCAAAATTAAGCATAATCGTTCCGTGCTATAAAGTTGAGGAATATCTCCCAAAATGCCTTGATTCGTTAATGGAACAGACACTTGAAGATATAGAAGTAATTTGTATTAATGACGGTTCTCCTGATAATTGTCTTAACATCTTAAAAGATTACAAGAAACAATATGGCACCAAAATCGTCATAATAGATAAGGAAAATGAAGGTGTCTGGGCGGGGCGTCAAAACGGCGTCACCATTGCTAAAGGTGAGTATATCGGTTTTGTCGATAGTGACGATTATGTTCACAAAGAATTTGCCGAAAAGCTTTACAATGCTGCCAAATCCAACAATGCTGATATTGCTGTTTGTGGTTTTGATCGTATTGATCTAGATACCGGGAATCTTTACTCTCGTGAAATGTGCAAACCCGCTGGTACAATAATCGATACGCGACTTAATCCTGGCGCAATGCTTGAACTAAACGGAGCCCCATGGAACAAAATCTATCGTGCCGAATTACTAAAGAACATGTATCAAATGCAAAACATTCCCAAAGTTCTCGACGATATGATGTTCTTGCTACTTATCTATATTAACGCGCGCAAAATTGTTTTCATCCCTGATAGCCTCGTCTACTATATGGTCCGTAAGGATTCTATTATCAATACTGTGAAACCCGAGCTCATTCCAGGCACCTATGCTGCTATGAAAGAAATACGCGATCTTTACGCACGAGAAGCTCCAGAGCTTCTCGATTATATCGACGCTAACGCTTTTCTTCATCTCGGCATATCCCTAATGTACCGCCTCTCCACGGTTGAAAATATTGATTTTCCTCAAATTATCCGCGACAATACTAAATTTTTAAATGAAAACTTTCCGCGTTGGCGCAAAACAAATTATACCAAACTAGGGTATGTACTCAAAAATCATGGTACAAACAGTAAGCTTTGGGGTGTTAAGTGTTTCTACAATTTAGGCCTATTTCGTGCCTTTCTCAAGTCATATAACTTCATGATTAAAAAGTTAGGCGTAGATATAAAATGGTAGAAACGAAGAAATATGATTATCTAGTAGTCGGGTCGGGTCTATTTGGTGCGACTTTCGCATACTTGGCTCAAAAAGCAGGGAAGACCGTCCTTATTCTTGAGCGCCGTTCACATATAGCCGGTAATGTCTATACAGAAATGGTTGATGGTATTGACGTCCACAAATATGGTGCGCATATTTTTCATACCGATTATGCTGATGTGTGGAAGTTCGTCAACCAATTTGCAGAATTTAATCGTTATACAAATTCACCCATCGCTCGCTTCGGTGATGAAATCTACAATATGCCATTCAATATGAATACGTTTTCCAAAATTTGGTCAGATGTGATTACTCCAGGAGATGCCCTTCACCACATTGAAGCGGAAAGATCGGAGATTCAAGGTAAACCACGCAATCTCGAAGAACAAGCGATTAGTTTAGTTGGGCGTACTATTTACGAAAAACTCGTCAAACATTATACCGAAAAACAGTGGCATCGTGATTGCAAAGATTTACCCCCCGAAATTATCAAGCGTCTACCAGTTCGTTTCACTTACGATAATAATTATTTCAATGACCGTTATCAAGGTATCCCAATTGGTGGCTATACAAAGCTGGTCGAGAATATGTTAGATGGAATTGAGATTAAACTTGATACGGACTTTCTGCGAGATCGGGAAAAATATACCAGCATAGCTCACAAAATTATTTATACTGGCGCGATTGATGAATATTTCGACTATTCGCTTGGTGAACTTGAGTACCGTTCTTTGCATTTTGAAAATAAGATATACAATTCTGAAAATTATCAAGGAGTTGCAGTTATCAACTACACTGGCCCCGAACCCGCTTATACACGTTCTATCGAACATCGTCATTTTGAAGATACTCATAGCCCTAAAACTATTGTCACCTATGAGTACCCTGCCGATTATGAGCCTGGCATGGAAAAATACTATACGATTAATGATGCTAGAAATAACCAGCTAGCAGAACAATATCGTGAGTTAGCCAAGCAAGAACAAAATGTAATTTTTGGTGGTCGGCTAGCAGAATATAAGTACTATGATATGGATGATGTTATTAAATCGGCCATGAATATCGCCGAGAATGAACTCAAAACAAGCAATTAAGTAGCTTGGCTGGCCAGAAAACTATTACTTTATGGTATAATATAATCATGTCAAAGGTGTTAATCATCATCCCTGCCCATAACGAAGCCGAAAGTATCGGCAAAGTATTGAGTGAGATTAAACGTGATATCGATTTCGCTGATATTGTAGTAATCAATGACTATTCTACAGACGATACTGCCAAAATCGTGCGAGAGCACAACGTTAACTGCATTGACAACATCTTCAATCTTGGCTATGCCTGGACAATTCAAACCGGTATTAAATATGCAGCTGATAATAATTACGACTATTTAATCCAAATGGACTCCGATGGTCAGCATATCGCTAAAGAAGCACGTCGACTTTATGAATATGCAATTGACCATGATGTCGATATCGTAATTGGCTCGCGCTATCTTGAAGGTGGTGATTATAAATGCCCATTTTTCCGCCGGATCGGAACAGGACTCTTCTCTGGGATTATCAAACTCTTTTGTCGTGTAAAAATTACTGATCCTCTTTCTGGTTTCCAGTGCCTGAACCGTCGCGTCATAGAGCGTTATGCACAAATGGGCGCATACCCAGAATTCCCAGATGCCAATTTGATACTCGAAATGTTACTTTGTGGATACAAGGTGCGTGAGATACCCGTCAAAATGCGTCGACGCGAAGCTGGTGAAAGTATGCATCGGGGAATCATCGGGCCTATTACTTACATGGTCAATATGTGCTATGCCGTAGTCTTTGTCTTTTTACAATATTTTGGCTTCAGGAGGAGAATTAAAGAAAGGCTTAAGAAATGAACCAGGCATTTTTCATCGCTATCGGTGTCATAGCAATATTATATGTCACACACATCGTTCGTCGCAATAAATTACCGATCAAAGAGAGCTTCTGGTGGCTTGTCGGCGCAGTTGCAATGCTACTACTTGCGATTTTCCCGCAAACTTTGGATTGGTTCTCTTCATTACTCGGAATTTCTTATCCGCCGACTTTATTGCTTACAATGTGCATAGTTTTCTTACTATTTATCATCTTCAAGAATAGCCGCAGGATTACCAGCTTACAAACTCAAAATATAGAATTGGAACAACAACTCGCAATACTTAAGAATCAGTTACAGGATTCCCACCAGAAAGATCACGATGCCCAGCACAAAGACTGAAATAGACAAATCTAGCCTCGACTCTGTCAACTTGCGCAAAAATTTCATCTGGAACCTTATCGGCTCCACCGCGTCAGCCTTCGTCTCGCTCTTTTATATGATGATCGTTACGCGCCTAAACGGTGTGGACGATGCTGGAATTTTTTCTTTCGCTTTTTCCACTGCTGCCTTTTTCCTAGTTATCGGGACTTATAGCGGCCGCACTTTCCAAGTTACCGACAAAAACAAGAGAACTACTGATTCGGATTACTTCTATCTCAAAGCCGTAACGTGCACCATGATGCTACTTGTCGGTCTGACATTCTGCTCTCTTCGCGGATATTCTGGTGACAAATTTATCATTATTATGTTTTTAATTGTTTTTCGCGCGCTTGAAACCATTGCTGAATGTGCTTACGCTGTTATTCAAAAAAAGGACCGACTCTATCAAGTTGGCCAATCAATGTTTATCAAGGCAGTCGGGAGTCTAATAGGGTTTTTTATCGTAGATTACCTTACGCATAATGTTACTTTAGCCTGTACAATGATCATCGTTGCTAATCTTCTCCCTATTATCTTTTTTGATCTCCCGCGCCTATTTAGAACTGGATTCCATTTTGGGGGAATCAATGCTTGGAGGATTTGGTATTTATTAAAAATTGGCTTTTTTACTTTTGGTTTCACCTTTCTTAATCTTTATATAATTAATGCTACACGCTACGCTCTTGACTCCACATCTAGCGACAGCGTACAAACAATTTATGGCATCATCGCCATGCCAGCAACTGTTTTAAGCCTCGTCGGGCAATATCTTATACAGCCATTCTTGACCAATTTCAAAAAATTCTTTGCTACCGATGCTTATAAATTCCAGAATCTAGTCTTCAAACTTTGCTTGGCTCTACTCGGTATCGGTCTCATTTGTATTGGAGCAGCTGCACTGTTAGGCATTCCTGTGCTTGAGCTGCTATACGCAGTTGATTTAAGCGGGAATGAGCTCGGTTTAATATTTGTCATCATCGGGGGTATATTTAATGCATTAGTGTTGATTATCTCCACCGCCCTCGTTACTATGCGCCGTACCAGTGATCAGTTTTGGATTTATTGTATAGCATCTCTAGCCGCGCTTGTATTATCCAACATTTTAGTTGGGAGTAGCGGAATTTTTGGAGCATATCTCGGATATATGCTCTCAATGATCATACTTTTTGTCATATATATCGGTGTCTTCCTATATCGTCTGCATGAATTCAAGAATAACCCAGACCAAGAGGTTCAACGTGCCACAAGAGAATAAATCGCTTTTTTCAGTAATAGTACCAGCCTACAACGTAGAGGACTACCTACCGCAGTGCATCGACAGTGTTCTCGCGCAGAGTTTCCAAGACTTTGAACTCATCCTCGTTGATGATGGTTCTACCGACCGTACTGGCGAAATTTGTGATTCGGTTGCTGGGGATAGGACCAACAACCGAATTCATGTCATTCACCAGCCTAATAGCGGGCTCTCTGCGGCTCGTAATACCGGAATTAAAGCTGCAAACGGAAAATATCTTATATTCCTCGACGGCGACGACTATTTCGAAGAAGGTGCTTTGCAGGCTGTTCAAAAGGCACTAGAGCCAGGTCTGGACGTTTTGCGTTACCAAGCACAAGAAGTTTTTTCCGACGGCAGGGAAGTAAAATATCCAGAATCCGGCTTTGCCACTCTTACTGGGGTGGAAGCATTTGCGAAGCTAGCACGCTATCACTACACCGAAAATGCCTGGCTATATGCTTATCGTCGAGAGTTTTTTGTTGACAATGGATTCCAATATGCAGAAGGTTGTATTGCCGAAGATTTAGGTCTTACGCCCTTGATCATCGCATGCGCCCACAAGGTAAAAGCAATATCAGACATTTGTTACAATTACCGCCAACGCGAGGGAAGTATTATGCATGATAATACAAAGGTTTCTCGGCGTGCTGGCGATATTCTGCGTCAATACCATGAAACACTACCCAAAATTGCTGCTATCCCACATACCGAGTCAATATTACATTATCTTGTCGTGTCATTCTTGACCAGTGCTACCGCACTCAAATATGATGACTTTTTACACACTTATCAAGCTGCAAAAAAGGCTGGCATGCTGCAGTATATTCATCCCGCTAGTATCAAAGCATTACCTCGTGCCCTAATTCTGAAACATTTTCCGCGTTTGTTCTATCAAATCTATCGTCACTAATCTATGGTATAATATACCTTATGAAAATACCTCGAGTTTGGGATAAACGCAATCTAGTGTTGCTAAAGGAGCTGACAAAAACCGATTTCAAGCTGCGCTATCAAGGTTCTGTATTGGGCTACTTATGGGCATTGCTACGCCCATTGATGATGTTCGCAATCCTCTATATAGTTTTTGCGAAATTACTTCGCTTTGGTGGTGACATTCCGCATTACCCCGTCTATCTTTTAACCGGTACTGTACTTTGGAGCTTTTTCACCGAGTGTAGCCAGCAGGGAATTCAAGCTATGGTCGGGCGCGGAGATCTAATTCGCAAGATTAGTTTCCCCAAATATATCGTAACGGTATCGACGACCCTAACCGCTGTCATCAACCTTCTGATTAATCTTGTTGTTATCGTAATTTTTGCACTTATCAATGGCGTGACTCCGAGTTGGACTTGGCTACTAGTCGTGCCTTTGGTCGCTGAGCTTTATCTATTGGCACTAGGAATTGCCTTCTTGCTTGGCTCGATCAACGTCAAATATCGCGATATCGGTTCTATCTGGGATGTCATTATCCAAGCACTCTTTTATGCAGTACCAATTATCTATCCCATTACTATGGTCGCCGAAACTAGCGTCTGGGCAGCAAAAATAATCCTGCTCAATCCGATTGCGCAAGTAGTACAGGATATCCGCTGGAGCCTAATTACCCCAGCAACTACAACCACTATCAGCTTTATGAACGGCTGGGCCGAACTTTTTGCAATTGGACTAGTATTTATCATCTTTGTTATCGGAGCTCTAGTGTTCCGGAAGCGTTCACGTTTCTTTGCGGAGGAAATCTAAATGTCAAAATCAAATCAACGTACAATTGGTACGCGTGTTGAAGCGCATGACGATAATAACGAAATAGCGATTAGCGCGCATGGACTTTCCAAGAGCTTTCGTCTTCCGACCGAACGTTCTTGGGGTCTTAAGCAGGCATTATTCAATCGGTTACGCGGCATTAAGGGCTATCGAGATCAGCAGGTCCTCGATAATATAGACCTTGAAATCAAAAAAGGCGAGTTCGTCGGCATTGTCGGTCGTAATGGCTCTGGCAAATCCACCCTCCTCAAGCTACTTGCTGGGATTTACTATCCCAGTGCGGGCGAAATTATCGTGAATGGTAGCTTAATCCCATTTATTGAGCTAGGCGTCGGGTTTAATATGGAACTTTCTGGCCGTGAAAATGTTTATCTGAACGGTGCAATTCTAGGGTTTAGTAATGCTGAAATTGACGCAATGTATGACGATATTGTAAAATTTGCCGAGCTCGGTGATTTTATGGACCAAAAACTCAAAAACTATTCCTCTGGCATGCAAGTCCGTCTTGCTTTCTCGATCGCTATTCGCGCGAAGGGAGACATTCTCATTCTTGACGAAGTTTTAGCAGTTGGCGACGCTGAATTTCAGAAAAAATGCAACGACTACTTCGATTCTTTACATGGCAAGCAAACAGTTATCCTGGTGACACACTCAATGGCAAACGTTAAGAAATTCTGCGACCGAGCCATCATGATCGAAAAAGGCAAGATCGCCTGCGAAGGTAGCCCAGAAAAAGTCGCAAGTGCTTATGAACAGCTCTGGAGCTAACGCGCACGTTTTTTAGCTTTATAGTGCGATACATGCCATCGTAATCGTACTAACCCTAGCAGCACGCGTGTACTCAAGCTAATTTTTCCACCGCCCTCACTCCGCGCCCACTCCTCTAGATCTTTATAACTTTGTTCCCAATTATTCCAGTCCAGCGACGACTTCTGTACAATACTCGTCTCGGTACCAAAATTATAAATATAAAACGATTGAGGAATGAAGATGATTTCACCATCTTTTGCCATGAGATAATCAATCGTGAACTTCGTATCTTCGGCAAAATCCCGACCTTTTTCGAGACGTATGTGATATTTTTGGATAGTATCATTCAAAAAGATTCTACTCGTCATACTATACATTCGCCCATCCAGAATCATTAGATAAATCACATAATGTGATAATTTCTCCCCTCTGCGTCTTGGACGTCGCTTCGCCACATAATCATCGACTATCTTTCCTTCATGAAGTTTGTTATATCTTTTTCCGGTCAAAGCAAGCACTGCCGCCGGATTTTCCTCCATCGCCCCCACTAGTACCTCAACGAAGTTCGCCGCTATGTTATCGTCCGAATCAATAAAGGTGATATATTTACCCTGCGCCACATCAATCCCCGCATTGCGCGCTACACTTACTCCGGCGTTTTTTTGATGAATGACCTTTAACCGTGAATCAACTTTTGCCAAACTTTGCAATATCTGCAGGGAATCATCGCTTGACCCATCATCAATTGCAATAATCTCAAGATTACGATAAATCTGGTCAAATAGCTCCTGCAACAGGCTCTTTACGCTCTTGCCAGTGTTCCAGACCGGAATAATAACTGAAACTAACGGTTTACTTTTAGTCATTCTGATGTTCCAAATACCTCAACGTATCATTCATCATATCCTCAATGCCCAGCTCCGCTCGCCATTCTAGCTCTGTCTCCGCTTTTTTCGGATTAGTATAAATTTCCGCAAGGTCACCAGCTCTTCGGCCGACAATCTTATGTGGCAATGGTTTACCAGAAGCCTTCGAAAACGCTTTTACCATCTCAAGTACTGACGTGGGCTTACCAGTTCCTAAATTATAAACTTGTACTTTTGCATCGCCATCCATATGTTTTAGCGCGGCAACATGTCCTTTTGCCAGATCCACCACATGGATATAATCTCGCCTGCAAGTCCCATCTGGAGTGTTATAATCATTCCCATAAATTGACAATTCCGGAATTTTACCTTGTGCTACCCTCATAATAATCGGCATCAAATTATTTGGTCGCCCATTTGGGTCCTCCCCGATTAAACCAGACGGGTGTGCCCCAACAGGATTGAAATATCTCAAGATTGTCGCCGAAAACTTCGGATTAGCCACGCAAACATCCTTGAGGATTTCTTCAATCATAAATTTCGTCCGACCATAAGGATTAGTAATTCCATTTCCAGTCGACATCGTCTCATCCAGCGGCGATGTCTGATCGCCATATACTGTTGCTGAAGATGAAAAAATAATGCGGTTTACGCTATGAGCTTCCATGCACTCAAGCAAATTTATCGTGCCACCAATATTATTTTCATAATAAGTCAAAGGTTTTTCTACACTCTCGCCTACTGCCTTCAATCCTGCAAAGTGAATTACCGTCGAAAAATCATTTTTCGCAAAAACCTCATCCAACATTTCGGCATCACGCAGATCAACATCATAAAACTTCGGCTTCACCCCAGTGATCGCTTCAATTTGATCTAATACTGAAGCTTTACTATTATACAAATTATCTAAAATTTCAACATCATATCCCGCCTGAATCAATTCAACCGCTGTATGTGACCCAATATAGCCTGTCCCACCAGTCAATAAAATTTTCTCTTTTGCCATATTCTACTCCACTTATTTCATCCTATTCTATCATGTTTGGACCGTTTTTGCCACCCCAGCCACTTGTATGTTATAATATATATATGAAAAAGGATCCTGGTCTGATTTTTCACGTTTTTCTGGTTTTTGGTGATGCCTGTTCAATTTTGTTGTCATTCCTAGTTGCTTATCTGATGCGCACTCATCTTGACCAGCGTCCATTTTACTTTGAGTCCGAACCGACCCAATTTGTTTTTTCAATCCTTCTACTTTTACCGATTTACATCGTCGTGCTTGCAGCTTTCGGTCTATATAAAAAAACTATTTTCTTAAATCACGGTCGATGGTCCGAAATCGGCCGTCTTTTTCTTGCCTCCATCGTTGGCGTCATGGCAATTATTAGTTACGATTATTTCTTTAACGTTGACCTCTTTCCAGTACGCGTCATGGCACTTTATTCTATTGTCACTTGCTTTGTATCACTCTGTATTTTTCGTGGTCTTATTCGCCTAATACGTTCACAGATTCTCAAAAGTCGCAAGGCTACACTCCGAGCAATTATTGTTGGCAGCACCAAAAACACAGAATATCTCACCAATTATATTTCCGCTTACCCCGAATGCGGATTTTCTCTCGTTGGTGTCGTGGCGAGCGCAAAATATATCCCCAAAGACCTTCGTCGTCGCCAGTATTCATCTCTCAAGGAAGCTCTGCGACGTTCCAAGCCTGACGTTATCTTCCAAACTGACGACCGCAATACCGATTACGTTTATCGGCAAGCGATTAATCGTCATCTTTCATATTATTTTGTCCCATCATCCGACATGCTCACGTCGCAAATGGGAGAATTAGAGCTCATTGGCGACACTCCTGCGATTCTAGTTCGCATCACGCCACTTGTAGGTGGTGCGAAATTCGCCAAGCGTCTCTGTGATATCGTTATTGGGTCTATTGGCTTAATTCTTGCCGCAATCCCTATGATGATTATCTGGATTGCACAAAAAATCACCGACCCCAAAGCTCCCGCAATTTATGCTGACACCCGCCTTTCCCGCTATAATCAGCGTGTTAAGATTTATAAATTCCGTTCGATGAAACCCGAATACAGTGGTATGTCTCCCGAAGATGCTTTCATCAAAATGGGCAAGCCAAATCTCATCAAAAAATATCGCAAAAACGGCGACAAAATCGAAAACGATCCGCGCATTACCAGACTCGGCCACTTTCTCCGTGCCACTTCACTCGATGAACTGCCGCAACTTTTCAATGTCGTGAGAGGTGATATTTCGCTTGTTGGGCCCCGAGCTCTCGTACCAGGTGAACTTCGCCATTATGGCGATCGTTCTATGCTCCTATCAGTTAAATCCGGTCTCACTGGTCTAGCTCAAGTCTCTGGTCGCCGTGATATTTCCTTTGAAGAACGTCGTGCGCTTGATATCTACTACATCCAGAATTGGTCACTCGCTTTGGATTTTCGTATTATGTTTCGCACTATCGCCGCCGTATTATTCCGTAGAGGTGCCAAATAATGGCTGGAAGACATATCGCTCTCGTCTGTGATTGGTTAACCACGCCTGGTGGTGCCGAAAAAGTCCTCCTTGAGCTGCATCGCATGTATCCCAATGCACCAATTTACACCTCTCAATATCGCCCCAAAAAAATCACCTGGTTTCAAGATGCTACCGTAAAGACTGGTTGGCTGCAATTTCTCCCAGCTAGTTTCCGTCGCATACTCGGTCCCTTGCGACAACTTTATTTTTCTCACCTAGATTTGACCGAGTATGATCTCGTAATTTCCGTTACCGGTGCTGAAGCCAAGAGTGTCAAAGCCCGTAAACACCTCTGTTATTGCCATGTTCCGACGCAATATTATTGGCAAATGTACGATAAATACATTAAGAATCCTGGTTTTGGCATCCTCGACCCGTTCGTGCGCTTCTTTTTCAAGCTTCTCGTCAAGCCCCTACGCCGACTTGATTATCGTGCCGCCCAGCGTCCAGATCAATTCGTCACGATTTCTAGCTATGCTGCCAAACAGATTAAAAAATATTATCATCGCGACGCACAGATAGTTTATCCAGCTGTCGATGTAGCCAAATTCATGCCCAAAAAAACCACAAAAACTCCTACTAGGGAAACAAGCGATCCCTATTTCGTAATCTCTTGCCGACAGGTAACTTGGAAACGAGTCGACCTTGCCATTGCCGCCTGTATAAAGGCCAAGAAGCCCTTATTAGTTATCGGCGATGGCCCAGAGCATACCAATTTAGAAAAACTTGCCGCCGGGTCTGATTTAGTTACGTTCATTTCTTGGCTGGGTGCAGAAGAACTATCAAAATATTTGCAAGCCGCTAACGCTTATATTTTTCCCAGCGTCGAGCCATTTGGGATTGCCGCCGTCGAAGCTCTTGCTGCCGGATGCCCAGTTATCGCTTATGACGAGGGTGGTAGTCGCGATTTTGTCATTCCAGAGAAGAATGGCATGTTTTTCCCCGAGCAAACCGCCTCTTCATTAGCCACCGCACTTAAAAAATTCCGTCCCAAAGATTACAAACGACCAGAGGTTACCGCTTCTGCGCAAAAGTTCGCCCCTAATCACTTCCAGACCAAGATCAAGCGTCTCGTTAAGGAATTGCTAAATGCCTAATTTCCTACGCAAAACATACTTTGGCCTCCTTTGCATTTTGCCCGCTATCTTATTCTTTTCTTACCACCCTATTATCAAGCTCGGACAAAATTCTTCCATGAATTTTGAACTTTCTTTGCCGCTCATCTGGTTGGTAGTATTTAGTATCTGCGCTTTTCTAAACCTCATTAGTTTGCATTGGCGCAAGCCAAAATTACCCTCCAAAAAGTACAAATCCACCGCACTCGGTTTTAATTTTCCCGGAATATCTGATCGTAAAATCTTCCTTACCTCACTTTTTCCATTTTTTGCCACTCTCTCTATTTTCTGGTCCGCCAACCCTCTCCGTGCACTCCTTACCGCTGGTATTATTTGGCTATTATTTTTATCAATATTCGCTATCCTTTATTTGACACCGTTACTTCACCCACCCAAATCTTTTACGCATAGTCTCGCCATTATTTTCTTTGCTTCCAGTTTTATCATCTGTATAATCTGTTGGTTGCAGTCGCTCCTCGACCTTTTTGGTGCTAGTCGTTCTGATACGCTTCTCTGTATAGGCTGTACCTATCATTCTTTTGGCTTTCCGCATCCTTCTGGATTTGCCATCGAGCCGCAATTTATGGGTAACCTTCTTCTCGCTCCGACGCTGGCGGCACTTTATTTTCTCTCATTCCATCACGCCAAAATGGGGAAGCGAGAATTTCGATTGCTTACCCTACTAGCTGTTATTCTCTCGGCAACTCTCTTCCTTACTTTTTCTCGTGGTGCTATTTATGCCTATGCTATTGCAATTATCATCCTCGTTATTTTTACTTTCTATCGTCAAGCCTCATGGCGATTGCTTGTTATTATCCCTATTCTAACTTTCGGCTGTACTCTCATGGCGCAAGGTATTTTTTCGGCCGTCGGCCCTACTGATGAGACATTTCTTTCTGGTATTACCAAATCCATCCATCAGCTTTCACTTGGCCGCATTGACTTGCGTGATCTTGCCTCTGATAAAACGGAAACGACGGAATTAGAGTCCACAGTTCCCGACTCCACGATTGCTACGCCAGCACCAGACACCGAATCTGCCATATTTGAAGGTTATGTCGTCGAATCAACTAATGTACGTTTGAGTCTTAATGAAGCTGCCTTTCATACTTGGATTGCATCACCCTATCGAATTATTTTTGGCGTCGGTCTCGGAGCCGCCGGTGTTGCCATGCACGCTTATGCCCCAGCCGACGTGGCATCACCCAAAGAAATCGTCCAAAACGAGGTCTTCAGCCTCCTTCTCGAACTCGGTATTATCGGGGTAATTTTGCTAGGAATAGCTCTTTTTGTCCTTTTCTCGCCTCGTTCGGGATTCTGGCATAGCCCAATCCTACCTCTACTTGTCGGTCTCCTAGCAGCGTATTTTATCACGCTTCAGTTCTTTTCTGGCTTACCCAATGCGCTCCATATTTACCTTTTGCCACCGTTGTTTTATCTCTGGGCTCATCTAAATTCAGAAAAAACACCTCATAAATTACAAAAATCATAAAAAAGTCCTTGTAATTCTTGTTGAGTTGCTATATAATTCAGAAAGAGCTATTAGCGATATCGCGGGATAGAGCAGCCTGGTAGCTCGTTTGGCTCATAACCAAAAGGTCGTTGG
>CAPKVJ010000007.1 GCA_948648655.1 uncultured Candidatus Saccharibacteria bacterium | reverse complement strand
CGGTGGAGCAATGCTCCACCGGATAAAACCAAGTTTGTATCCGAGATAAGTTGGGGGTAAGTGGAAGCTTTTGAAAAAGTAAACACCAGCTTTAGGGGCTGGTGTTTTGGTTGGAAGACAGTTTTTGGTATAGAGCGATTCCGGCAGCGGCGTACTGCCTAGATTTCAGCAACTTTAGACTAGAAAATACCGGTAATTCGCTATGTGCTGGAAAAGATAACGCCAATATGCCGTCGCTTGCTAATATCTTTTTCAGCTGAAATACTTCTTCGACCACGAATTTATCATACGGAGGATCGGCAATAATGAGATCAAAATATTCCTGAAATTCAGGGCGCAGAACAAATTTTGCGACCGGCTCGGCAAAAACTTCAGCAGTAATTGCGGTATTTTGGAGGTTTTCGCGCAAAACGGCAGCAATTTTGTGTGAACGTTCAACAAAAACCGCACTACTAGCCCCTAGACTGACCGCCTCAATACCGAGTGCGCCAGAGCCAGCATAAGCGTCAAGCACGCGTGCTCCGGATAGATACGGCTGCAACATATTGAATAGAGCTAGTTTTTCTCGAGCACCCATCGGATGCGTTAATTCAGAATGTGGCGAGTGTAGCTGTTTCCCTTTTAGTTTTCCAGATAATATACGGAGATTAGTGTTTTTGCTGTTCATGATTTTTCTTTCTTATTGGATGTAAATGATAGGCTTCTTCGGCGGCGGAATACCACATCAAGGCGATCGTACGAACGATTTCTGGCAGAAGTATATTCTTCGTTTCACGCGCTAGCTCGACTGTCCAACCATCTTGACAGAATCTCTTATACATTCCGGCGACATCAATGCGCGATAAAGTCTCATAGAAGGTCTTTTTCGCATCAACATGTCTGAATTCGGAACGCCCCATGCGGGGTTTGAAGGCTTTTTGAGGCAACGCCGCTGCGATGACCATGACGCCATATTCATAACCGACATGCTTGGTCATGTAGCCGCCCACCCCCCAATAAAGCCAGTTGTTACGGGCGGTTTCGATGGTACTCTTGCCATGCATAATGCCTTTGATAGGCTCACCAAAGATTTTGACAAATTCTTTATTTGACATTAGTTCTTCTTTGGCCTCCGAAAGCGGGAAATGGTGTGCCGGCGTCAGCCCATCGGTAACTTTGTGCGCCATCCAAGCTGCCTCAAAAGCGGCACGGACTTTATCGCCTTTTTTTAATGCTTGGACGAGGTTATAATGATGATCCATAATTTGCTCTACCAAGCCATCAGCATGTTCATCATCAAACATATGCGAAGGGTCGTCGTCATCAGGGCTCTTGCGCTTCAAGCCGTCTGGACCGCGTGCGCCTTCAAAATAAATAATCTCGCGAGCAGACGGGAAATATTTGCCGTGCGGGAGATGGCGCGCGAGAATTTTGCGCGCTACTTGATCAAGCTGCTGGTGCGTCCCCATATATTTGCCCGTAAATTTCGGGTTTTTGGCCAATGTAGTAGTAGAATACATAAACTGTATCTATTATACACTAATTTAGCGTGGTGATTTGTTGGTATTTTTTGATTCGAGCCGCGAGTTCAGGATAGTCCTCGAGATGGTTCTCCCCCCGTATAAACGTCTCTGCGTGGTTTCCAGCTTGGCTAATAAGTGCAGTATCGGAAAGATTGGCGATTTGAAGATTAAGCTCGCCGTGCTGCATTGCACCATAGATTTCGCCTGGACCACGAATTTGTAAGTCAACTTCGGCGAGGTGAAAACCATCGGTAGATTTTTCCATCTCGCGGAGGCGTTTTGATGGCCGCCCTTCACCCGTAGTAAGGAGGAAACAGCTCGCAGGTTGATCACCACGTCCAACTCGGCCACGCAATTGATGAAGCTGGGCAAGACCGTAATTTTCCGAATCTTGGATGATAATCATATTAGCATTTGGTACATTGACACCAACTTCGACCACTGTGGTCGAAACGAGGATTTGGATTTTGTTTTGAGCAAATGCCTCCATGATGGCATCTTTTTCGTCGGGCTTCATTTTGCCATGCAAGATGCCAACTTTGGCTTGAGGGAAGATTTCTTGGAGTTTTTTGGCTTGAATCTTGACAGGGGTAGCCGTATTGGCATTCTTTTCCTCAATTACTTGACAAATCCAGTAAATCTGTTGGTTTTTGGCCAAAATTTCGCGCATTTGGGGGTAAAGGTCGGCTTTTTGGTGAATTTCGGGGAGAATCTTGGTGGTAATAGGTTGGCGACCGGGAGGAAGCTCGTTTAAGATGGAGACATCGAGATCGCCAAAAACCGTAAGTTGCAGTGAACGCGGGATGGGCGTAGCAGTCATTGACAAGAGGTGGGGAGCGGTATCTGGGGGTGATTTGAGGAGTAATTTCTGTCTCTGGCCGACCCCAAAACGGTGTTGTTCGTCAATAATACAGAAAGCTAGAGAGCAAAAGTGCGTATCATCTGTAATCAAAGCATGCGTACCGATAACAAAGTCGATTTTTCCCTGCTTAATCGCCTCTTTGAGTTGGCGCTTACCTCTAGTAGCACCAGTCAGCAGTGCGATACGCGGCAGATGGAATTTCCCCGCCGGAAGTGCCCTTTTGAGGCGTCTAAATAGCTTCTCAAGGTCCTCAAAATGTTGGGTGGCAAGAATAGCGGTTGGAGCGAGGAGAGCCGTCTGATGGCCATTTTGGGCGGCCTGAGCGGCAGCTAGGGCAGCCACGATAGTTTTCCCTGAACCGACATCACCCTGCAAAAGACGGTTCATAGGGGTATTCTGCTCTAAATTTTGCAAAATTTCCCATGTCGCGCGACGCTGTGCGCCAGTGAGGCGAAAAGGGAGGTTTTTGACTAGATTTTGTGTAAATTCGGCCACAAATGGCAGCGGAATGGACTTCAGACGCTGATTTTCCTGTTTATTTAGCTTGGCGGCCAAAATCAGCTCAAAGAGCTCCTCATAGGCCAAATATTCACGCGCCGACTCTGCTTCTTCGGGGTTTTCGGGGAAATGCGAATTATAAAGCGCCTCTGCACGCGCGCCTTCTTTGACAAAATCTGGTTTTCCTTTTGTAAAAGGTAATAAATCTGGTATATTGGCAAATTCTGGGCGCAGGCCATCTAGTAATTTGTGAAACATTTGAGGTTTGATGGCGCTTTTGGCGGAATAAATCGGTTGGAATCCTGACATGGCAGTAGATGCGACGTCTTGGACTAGGGTCGCAGCGGGAGATGTGAGCTGATAGCGGCCATTTTTGAGTTCGTATTTGCCGGTGAAATAATATTCACGTTTCTCATCAAATTGCTTGGCGCGATACGGCTGATTGAACCAGATCGTACGGATAGCACCGGTATTGTCACGAATTACACCCTGCGTCATGGTGAGGCGGCGTCGGTTTGTACGCACGACGCGCAAATCGCTGATTTTGCCCCGTATGATGACTTTGCCGGGCCGCAAATCCTCGATATTGACTGTGGTTTGATAGTTTTCGTAGAGACGAGGCAGACAATAAACCAGATCACCGACTGTACAGATATTGACACGGCGTAGTAGCTCGGCAGTCTTGGGTCCGACACCTTTGACCTCCTCTATCGGTGCTAATAAATCCATGTTTCATATTATACCACTTCCGTAAAAAATGCCCCTCTCATGGTGACGAGGAGCATTTCATTGCATGAAGGTTCGATTCAGTAACAAAATCTGTTTAGTTTGAGAACTAAACACTGGTAATCTTACCAGTACATCTCTATCCTGCCGCTGCAAAACAGCATATCCTCCAAGCGCAAATTGACTTCTTCGCCTGTAGCACAGCCGATATCGGCAGCATCAAGCAGCTCGATCAACTCGATAACATACCCGACAAAACAGACAACATCGTATCCGTAGTAGCGATGCACGGCAGCGGCTGGATCGGGGTCAATTTTGGAGCTAGCATACCGACTAGTAGCGGTATCATAGTAAAACTGCCCCAACTCGGCACGAAACGCTCGTTCCCTATTCGGATTATGTTTCCAATCTTCTGTTTTGAACTTCATGTGGCCGTAAATTGCGGCAACAATCTGCCAAAGACATTCTTTGAAACGATAACCCTTCATTTTGGCGTCTTTTTGCTTATTTCCATAGGCAAAGCGCCAAAGCCATCTCGCTGCAATATATGCTGACAGTTCTGCGTGCCCATAAAAAGTCATTTCGCCATGTTTATTGATAGCTCCAGTGTATTTCTTACCGACATCATGCAGCAGCCCCAAAGGTACAGCAAGATTCTCTGCTAAACCTTCGCTTATGAGGTTTTCGGTCGTAAGTAGCGAGTGCTGGCTAATTGTCTCGACATGGTATTTTGAAGTCTGTCGCCCAATGTAGTCAATGGCGCCATCGCCGCCATCGAGGTGTGGGAATATGACCATACCGTTACCAGTGCCTTCATAAACAGACTCGGTGAGAATGTCGGGGCGCTCAAGAAACAACTGCAAATCGTGCCAGTTAGCAAAATTCTGCTCTCGAACTTCGTCCAGTGGAGTCTCATTGGCGCCGCCAAAGATTGCCGCTAATGCAATATGACGCAAATCTAGCCGTCCGATGAACTTCTGTAAAGCATCTCTGTTCATAAGAAACCCTCCCTTTCTTATAGGATTAAAATAGTTAAAGGTGCGTGTTACTTCATGGTTTCAGGCAAAAAAAACAGCCCTTGCTTTCATTATAGCACACTTCATCATAAAAGTCAATATTTAGGCAAATGCAATAGACTACTGGGGAAATTAATGGTTTTGAGAACGTTGGCGACTCTGTTCGGCGCGCCAGGCAGCAATTTTGGCATGATGGCCAGAAAGAAGAATATCTGGAACTTTCAGACCGCGAAATTCGGCGGGCTTGGTATATTGGGGAAATTCGAGATTATCGCCGTCAGAGAAACTTTCAATTGCGGCTGAAGTTTCGCCGCCCAAAACACCCGGCAAAAGGCGTGTAACCGAGTCGACTATAATAAGAGCAGGTAATTCCCCGCCAGTGAGGATGTAGTGCCCGAGCGAAATCGGATGATCTATGATGGTCATGATGCGCTCATCGTAGCCTTCGTAATGTGGACAAAGGATGGTATAATGCTTCGGTCCGGTAGTAGTGTCAGAAAATTGGCGAGCTAAATCTTGATTCCAGGTCATACCGACAGGAGTTGGAATGACGACTTCAGTTTCTGGGTGTCGAGCCTTGACGCTTTCGATAGCGGCGAAAACTGGCTCTGGCCGAAGTAGCATGCCGTCGCCACCGCCATAAGGCGTATCGTCAACGGATTTATGTGGTCCGAGCCCAAAATCACGCAAATTAACATATTCAACGGAAATAATACCCCGATCCTGCGCCTTATAAAGCATAGAACTATCAAGATAAGGTTGAAGTGCCTCTGGGAAAAGTGTAATAATTGTAAAGCTGATTAAAGGTTGCATGGTTTCTATTTTGACACAGATTATGCATAAAGTCAAAGTGTTGCCAGTGTGACAATTGCCTCCTACTACCTATACTCTAACTAGCTAGGCAGCGGAGGGGGAAGCCGTAGTAACGAGAGCCGTCGCCTGACGGATATCCATAATCTGAAGGGTCCACATAATTAGAATTGAAACTCAAGTAGTAAGCATCGCCACCACCGACATAAGGCCAAGACGACCAATAGTAGCCAGATTCGCCAAATCGTCCTAATCTACCAAAATCAATTTTAACTCGTCCGCTGCGCACAAAGTAAAGAGGGCTAGTGCTGGATTCATTACTCTTGTGCGCAGCGGGTATATAAGCACAAGTTGGAAGAAATACGTTAGCTCTGGTCAAGAAGGGTATTATTTGTCCTCTATGGCATATACTCCTGCTTTTTATGCCTACAGGTTATATTTTAATGCTGCTACTGTTAATCCGGCATTCACGTCTTATGGTACTCAATACTTTGGACGCTCCCTCCGCTGCCTAGCTAGTTAGAGTATAGGTAGTAGGAGGATAGAGGGTAGAGTTATAGTAGAAACCGCGTCCAAGTGGGGCTTATCATTAGAGAGCTCTTCGCTTAATAGCAATTAATCAACTTCTAGTTGTTGCTTTGGCGGGTTTTATTTCGGCCACATAGCCGATAATAGACGCTATAAGTAGAATCGCCTCCAAGATTACGCCAAAGGCTGATTTTACATAAGCATTGTAGGCAATCCAAAGGATACCGACCGGGATCCCACAAAATTTATAAACTCTGGTGCTTTTCTGCCAAATTGAATAAGTATAAACTGAAGTCGCAAAGACTGATAATAAACTCAAAAAGCCTTCATAAGTTGGGATGGTGGCGAGAATAATACCGAGATAGACAACAGCAAGAAAAATGTAATCACGCTTTTCTAGTTTTTCGCGTTTACCATATCGTTTTTCTTCCCAAAGAATATAAAAATTGCGTAGCATTGCTACGATACACATTGCTAGTCCAGTCCAAGCGCCGAGCAAGACATAGGCAATGATGTTGGCGACGAGCGATAAAGCACTGACGATGACGATTTTGCGTTTGTCTTTGAGAAAGTAAGTCCAAGCGAGTAACGCATACATTAAAATCGTAAAAACTTGAGAAAGGATGTAGATAAAATCTATTTCCATTTTGGCATCTCCTTTGATTATTAAACGATGCCAAACAAAAGCGACACCGCAAGGGTGTCTATACCTATATCACAACTCGGCTATTGCCGTCTGCTAGCGGTGCCGCTTTGATACGGCAATCGTCCGCTAGAAAAAGCGACATGGCACCGAGATGCTTTATTTAATGATATAAGTATAGACCTCTTTATTATATCACAGGCCGATAATATGTTATAATAAGAAAAATAATTGGAGTTGATATGCAGCAACTAAAGGTACCTTTAGTTTTGGTCAATTACCAAAACTGGCAAGAATTAAGCGCGAGAGGGGCAATCCTATGAAAATTTATATTGCTCGTCATGGTCAGACTGATTGGAATATTGCTCACAAAGCGCAAGGTTCGACCGATATTCCGTTGAATGATACCGGAATTCAGCAAGCCATGTCTTTGCAAGAAAAGATTAAGGACATCAAATTTGACCTTTGTTATGCTTCACCGCTCAAGCGTGCAGCGAAGACAGCCGAAATTGCTGTGCATGGTGGCTGCGAAATTGTGTTTGATGATAGGCTCATGGAGCGTTCATTTGGTGACTATGAGGGCGAAGTTGTTGAAAGCTGGACGGAAACCGTAGGTGAAGATATTGGTGATTTGCGTCTCAATACTGCCAAGAATAACCTCGAGCCGGTGTGCAACGTGCTTTTGCGAACAAAAGCGTTTCTAGATGAAATAAAGACTCGACATGATGACGATGAGACGATCTTGATCGTGGCGCATGGCCAAATTGCGCGCGGCTTACATCATAATATAGTTGGTTATGATGACGATACGGATTGGTGGAGTGTCGAATACGGCAACGCCGAAGCGCGAGAATACGATTACTAGATTTCAGAGACGTCAAAACTGGCCCTTTCGAGCCAGTTTTCGCTGATCCGCGCCCACCCATTGGGGCACATTGGTTTGTTTTAATCCGCTGTTTTTGTTTTTGTTAAAGTCTCCACACTCCACTAAACGTATCAGTGGAACCCCTTGTGAAGCGTACCAGCTTATGTTTATGATAGCGCATATGTTTGGGGGCGTCAAGAGGATTTATAAGAAATAGAAAAGGCGCAGAGACTTCTCTGCACCTTCCATAAATCACTCCACGTGTTTATGCCGAGCTCGTTTAACAATATAGATGCTAAACACCATAGCGATTATGGCATTTATAGCTGCTGGCATCATTAAAGCCACAGCGATGGTAGCATTAAATACGCGGCACCCAACTACCGTTGAGACACTCATCGCACCGACGTCAACCAAGCTCCAGACATATACTGCTCTAGCGTTCTTACTCTTCAGCTCGGGCTCCACATCGATATCATATTCCAATGTCATAATCTTATGAGGCATATTGACGCCCAAGTCCACCGTTCCAGAACTCGTATAGTGCCGATCTTTCTGTACCACAAAGTTGCTAATCTGCTCACCATTGAGTCTCGCACTTCCTGATACCAAATTAATCCCAGTATCAAAGTACGTCTGAATCTCAGTCGGTTGTTCGATGTTGGTCGGATTAGCAATTTCTGTTACGACATGGAATCGTTTTTTCATTCCAAAAACTGTGGCTATACTCAGCTCTCTCCCAGAATACTCACCATCCATAGATGTTATCCTGGTTTTAACTTGAAAATCAGTAACCACCTCTGCATATACCGAAACATACAGTTGCCATTCTTCGCCAGCAGGCACATTCAACTCAAAGCCTTCATCCTGCCAATAGTCAAGGAGCGATCTTCCTATATCCTCATATGCTGGCAGCGCCTCTCCTTCGACATTATTTTTCCAAATGTAGCCAGCCGACCCACTAGGGAAACAAACCGCAATGGGAGAATCCTTATCTGCCAGATTAAGCTGCCTTTGCGCCACCGCACCGTCATATTCTAGTTGCGCAGTTACTGTTATCTCGTCACCGACTACCGCTTGCTCCCCAATTGAATCTGGCAACTTTATAAAAAATCTCGCTCCAGACAATTCCTCTGCCGTATTGTTTTTTACTCGCAGAGCTACCTTATAAAATTCTTCATCATTAGTTACCTCATGATTTAGATTCTCAATCGGCTTGGCGGTTTTATAATGATTGTCGTATTGCAAAAACGTCATTTCATATTCTATGTCATCCAATGACGTATCTTCATTGGCTTCCTCAAACCCGACCTTCGGATCATAATACTTTATTTCATCTGGTCTAGCTATTGACGGCTCGGCATCTACATGCCCCGCAGACAGAGCTACCCCCACCAGGAAACAAAGGCACGATCCGACCACATACGCTACCGCCAAGATAAACACTCCAACTTTCTTCATTCTTTTCATCATTCTTCCTCCATCCCTAAAAAATCAGAAAGCACTAGAAACATTATCTGCCAAATTCTCAATGTTCTAGCGCTCGTTTACGCTTCTATTTTAATTGTATCACACTTTATCAAAAAAGTCAATATTTTTTATGGTTCTTGGCTATTTTGCAACTATTATGCAGGCTCTAATAATCTTCGACAAGCGTGAACTGCTTGCCGGCAATCTCAATAATCGAATCTGGCTCGGCACCCTGCGTTGTAAGTTCGGCGCGGATACCCATTTTTTTCATAATATCGCGTAAGCGGTTGACCGACGCATAATTATCAAGATCGGTGCGGCGGGCGAACTTCTCGATCTTTTGTCCCGTGACGACGAATTTAGACTCGTCGCCATCTGTAACTTTTTCGACTTTCCAGGCTTTACTGAGGTGTTCGGGGCCAAGCTGAATGACAGGCAAATCTGTAGCGGATGACGGCGTCTCCTCTGCAGAGCGCGTCGCCAGCGCCTGCCGTTGCAGGGCTGGCGCGCTCGTACTCGCCGTAGCTCCGTATCTCTGCAGAGTAGAACCGCCATCCGCCAGAGTTTTGCTCCGCACCCTCTTGGGAATAGTCAAATCATCAGCAAGTTCGCTCGCACTTTTCTGCTTCAGCTTTGCCAGTTCACGCAATAATTCCTTGACACCACTACCACTCCTTGACGAAATTGCAAAAACTTTTGCGTTGGGATTTACCTTGAGAATACTCTGCTTTTGCATTTCGATAATGTCGTCATCGACGCCTTCGCACTTCGTCAGGGCGACAATTTCCGGGCGATTACGTAACTCACCATAACGCTCCAATTCCCCACGAATAGTACGATAAGTTTTGCCGGTGTCATCATTATAAATATCGACTAGATGGAGTAGGACAGCCGTGCGATCGACGTGACGCAAAAAGTCGTGCCCCAATCCTTTGCCATCAGCGGCGCCCTCAATGAGGCCTGGAATATCAGCAATCAATAAATCCTGATCGTCAATCGTCGCTACGCCGAGCTGTGGCGTAAGAGTCGTAAAAGGATAATTGGCGATCTCCGGTGTAGCATTGCTTACGACGGACAAGAAAGTCGATTTACCGGCGTTTGGTAAACCCACCAGGCCGATATCGGCTAACAGCTTTAGCTCTAATGCTGCTTCAAACTCTTCACCTGGCTCGCCCACTTCAGCTACCATCGGGGTCTGGCGCGTGGAAGATTTGAAGTGTGCATTGCCAAACCCACCATCGCCGCCTTTGGCAATAACTATTTCTTGATCATCCTCTACAAGATCAGCAATTACTACGCCATCACGGCGCACGACAGTGCCAATCGGCACTTCGACAACCAGATCTTTTCCGCTCCTGCCGGCAGCGCGCTGACCGGAGCCGTTTTTACCGTTTTCGGCCTTAAGCTCGGGATTAAAACGAAAATCGATCAGTGTATTGGTGTCCTTATCGGCACGAAAAATGATATCACCACCCCTACCGCCATCACCACCATCTGGACCGCCTTTGGGAATATAGATCTCATGACGGAACGAAACTGCCCCATTTCCACCTTTTCCGGCTTGGAGTTTGACTTTGGCAGTATCAACAAACATCGTTAGTGAATATAGTTAAAGCTTCCGACGGCGCTGGCTGGAATCGTGCCTTCGGTCAAAGTACCGATACCACGACTATCAAGGTTCATCTCGCGGACAAAGAGCGAACCGTCACCATTAACTGCAAGGACGATACCGACGTGACCATAGTAGCCAGCGGTGGTTTGGAAGACATCGCCTGGACGAGGATTCTTATCGACTGCAAACCCATGTGCAGCGGCTTGATAAGCCCAGCTACGAGCGTTCCCTAGTGTCGCACCGCCTGGCAACTTATTGCCATTGGCAGCACGCCAGTACCAAGCGTACCAAGTACATTGGCCACGAGTCATCGGGTTTTGACTGACACTGCCGTTGACATCACCATAAATTCCATTGTAAGCCCCGCGTGCGACTATGACCATATTCTCACGAGCCGACGAGAAGCCACTATAAGTGTAGCTATAATTGTAGTTTGTATTGACTACTGGGGCGACATACTCTGGACGCTCGGTGTTTGGCAAACTTCCACCTGGTAACACAATGCGCCAGCCCACTGGCAGATCGGAGCTCTCGAGATCATTCTCAGCGATGATTTGGTCAGCCGAAGAACTATATTTCGAAGCCAAACTATCAGCGGTATCACCAGATTT
This sequence comes from uncultured Candidatus Saccharibacteria bacterium, assembly GCA_948648655.1. Lineage (GTDB taxonomy): Bacteria > Patescibacteriota > Saccharimonadia > Saccharimonadales > Saccharimonadaceae > Nanosyncoccus. The sequence continues at coordinate 42,615 of CAPKVJ010000007.1, read as the reverse complement.
TACTGTATATACGATGCCTGGCACACGCGGTAGCATGAGTACTTGGCCAACCGTAAGATCAGTGGTCTTCAGCCCATTTGACCAACGAATCTGGTCATTTGTAATGCCCCGCCGCCAGGCAATAGTATCCATATTGATGCCTTCAGGGACCGGATAAACTTCGACACCTGGCGTAATGCCATCACCAGCGACAGCACTGGGCTTCTCGATAACTTCAGCACTACTCTGACTAATTTCTTTCATAGCTGATGCGACCACATAGCTGCCAGCTACAGTGTCAATACTGGCCAAATCAAAACTATTTGATAGGCTAGCCACTACATATAGCTCTGAAAGCTGGTCGGTCGAGATATTATAGCTATCTGCCGCCACAGAACTGCTAGCGGCATTAAGCTTAGTCTCGGTACCAATCTGCGCAATGCCCAAAATCATCAAAAAGGCCGTCATATAGGGTATGAATTTCCCCATAAACTTGGCAAATTTGTGTTCTTTACGTTTCCTTCTCATAACAAATCAGAGCATCACCTTGCTACCCCTATTACAGGGCGACACTACAGAGGGATTGACAATGTTCTTCAATATTCTTACTATGCCCTTCCTCTGTATCACTATAATACATCAAACCATCATCTCCTGTCAAGAAGAATAAGTAGTTTGTATATTCTTCATCAGGGGTAGCAGTAGCAATTAAAGCTTCGATTCCAGGATTACAAATTGGCCCATATGGTAAACCTTTGTTTTTGCGGGTATTGTAAGGCGAATCGATCTCTAATACCGCAGTATTGTCGGTATAAACTTCTCGATTGGGATCTACGAGGTCAGCGGCATACTTCGCGGTAACATCGCTGCCTAAATTCATATCTTCGCGCATACGATTATAAAAAACTTGAGCAACACGGGCATAATCTGTGGCGTTATTGGCTTCTTTTTGGACAACAGAGGCGAGGCTAATCCCTTGATACAAATTCAGCCCTTGCGCAACGAATTTCTCCTTGAGACCATTTTGCTCAACGACGTTTGCAAATTCTGTTAGCATACGTTCGATGACCGTCTCTACAGGGTCGCTGGCATAAAACTCGTAAGTTTCGCCATACAGATAGCCTTCGAGACCGGCTTCGGCTGGTTTACCCTCAAAAATCCAGTCAAATTCGCCCGTATAAGCCTTACCTAGTGCTTCGTCGATTTTAGCTTCCTCATACCCCAATCCTAGCATGATGTCCTTAAAATCGCTTACAGTAGCTCCTGGCAGCAAAGTGAGGCGAAAAACTTGGTCGTTTCCATCAATTAGTGTAGCAATAATGTCGCTCGGAGTCATTGACTTATTGAGGTCGAAATCTCCCGTCTGTAGGATCTCACCGTTGTAATTTAGGCGATAAAATACTTGAAAAACAAGTGCATTGCGAATCAGACCAGCGTTTTTGAGGTTAGTAGCCACATCACTGACACCTGAACCAGGACTAACGGTGAACGTTACCTCTGTGCATTTGTTGCTATTACAATCTAACTCTGGCTCGACTGGTTGTAAATTGTACTCATAAAAAGCATAGGCTCCACCACCTGCAGCGCAAAGTAGCAAGATGATAACGATCGCAGCCGTCAAAAAACGATGTTTGTGGGGTTTGGCACCCTTTACGCTATTGCGAGAAGCGGTGGCGGCTTTGGTCTTGGCTTTGGGCTTGGTCTTGTCTTTTCCCATATGTTCCTCTAGAAAATCTTGCAAAATGATAGCAGCGGCTTCAGAGTCGATGTCGCCTTTTTTGTAGCCTTTTTTACGATTCCCCAGACGCTTCTCGGCTTCGACAGAGGTAAGGCTTTCATCTTGGAAGCAGATTTTGGCTTCGGGTATGGCATGCTTGAGCTGTTTGGCGAATTGACGCACGTAAGCACTTTGTTTGGTTTCTTCGCCCTGATTATTGCGAGGCAAGCCCAAAACAAAACAGTTGATATCCCATGCACGCGCAAGTGAACCGATTTTTTCAAATTCGGTGCCATCAACCTCAACCGCGCTATAAGGTACGGCAACGCGAACACTGGAGTCGGCTTTAGCGACTCCAATGCGCTTGGTCCCTACGTCGAGGGCGATAAGTTTCATTCTTCATCCTCCACTGTGAGGTCGATTTTGACTTTCTTATCGTCTTTGGGCACAGAAGTCACCCAGAAATAAGATGGCTTTATGTCAACCGAGCTGACACCGTTAATCGAGCGGAGGAGAGACTGAACCTCGCCAATCTTGTGGCCTTTGACACGTTCCATAAGATTATCTTCAGTCACGGTTGGGCCAACTTTGATGGTCGTTTTCATGCGAGCACCTTCGTCGATATTATTAAAACGTTCGAAATATGGCTCGCCGATAGAATAAATGCGCTGATCTTCGCTGAGCTCAGTTTTCTTATCGATGAATTCTTCGACTTGTGATTTCTTGAGAACATAGATGGAATAAGTAGTAACAGCCGAGAGGTGAGCCTTACCATCAGAGGCTTCGCTACCGACAGATGGCGAAGATTTGAGGTCGCCAACTTCCGTAGCATAGCTAGCTTCAATCGCAATCTCATCATCGCTGATTTGATCCATCAGGCGTTCTTTACCATCAGAAGCGTCTTCTGATTCGCGACCTTCGGCGGCTTTATTGACGTCAGCTTGGGTAACGATGGTGACCATTTTGGTGGTACCGCCAGAGATAGCTCCGCTGGACTTAGCAGTGACGCCGCCAATACCGCTCTGCCATGTAGCGTTAGCACCAACATCATAGTTTGAACCTGAGTTGACGGCTTCTATATTGACTGTAGCGGTTAACTCACAACTCTTACTATTCTTACATTGCCCAGACGGAATCTCGCCATCCCAACTGAAGGTCGCTCCGCTGGTGGAACGGTAGCGGAGGCCATTTGCGGTGAATTCTGTACCGGCTGGGACATCAAGTGAGAAGCCTTTATGGAGGTGATTATCGATCGCGGTCTGGTTGAGAGTATAAGATACTTGAATGCTTCCCTTTGCTTTCTCTCCACGATCTTCTTGACCGGTGGCGGTGAAATCGGCTTCAAATTTGTCTTCATAGGTCAATTTTTTGGCGAAAAACTTACCTTCTTCGACGTTGGCAGCAACTTCATCGGTGGTGAAACTGACATCTTCAGAGAAACTGCTAGAGGAAGTATGCATGGCGACGGTGATATCGACAGCGGGAGCAAAAACAAAGGCCCAGACGCCAAAAACTATCAAGATGACAGCCGCGACCGAGCCAATGATAATCCATTTGCGGTATTTTTCAATTTTGGGAACTTTTTTATTCTTGTCGGGCTTATTTTTATCTTTTTTGGCGTTTTTAGCGTCATTTTCGAGGCTTTCTTCGTTGAGGTCGATAACATCGCCTTTTTTTGCTGCGGTAGCTTTAGAATCGGTTTTAGAGGCCTCTGGGGACGTTTTAGCGTCAGGTTTTTTACCTTTTGTAGTGTCCGAAGCGTCACCATCGGCCAAATCTTCGTCGATAATCTGCTCCTCCTCTTCGGCACTTTTAACCATTTCTGGAGTAGGAACGACTGGTCGAGACTGCAAGGTCTTGGCCACTGGGATTTGTGCTGCCATTGCTAGCTTGACCACAGCCGGATCAGCTGTCACGATAACCGCGATTTTTTTGCTTTCTTTGGCAGCGCGTGCTACTAGTTTCATATTCACCGCACTACGAAACATGGCAGCTTTTTTGGGTGGCACAAGGGCCACGAGTTTTTGTTCAGCCCGCTGGAGCTTGGTCAAGATGTCGGTGATGTCATCTTCCGGCTCCAAATAAATAACTTCCTTATTCATATACATTTAATATAGCATATTATTTTGGCTTGTGCTAAAATAAACATAATGAGTTTGTTCAATAGAAATAAAAAAGTCACGGTTACCACCCCTACTGCTCCTGCGTCGGTAAATGGTAATTATTCGGCTATGGCAGCGCTGACATTAAATGCGATTAATGATGGCGTATTATTGGTGAATGAGCGAGGAGTGATTATTTTTGCAAATCCAGCGGCGGCGACGATGATTGGCTATAATAAGCCAGATGATGTCATAAATTTAAATTACGATGTAGTGCTACGGCTGGAGAATGGTGAAGGCATGCCGCTAGCAGCGGAGGGGAGCCCATTCGTGCAGGCATTCCAAGCAAATGAACCTTTCACTGCGCGAGAATATTTACTTGTGGCGGCACAGGGAGAGCATCGATCGGCAATTTCGCTAAGTTTGATACCGACTGGATCCGTACATGACAATCGAATTATTACTTTTCGTGATATTACAAAGGAATTGAAGGACGAGCAGGACAAAAGTGAATTTATTTCGACAGCGAGTCATGAAATGCGGACGCCGGTGGCTTCGATTGAGGGCTATTTGGCATTAGCCTTAAATCCGCAGACGGCGACAATTGACGACCGTGCAAGGCAGTATCTTGACGCAGCGCATAAGGCAAGCAAACATCTTGGTGACTTGTTTCGAGATTTGCTCGACGTAACGAAGCTAGAAGACGATCGCATAAAGGTACGTCCGGTACCGGTAGATATTGTAGCGACTATCAAAGAGATGTCGGATGCGCGGATAAAGGATATGCAGAAGAAACATCTGAAATATAGTTTTGGGACGAATTCACCAGTGGCTGGCTCGAAGCAAGTAGAGCAGCTTGTGTATGCATCAGTTGATTTGAACTTTTTGCAAGAAATTATGGATAATCTAATCGATAATGCGATCAAATATACGCCGGAAGGTGGAGAGATCTGGGTGAATGCGCGCGGTGATGGCGATAAAGTGGTTATCAATGTGACGGATACTGGTATCGGGGTTTCGCCAGAGGACGCGGCTCATATTTTCCAGAAATTTTATCGTGTCGATAACTCCCAAACTAGACAAATTGGTGGTACGGGCTTGGGATTGTATCTAGTTAAGCAGCGCGTCGAAGCGATGAATGGGCGCGTATGGGTAGAGAGTTCTTTTGGCGATGGATCGACTTTCTTTGTGAGCTTACCGAGATTGACTAACGCTGAATATCAGAAGCGGAAGGCAGCTTATGATAATGAGCAAGCTGTAAAGGCCTTTAAGGAAGGGCAAAGTGTTGTGGCAAATGCGATGGCAGCGCAGATTCCTACGATACAAGGTGTGGCTACCGAACAGATGCATACAGTGGCACCAGCAGGTCAGCTACAGCAGGTAATGCCGATGGCTGAAACAGTGTGGCCGCAGGCGCAAGTGGCAGCAGAACCACAGATGGTAGCGCAGCCAGTGCAAGCACAAATGACAGCGGTGCAGCCGGCAGCGCAAACACAAGTAGTAATGCCACAAGCGACAGCAGTACAGCAGCCGATGGCAAATCCAGTAGTACCGCAAGAGGCGGTTCAGCAAGTAGAGGCACCAGTGCCGGCGATCGATATGACAAACACACCTGATGCCACAATGGAAGCAGCACCAATGGCGGCGAACCCAGTAATTAATCAAAGGAGTCCACATGAGTAAGATCATGTTAGTCGAGGACGATAGTAGTCTTCGCGAAATTTACAGTATCAGATTAACTGCCGAAGGCTACACCATTGTGTCGGCTGGTGATGGTGAGGAGGCGCTGGCTGTCGCAGTGCGTGAACGACCGGATTTGATTATTTCAGATGTCATGATGCCGAAAATTTCGGGCTTTGATATGCTAGACATTTTGCGTAGTACGCCAGAAACAAAGGATATTAAAGTGATTATGATGACAGCACTCTCTAGTGATGACCAACGTATGCGTGGTGAGAATCTGGGTGCGGATCGTTTCCTGGTAAAATCACAAGTCGGCATTGAAGATGTAGTGAATGCGGTACACGACGTACTAGGCGACCGCGTTGCCGATGGCACGATTAATACCGGAGTAGGAATGAATACTGCTCCAGTGGCAAACGAAGTCGAATTAGGGGGATTGGATATACGTGGGAGTGAGGTACAGTAGTCGTAATGCAGGTACGACTAAATAAATTTCTAGCCGAAAGATTGGGGATTTCGCGGCGTGAGGCTGATGATGCGATTGTAGCAGGCAAAGTAACTGTTGACGGCAAAAAAGCTAACTTGGGCGCAAGAATTGAAGTTCCAGATGGCGGTGGTATTGACTTGTTACATAAAGTGTGCTATAATGGGAATGTGGTGCCAGATTTTGCTGGCTATACTTATCTTGCATTAAATAAACCTACCGGATATGTCTGCTCGCGTAAGCGACAGGGGGGAGTACCAACAGTGTATGAATTATTACCCCAGAAGTATCAAGGGCTGAAGACGGTGGGGAGGCTAGACAAGGGCTCTTCGGGCTTGATTTTATTGACCGATGATGGCGATTTTGCCTTTCGGATGACCCATCCAAAATTTATCAAGACAAAGATATACGAAGTAGAGTTAGATCGAGCACTGGAGCCGCTGCACCAGCAAGAGATTACTGATTTTGGCATAGAAATTGGTGATGGTGTGTCGAAATTGGGGCTGGAAAGAATGGATGATACGAGGAAGAATTGGCGAGTATATATGAGCGAAGGGCGAAATCGTCAGATCCGAAGAACTTTTGGGGCACTGGGATACACAGTAGTAAGATTAAAACGGATAACGTTTGGTAGTTATGAATTAGCGGGACTAAAAGAGGGGGAGTGGGCAGAAGTGCGCAAGATATAACTGGCATACCTTGCGCCTTACCCCTCCCGTTAATTTTGCAACAATCTTGCTAGTTTCGATTTAACATTGTCTTCTTCCGGTACACCAGCAAGCGTATCAAGGGCGACGCGCAGTAGCCCCAACGCGGTGACATAGGAATGGTCAAGTATGACCTTTGTCCGGTTTTTGATGCCAGGAATATCGCTGCTTTCGACTAAGTGGATGATTGGTCGCCTAGAAAAAGGTAGACCTTTGAACCAATCAGTCGTAGCAAGGACCTCTTGTAATTCGCTCAAGCCAGCACCACCGCCACAAAGCAGAATCTTGTTTGGTAGCATGTCATCAAGATTGAATTCCTCAAGAGTAATTTCGACACCAGAGAGCCAAACAGCAAGGTTGCGCCGAATAGCACCTAGCATTTTATCCTTGACATCGGCGGGTACTTTGGCGGGGTTTTTGATGGAAAGTTTATACTTCTCGGCCGTCTCAAAGTCGACGTCTAGAACTTCGGCGATCTGATGAGTGAAGCTACGGCCACCGATATTAAACATCTTGGTGCCTTCAACTCCACCATCATCGATAACGGCGATGTCTGTTGTCCCACCACCAATATCCATCACGATTCCAGAGAAGCCATTGTCTAATTCGTCACCTAGACAAGCTCGACAGACTGCGAAAGGCTCGACGGCGACTGCCAATAAGTCTAGGCTTAATTCGGCGCAGACTTTTTCAATGGCAGAGATATGTACAAGTGGCGCAAAAGCGGTATAAAACTGGATGACAATATCCGTTCCCTTGAAGCCAATGGGATTGGAAATCTTATAGCCATCGATATTGATACTAACGATAGCGGAGTTTATCAGACGCACTTCAACATTGGGGTTGTTTGTCTCGTCGGCAATTTCTTGCCGAGCGCGCTCGCCAGCGCGGTCTTGGACGCGTTTGATAATCAGCGCCATTTCCTGTTCGGAAAGCGGCTTGTTGCCATTTTTGCGACGATACCTCACCGTGCTGGTATTCCCTTTTACAAGTTCACCAGCAATACCAACCACAGTCAGCTTGCTAGTCGTGCCGGACATTTTTTCGGCCTGGCTCAAAGCGCGCTCACAAACTGCGACAACAGCTGGAATATCAGCGATAGCACCAGAGTACATATTGCTGGCACCTTGATGAGCACGTCCGATACCGATCACATCGAGATCACCATGTGCATTTTGCTTGGCAATGACAGCTTTGACGTACTCCGTACCAATATCTAGAGCGAGAATAGTATCGTCATCTTTGACATTACTAGCCCCAAATTCATCTTCGTGCGACTCATAAATTTCAGAAAGTGCGTCAAGCTTCTGATTCTTGTCAGGTTCACTAGCAGGTTTGGCATCTTTTGGGATAGACTTGCCGGTCTTTGCGAGTTTATCTGATGCTGCAGACTTAATGTTTTTTAGTAGACTCATTTATTCATCCTCTTCATCAACATCAATGGTAATTGGTGGATATAGCTCGCTAATTAATTCAGTAATTTCGTCAATGAGATCAGTAATTGGACGATAATCCGCTGGCTCTTCGACGGCTTCCGTAGCATAAGTAAACAAGATGCCGCCAGAGAACGATGTACCGTCCATTCCCTGCTCAATTGTTACACTGCGCAGCTCATGGCTGAATTTTGAAATTTCAAGATAAATATGCGTATCTTCTGGTATTTCAAAATCATCGCTGGAGACTTCGTCAAAATCAGTAGCATTTATCTTATCGCCACCAAGATCTGCGATAGCTGAATTGTAGCAATCATAAAACTCATTGGCAATCTCGGTCGACGGCAGAGCATTGATGAAACTAGCAAGAGCTACAGTATCAAGTCCAACTTCGTAATAGGCGTAGCCACTATTGGGAGTACTTTCGCCAGCGCCACTAGCATCAGTGATAGACTTGACTGGCTCGACCGTGACAAACTTATTGCTGCGGTATAAATCGCCAGCCGCTTGAGAAAGACGATTGGAGTTCTCTGGTGATGCTAGGTTGACAGCACAAGTATAGATACCATTCAACGCGTCAGCCTCGTCGGATGGAGCTTCAAGATGTGCGAGAAGATCAGGCACAGAAATCTGCCACCACTCGTTATCTACTTCCTCGGCGAGATCAAGAATATTCTCTGCTAGGGCTTCATTTAGCCCAGCAGCTTCGATTGCGTCCATAATGCCGCTTAATTGAATATATGCGATCCCATCAGAAAGCTGCACTGTGCCAAGCTCAAGTCGGATGGCTTCGCTTTCGTCGGCATCCTTTGGCGTGACCAGTAGAATGGCTTTGGTTGAATTTGGCAAAGATTTGGAAGATGATTCGAGTTGGAGAATCGCGAGTTCAAATGGACTGTCTTCGTCCTGCGAGATTAGCGAAAACCCGCCATTCATGCTGACGTTTTCGGCGGCGAAAAAATGTTCTACGGCGTCAAAAGCAACTTTGTCTGGATTGCTATAGATAGCGAAAAACCAAAATGCTAGCCCACCAAATAATAGAAGAATTACACCTAAAACTATTCCAATAATAATGGCAGGGCCGTGATTCTTTTTCTCTCCCGTGTTAAGCTTTAGATCGTGATCGACGTGTTTACTGTCAACTTCGCGGTTAATCCTCTTGGGGGCATGGCCGCCAAAAGTGAGTGGTTCTGCGCCGTGATCAGAAAGAGTAGGATTACTAGTTTTGCTGTTTTCTTCGTTTGACGCTGTTTGTATTGTCTGGTCGGGTTCGTTCTGCGCGTTTCCATCGCCTACACCACCAGCTGTCGTTGGATCTTCGTCCATGAACCTCCTTGCTTAAGCTTTGTATTATTGTAACATGGCGAGAACAAAAAAGGAATGATGAATTTGGTGCTATAATGGTCTTATGGATAAATTTACAATCAAAGATATTAAAGCCCGACAAGTTTTGGATAGTCGGGGCAACCCAACGGTGGAGGCCGATGTATTTCTATCAACTGGTGAAGCGGGACGTGCAATTGTTCCTTCGGGAGCTTCGACGGGCGCAGGTGAGGCTCTAGAGCTACGAGATAATGAGCCAGAATTTTATGGCGGTAAAGGTGTCTCAAAGGCAGTCTGGAATGTTAACCACGAGATTCATGATCTCTTGGTTGGAAATTCTGCTAATCAAGAGCAAGTCGACAAACTAATGATCGATCTTGATGGAACCGATAATAAGTCAAAATTGGGAGCGAATGCGATTTTGGCAGTTTCGCTAGCGACGGCAAAAGCTGCAGCTAGAGCCAAGCGGATGCCATTTTATCGTTATATTGCCGCCATTGCCGGAACGACCAACGAGATGTGTCTGCCGATGCCGATGATGAATGTCATGAATGGTGGTGCACACGCTGACTGGTGTACAGATTTTCAGGAATATATGATCATCCCACGTGGGGCGGGTACAATGGCCGAAGCAGTGCGAATGGGTGCAGAAGTGTTCCACGCGCTGAAAAAAGTTCTAAAGGATCGTGGTTATCCAGTAACCGTCGGTGACGAGGGTGGTTATGGACCAAAAGTGAAAGATGGTAATAACGAGCCGCTAGAATGTATCGTTGAAGCAATTGAAGCAGCGGGTTATAAGCCTGGCAAAGATATTGCACTCGGCATGGACGTGGCGGCTTCGGAATTCTGGAATGATGATCATTACGAACTCAAAACCGACGGAAGTTGGAAGACGTCGGAAGATATGACCAACTGGTATGAGTGGATTGTCGATAATTATCCAGTGATTTCGATTGAGGATGGTTTGAGTGAAACTGACTGGGAGGGTTGGAAAGTTTTGACCGAAAGGCTGGGCAATAAAATCCAACTAGTTGGAGATGATTTGTTTGTAACAAATACGAAACTATTGCAGCGCGGGATTGATGAGGCGGCTGGAAATGCAATTTTGATCAAGCCAAATCAGATCGGCAGTGTCACCGAGACTATCGTCGCTGTGATGATGGCGAAAAAGGCCGGATTTAATACTGTCATGTCGCACCGCTCGGGCGAGACCGAAGATACGAGCATTGCGCATCTGGCCGTCGGGCTCGGAACAGGCCAAATCAAAACTGGTTCAATGTCGCGTTCAGAACGCATCTGCAAGTACAATGAATTAATGCGAATTGCAGAGGACGAGCCAGATTTAAAGTTTAGGGACGTGTTCAAGAGCTAATCAGACATTAATTATGTAAAAATCACCTCGTTGCTGGGGTGATTTTTGTCGTTGGCTATCTTTGTGCGCAGCGGGGTAATTGGCATCAGTATTAGTAAATTGAGATTTTCTGGGCAAGGTGGGTACCATTGGTCGTCAGTGTCCTACTCTAGCATTGATTACGCTTACGATCTAGATTTCAACACTAGTGGGGTTTATCCATCAGGTGGCTACAATCGTTGGTACGGTTTCCCCCTCCGCTGCCTAGCTAGTTAGAGTATAGGTAGTAGGAGGATAGAAAGGCAATCACTAAAAAATGCCCCGCCAGAGACGGGGCGCAGATCAAGCTGGAGGCAAATATACTCCTCGTTTGACCTGTTTGATAGGGGGAACACCGATTATGGTGCTGGTTTTCTGTGTGTCAAACGTCCTACACGAAAAGACGTCAATGTGAGAATATTTATCTGCTGTATGGATACTTATGTGCGATTCTTCGATTGGTTGCAGAATATCATAGCCTGTGGCCAAGTCCTTATCCTTGAGAATCAGCATCTCGCATAGTGGCGTCATTTGAATCGCATGGACAATCTCCGCAATTAGTGCTTCCGCTGCCTTATAATCTAAAGCCGGGCGTCGATAAAGCAAATGCTGCCCAAAATTGCCCAATCCTGATGCAAATTCCTGAAGACATAAATGAGACTGGCCTGGCGCCAGCTGCCGTGTCAAAAGGCGCAAGAGCTCTTCTTCGTTGTTACTGTTACTTCCACCGAAATAATCGATAAAAACTGCCCTCATTTCACTGAAAGTATGAATAGTGAAATGAGAATTCTGCCCCAGAATTACACCGCTAATACCGACCATTTGAGGATTATGGCAATCCATGCAATTGATGATTTTTATACAAGATTGCTCGTTGAAGAAATTGCTATCAATCGCTCGTACTAAAGTCTGGATTGCAACCTCACTGGCTAATAATTCTTTCTTAATTTGGTAGCCATCATAGCAAAAATGGCCATATGATCCCGTTAAGTTGCTCATAGGTTTCCCTCCCTTTCCTTGACTCAAAAACCCTATCCTTTCCATTGTATCACAGATTTGCATTTTTGTCAATAGTTTAGCGTCTGATGGGACCTATTGTACCTTGACGCAATTCTCGCCGAGTAGATCGCTTAGGGGCTTAGTAAGTTCGTCGGATACATCCACCTTGAAAGGTAACCGCAAGGGGCGCTTACCGTCTTTATCTTTTAGCACCATAATAATTTCTTGCACGCCAGGATTCTTCTCGCAGATACGGCGCACTTCATTCAGCATTTCGGTATTATTAATATCTTCAATCAAAACATAAAGTTTCTCGTGGCGTGGATCATGTGGTGGTATAGCTGGAGCGTGCGGAGCTTCAATAGTTGTGCCTTCTCGCCGCTGGTATCCTCCGCGTGCTCGGCTGACGCTACTGGCTCGACTACGCTGGCGCGGAGCAGCGACTTTGGGTATAGGAAGCTTCTGGCCCGTCGGTTGGTAATTCTCCAAAACATCATCCTGTACAACTTCGATGCTGTCGGCGATAATCTTGATTTCGCTAGAAGTATTACCATCCTTATCTTTTGAATTGACGCGCCCAGAGACCTTGATGACGTTATCTTGCTCAAGTTTGGCGCCAATCTCCTCGTACAGGTTGGGAAAGACGATTACTTCTTGCTCGGCAATTTTGTTCTCAAGCTTCACAAAAGCCATACGTGTCCCGCTTTTGGTGAGGATAGTACGAACACTACTAATCAGTCCACCGATAGTTAATAGTTTGCCTTCGTTTTCGGCTGTGATAGCATCATAGGGGTGAGTCTGCTCGGAGAAATAAGTCTCGTAGCGGTCGAGTGGATGACTCGAAATATACAGCCCCATGAGATCACGCTCCCAGCCAAGCCGCTCTTTTTCGGGCTCCTTTACTGGCGCAGGCTTAATCTCGGGCTCTGGTATCGCACCAGCGTCGCCCATCGCGCCGAAGAGGTCGGTCTGACCACTAGCAGCATCCTTTTGCCGTTTTGCGCCGTAGGCTTGAATTTGTTCAAGATTAAACAACAAATCACTCCGGTCAGCAAAATTGTCAAAAGCACCGGTCTTGATGGCGGCTTCCCAAGATTTCTTATTAAACTTACTAGAGTTGACCCGCGCAGCGAAATCACAAACACTCTTAAACGGGCCATTCTTATCTCTTTCCGGAATGACAAATTCCTCAACTAGAGCCTTACCCATGTTCTTAATACCAGAGAGACCAAAACGAATCGTTTTTTCGCCACCAACAATACCAAAATCACCATACGATTCGTTAATGTCTGGGCCTAGCACCCGGAGTCCCATGCGTTTACATTCGCTAATTTCAATTGCTAAACGGTCTGTCCAACGCATATCGGCCGTCATCAAAGCTGCCATGAAAGCGTCAGGATAATGTGCCTTGAGATAGGCCGTCCAATATGCTACTAGAGCATAGCACGCAGCATGAGATTTGTTGAAACAGTAATTTGCAAATTCAAGCAGCTGATCCCAGAATTGTTCGGCGATCTCTTTGGAGGCACCTCCAACCTTAATTGCCCCCTCAATGAATTCCGGCTTCACCTTATTCATTAAATCGACTTTTTTCTTACCAACAGCTTTTCTCAAAGTATCAGCTTGACCACCAGTAAAGCCACACCACTCACGTGAGATGTTCATGAACTGCTCTTGATAGATCATGATGCCGTAAGTATCTTTGAGCGCGTTTTCTAGTCCAGGATGTAGATAGGTAATCGGCTCTTCGCCGTGCTTGCGTCGAATGAAACTCTCAATGAACTGCATCGGTCCAGGTCGATATAGTGCCACCATAGCGATAATATCCTCAAAACGGCTAGCCTTAAGGTCCTTCAGGTAGCGTTTCATGCCAGCAGATTCAAGCTGGAAGACGCCGGTCGTCTCTGCACGTTGTAGCAGCTCGTAGGTTTTGGAGTCGTCGAGCGGGATTTTGGTCAAATCGATGTCGTTTTTGTAAACTTTACGAATCATACGCATAGCGTTGTTGATAACTGATAAGTTGCTCAAGCCCAAAAAATCCATCTTGAGCAGACCCAACTCCTCGACTTGCGTCATCGGGAACTGCGCAGCGATTGGGCCCTTTGCGCTGACCTCAAGTGGCAAGAACTTTTGTAATTCATCTGGAGCAATGATCACACCACAAGCGTGGACACCGTGATTACGGATCGTGCCTTCAAGCTGACTGGCGAAATCCAATACTTCGCGCGAGACTGGATTAGATTCGTATTCGTGTTTCAAGTCCGGGATATCTTTAATGGCGGTCTCGAGATGTACGTGGTGTCCTTGTACTGGATCAGGAACCATTTTGGCGAGACGGTCGGCTTCGGCATAGGGGACTTCGAGCACGCGCGCAACATCGCGGACTGCGTTTTTGGCCATCATTTTACCGAAGGTTGCGATGTTTGACACGCGACCTTCCCCATACTTTCTTGTACAGTATTCAATTACTTCATCACGACGCGTATCTTGAATATCCGTATCAATATCTGGCATGGAAATACGATCTGGATTCAAAAAGCGTTCAAAGAGCAAATCATACTTCAAGGGATCAAGTTCAGTAATCCTCAATGCATAAGCCAAGATACTACCAGCCGCGCTACCACGTCCTGGTCCGAAGACAATGCGCTGACTCTTGCCCCAGTTAATAAAATCCTGCACAATCAAGAAGTAGCCATTATACCCCATCTTATCAACTACTCCCAGCTCGTAATCAATGCGCGGAAGGATCTTCAGTTTTTCGGCTTGACGTTCTTCGCTCTGGTCGACTTTTTCGAGAATTTTGCGACATTCTTCTACGCTTAAATCAACTGTATCCGCTAATTCCCTACCAGCATAGCGATAAACTAATCCTTGAAAAACCAGCTTGTCGAGATAAGATTTTTCGTCTTCGCCTTCTGGCACGGGAAATTTTGGAATCAAAATCCGGCCAAGTTGCAAGTCAACATTGCAACGGTCAGCAATTCGCCTAGTATTACGTACCGCTTCGGGAAATTCTTTGCCCCAACGCGCAATGATGTCTTTTGGCGGTATGACATGAAGTTCAAAGTCTTTTAACGTCATACGATTAGGGTTGGAAAGACTTGAGGCCGTCCCTACACATAGCAGAACCTCATGCGTGTCTTGTTGCTCGTGTTTCAGATAGTGTGCATCACAAGTTACGACTAGAGGCAGGCCTGTGTCTTTGGAAATTTGCTGTAGCTTCTGATTGATATTATTCTGCACATCCCAATGTGAAGGAGATTCTGGATGGCCGTGATCCTGCATCTCGAGATAAAAGCGATCTTTAAAAACCCCCGAATACCAATCAACCAATTCGCGAGCGCGCTTGTCATCATTGGCACGCAAGGCTTCTGATATTTCCGAGCCAGCGCAACCACTGAGGCAGATAATTCCTTCGTTGAACTTCTCCATGATCGCATGGTCGATACGCGGTTTGTAATAGCGCCCATGTATTTCGGCTTCTGACATGAGGTGGCAAAGATTCTCGAAACCCTGATTATTCATCGCGAGCAAAGTGATATGAAAACGCTGTTTGTCGTGTGCGGGGTCGTGGTCTTCCATACGGCGGGCCGCGACATACGCCTCGAGACCGAGAATTGGTTTAATCCCCTTGTCATTACAAGTCTTGTAGAGTTCAACGAGGCCGCTCATAGTGCCATGATCAGTAACCGCAACCGCCTCCATGCCCTGCTCTTTAACAAAATCAACTAACTCGGGGATCTTGGTAAGACCATCAAGCAACGAATAATGGGTGTGATTATGAAGATGCACAAAATCACTCGGCTGTAATGGTTCTGCATCTTTGGTTACCTCGCTCATGGTTCTATTATAGCACAAATGACATGATAAAACCCGCTCTGTACGCGAGCGGGTTTTGAAGTTGCGGTGGAGGCCTTATTCCAGAGAGAAAGTTATCTCGATATCGGCGTAGAATTTCTTATGCTTCTGGTTTTTCCAAGTCAAAGCGTAATTACGCTGTTGCTTGGGCCATTTACCATTTCCCAACTCTATAGTGGTCTTGTCGGGCTCTACCCTGAATACCACTAGACTGCCACTGTCAATCTTAAGGACGAAGTCACCCCGAGATTTAGACTGTTCGCTGGGCGCATATACAAGTGTCGCTGTGTAGCCGTCAAAGAGCTTATGGATCCTCTTGGCCTCCGCCAGTTCCTCTGCGGTCATCGTTTCTGTGCATTCTTCTTCGCCAAGAAGGTCCAAAGTAGCGGCGAGCCGATGCTCAAGTTCAATCTTCAACATGCCTGGAATAGGCTGGATCGCTGTTATTCCCCATAATGGGTTTGGTGACTTTTTGGTGAGAAAATCACAAAAGGCTGCGACAAGCGTTCTGTTCCCTTCTTCGCAACATCCAGAAGTTAAATACTCTGCAGGCCCGTCTTCTACAAACCGGCTGTTGTATTCTGGATTATAACCGCTTTCGGTCGAGAATTCCGCCAACAATAAGTCGGCATCCCCCATTTCTGCCTCCGCATCGTATGTGAAAATCTTTCTGACTCTTTCTTTAATCATAGAAATTCCCTCCCTTTCTAACCTATACACCACAAACTCTTAAAGTACTTTAAGGAGACGCTTATAAGCGTCTTGATACTACTATATGAGTCTGTGACGCTTTACAACGTTCTTATATCTCCATTGTAGCATACTTTATCAAAAAAGTCAATAGTATTTATGGTTTTGTAGTGATTTTGCAAGCATATGGGGCTTTACTTTGTGCGCAGCGGGAACGTCAATGTCAGCAGTAGCAAGTTGGGGTTCTCCGGACATCTCGGCTACAATTGGTCCTCTATGTCCGGCTCTGGTACTAACAGCGCTTACAGCTTGAGCTTCTACGCTAGTAGTGTCAATCCGTCAAACGGCTTCAATCGTTGGTTCGGCTTTCCCCTCCGCTGCCTAGCTAGTTAGAGTATAGGTAGTAGGAGGATAGAGATCCTAGAATCGGCTGCGACAAACAAAAAGCTCCTGCAACTGTCAGCTACAGGAGCTTTTTGCGATTCGTAAATCTAATTATTTCTTGGCGCGCTTGGCGGTCTTTTTTGTTTTTTCGGCTCTAGCTTCAGCGACGGCCTGTTTGGCAATAGCTTCTTCTGCGGCAGCTTCAGCGGCGTCTTCGGCAGCATAGCGCTGTTCCTGCTTATCGATAATACGGCTAGCAAAGGTCTTGACAATTCCACCAACGGACGTCATACCTTTGACGTTATCGACAATATCATCAGCTTTTGCGGCAATCCCTTGTCCAGCAACAACGATACGCTCGACTTCTTTGGTAAGCTGAATCAATTTAATAACTAATACAATACCTGCAACCAGGAATACGAATAATGCTACCGCTAGCATCATTACCAAAATCCATTCTGCGATATTCATTATTATTTATCCTCCATAAAATGTTTAATATCATTAGCATAATCTTCGTAATCCATGACATACTCAAGCAGCGCCGTGAGGTAATTCTTCGGATCGCCGGTGGTCAGCCATTTACCGGCGGTCTTTTCTACCAGCACTTCGCCATCGTTTGTCATGCGCGTAATTGCATCTACAGTCCAGAGTTCATTATCAAGACCGGTATTTCTGGGGTCTAAATAATGAAATACTTCCGGCGTCAATAGATAGCGACCATAACTCGTCAGATTTGACGGTGCGTCTTCAATATTTGGCTTCTCAACGATGTCGTGCAATGTCATCTTCGCATCATCGGCGAGACGAATGATACCATACTTATTTAATACTTCACGTGGCATTTCTTGCGCGATGATAATCGCTTTCGCATCTGGATGCTGTTCGTAAGAGTCAATCAATGTTTTTACATCAGAGCTGCCAAAAACAATATCGTCCGAATATGCCACAATGAAAGCCTCATCGTCATCGATAAACTTGCGTGCGCTGGCGATTGGCGATCCATTGCCATACGGGTAGGATGGGTCCTGCTCGATGACGACAATTTTGGGCAGATCTCCTAGTGCCGAGATCGGCTCATAGCGTTTATCCTTGCCCTGACTATGAAGCTGTTTTTTAATCTTGATAGCGGCGTTGTTGAAATAATCTTCATACACCACTTTGCCTTCTGCGGTAGCGACAATAATAATCTCTTCAATGCCAGCATCGGCGCATTCCTCGACAACGAGCTGCATGATAGGTTTGGGACCGATCGGCAACATGGCTTTGGGAACGGTTTTGGTGATTGGCAAGAAACGACTAGCACATCCAGCGTCAGTGATAATTGCTTTGGTAGGTTTGCGATATTTCATATTCTCTCCTTAGGCACTCATTATAACATGGAAGAAACTATTTCTTGGCCTTCTTGGAGCGTTTTTTGGCGGCTTCAGAGCGTGCGGTGCGGTCCTCGCGCTGCTGAACACGATTATGAGCACTGTAAATCAAGCTAGATACGCCCAGTATCATCATATAAGCACCGAAGAAACGGAGAAAATCAACATTTGCAAGATGTCCAGAATTAAAAATGACAATCCCGAAAACAATACCACAAAGACCGCACAACCCCCAAATAAAACGATCGGTTGGATCGACTGTGGTCCGCATAGCAATGACGATTTCAAAAATTCCCCTAGCTAGTGTATAGCCAGACATAGTGACAAGCTGCCAGGTCATTGACTCATTAGTCATGAATAGTAAAGCTACTCCAAAAATAGCATCAAAAACCGCTACAGCAGTCGAGACTAACCAGCCGTGCTGGCGCATACTACGATATATTGAGTTGGCGAATTCGACGATGGCTAGCGCAAGCAAAAATATGCCTACGATAGGAATAAGCGAGCTAGAATTGTTATCGCCAGTAAAGAGCGTCAAACAACCAAATAATAGCGTAATAATGCCCTGAAATACGAACACAAGCCAGTGGCTGTCAATATATTTACGTTTGATGTGAGCCATAAAACCTCCTACTTTTTGCTATTATAGCATAATAAATTAAACATGACGTTTTTTCTTGCGCGCAGTTTCGATGAGCTTGGTTAGAGCATAACGCGCGGGCTGCAACACTAAATCATGTGCGGGGACATATTTTAATTCATCGACGCCAAAACCGCGTTTGAACTGTGAAACGCCATAGAATCGGTGCCAGGTCTCATCTTCACCGACAATGCCCCAAAAATTATAGCGTTCAATCCCTCGCGCGCGAGCATCACGCATGGCTTGCATATGTAGCAGTGGCGCACCTGATAACTTCGTCCCTAGCTCAGAACTTACGCCGTAATGATATGAGGCTTCATTGCCATAAAAAATCATGAAGTTTTGAGCCAAAATTTCGCCCTGATATTTAGCGGTATAAAGAACTGCCTCGTCATGTGGCGCAAAAGCAGCGAACTGTTTCGTCAAAAAATCTTCAGAAAACGCTACGAACCCGTGCCGACCGGCAGTCTGCATTTGGATCTCATAAAATTGATGGATGTCTTTGGGGTCGCGACTGGTTTCTACGGTAATCTCGTTTTTGGCAGCTTTACGCAGAGCACGACGCAAGCGTTGACGCATGCCTTTCAGAATCTCTTCTTCATCCTTACGCATATCCAAGACCCCCGCAAACTCTACTGACAGATACATGGGCGCTGGCCTGGCACCTAGCCTACGCATGAGCTCGAGACTTTCTTCGCTACGCTCTAGTTGCGGTCGCACACGGACAAAGGCGCATCGATGCTGTTTACCTTGTTCCGCCATATCTTTAAATAAAGCCTCAACGACCTCAAGTTTGCCCCAATCGACGATCGGTCCACCGGCAATAGCTAGATGTCGACCGCGTTTGGCTTTTTCAACCACGCCAGCGTAGGCACCGATGACGCGCCGCTTGCCAGGAATATCATTTTCTTTGGCCACCTTACGACTTGTCTCCTCAATAGCAATACGACGTACCACTTCGTTTCCGCGCGCACGGTAAAATTCGTAAAAATCCCAAGATTGTAAGAAGTTAGCTTCAGGGTGGCTAGTGACGAATTCGTCCCATTCTTTACGATTTTTGGCTTCAATTATCTTCATTTGCTATTTTCCTATTGACTTTTTTAATAATCTGTGCTATAATGTAATTATAGATGACGTTTCTTCTTGCGGGCAGTCTCTATGACTAGATCTATCATATATCTCGACCGGTTAATTATTATGTCGTGCGCGGGAACAAATTCTACAATTTTGCCACCAAAACCAGTCTTGAAGGTCGTGACACCGGCATAGCGGTGGTTTTTTTCACCTGGTGGAGCAATTCCCCATAAATTATACTTCTTAATCCCCAGTGCTTTTAGGTCGCGTATAACTTGCCATTGCAGGGCATAGGCTCCGGGCAGTTTATGATTGAGCTCGGTCGATGCCGCTTCAAAATATTCGGCCTCATTACCCGATCGCAAAATCAGGCCATAAGCTACCTTCTGACCTGCAGAATCTTCGGCGACATAAATTCTTGCATTTTTACCAAAAGCTTCTCTCTCGGCAAGCAGAGTATTAATATCTGGCGGAATGAAATTTTGACGCGCCGCAGTCTCGGCTTGAACGGCATGAAATTCCTTGTATAGCGATTCACTGTCGCCCCATTCGACCTTCATACCTAGTTTACCAGCGCGGCGGACTTCATAGCGAGTCTGGCGACGCATATTTGCTAGTAGTTGGTCCTCACTCTTGTCGAGATCAATGATTACAGTGTGCTCGGCATGTAGATGCATTGGGGCGATGCGCATCCCCAGCTCTTTAAGCAAAGTCAGATTCTGGGCATCTTTGATAAGTTGTGGTCGCACGCGGACAAAGACGCATTTTTCGCGCCCAGCGATTTCGCGAATCTTGGCGAAAACTTTCTGCACTTTAGCTTCATCTTGCCAGTTAATGAGGGGACCGCCTGGAATTTCTAAATATCGCCCACGTTTAGCATTTTTTATAATCATGAGGCACCAACCGTCGTCGCCAAAGGTTTCAATAATAGTTTTGTGCCCAATTAAATCATTCATTTTTTTCCATTCCGGAGATTGCAAAAAATTGGCTTCGGGATATGTTTTTTGAATGTTTTGCCACTGCTTGACTCTATTTGACATCTTGAACCTCGTATTTCTGGATAATCTCTCGGGCTTTTGCCAGCTTGGACTCTGGGTACCAGGTCGGCAAATTAATAATCTGCTCTGCAATTCTGACAGTTTCCGGGCAATCTTTTGTCGGGAAATCGGCTTCTTTTTTGTAGCGCATTGGCGAAACGGGCGTGTCATACCAGATTTCGTCAAGATAAAATCCGTTATCCTTTAACTCGGACAATAGCTTGTCGCGTCGCTCTACCAGCTTGAACTCGCGCAACTGTCCGGTTGATAATTGACCTAATTGCTTCAAGGCGAGCTTTGCCTGCCAATTGCATAACTTCCGGTCCAGATCTAACTCGGCATCGGCTGAACGTTCGATCCAATGAAACTTGAGAAATATGCCAGTGAAAATTTTACCCAAACCGATATGATACCCTGCACGCATTATCCAGCCCAAAATTGGGTACCAACGCGCGCGCCACCTGGTAGTAGCTGGCGGTAAAAACGCTGGCTCGCGTACTGGTCGGGCTTTCTGGTCCCTGATAATGAGGGCACCACCCAGCGTCGTGTCAATAGCCTTGCCTTTGCCAAAAGATAAAACCGCCGCAGCACCAACTGCGCCCGCTTCCCGACCATCTGGGTATTTTCGGCCTGCCGAATGTGCTAAATCTTCAATGATCTTGATTTTGTACTTCTTGGCGAGTTTCTCAACTTTTTCGATATCAATCGTAATCCCTAGCGTGTTTTGTACTAAAATTGCACTTATGGTTTCATGCTGGGCTAATACATCTTCTAATTTCTCAAAGTCGTATTGCAATGTATCCGGTTTAATATCGACAAAAATTGGCTGGCAACCAGCAGCCCGTACTGCGCGCACGACAGCAATACAAGTTAATCCCGGAATAATAACAGAGCTGCCCTTTGGCAAAAGAGCTACAAATGTGGCGGCGAGTGCTGAACGTCCGGTTTGATATAGTCTAATCCGCTCATCGTCAGCACTATATCTCTGTGCTAATGCGGCACAGAGCTGTCTTCGATCACGTTTACTTCCGTGACAAAACAAATGTGCTACAGCATGCTTGAAAGAGTAATTTGATGCCTGCCCCAGAAAAATCACTTTTTTGCTCCTGATGCTTTGGGGTTTGACTTGCGCGATTTTTTGGTTTTGCGACTGCTGACAGTAGAAGATGTAATGGCTTTGGCGAGAAATTCGTCGGCTGGGGGCAAATTAGTAGTTTCTTTCACGGGCTCAGGTGCCCCATCTATGCTCAAGGAGACAAAGTCGACTTTTTCGGTCGACTTGTCATCGAGCTCGCGCAAAATTCCCTCTCCGTCAGTCTTCTTACCGCGCTTCAGTGCTAATGATGCGGAGTCTTTGGCACTATCAGTGGTCTTGGTTGCGCGCCGGATAGTCTTGGGGGTGTATTTCACGGCTGCTCCTTCAGCATCGGTTGCCACCATGCCTTTGGTGATTTCGCTATCTTTGCGCAAGACCAATTTAGTCGCAACATCTGGCGCAACAGGATTGGAAGATTTCTTTTCGGCTAGTTTAGGCTCTGGGGCACGTTTGAGAGCTAATGCCGCTGAACGCGCCGTAGTATTGGTATCGACTTCGTTTTTGATCTGATGTGGTTTGGGCTGGTGCTTCAAGGCATTTTTAATTGCTTTTGCTAATTCTTCAGGGTGAGATAAATATGGAGCATGTGTCCAATTGGGGTGCATTTCTAAAGTACTATTACTAATTTGCTGATGCATAATTTCTGCCTGATGTGGTGGAGTCACTGTATCAGCTTCGCCCCATATGATTGATGTCGGTGTAGTAACCTTTGCCAAGTCTAGAGATTTATCTGATTCTAGCATATTAGCTAGGGTTCGTTTCATGTTTTCTGGGGCGCGAGCATAATCGGTTGTACCAGTGAGCTTATGCCAGATTTTTGTAACTCCGGGTATATTCTTTAAGAATGCGAACTTTTTTGATAGTGAACGGACAATGTCGCGTTTGCTAGAGACTTCATAAACCCCAGCAGCATCAAGAAGAATTAAATGTTTAAGTTTTGAGGGATTTTGAGCACATAAGTTGAGCAAAATCCTGCCACCGTTGCTATGCCCCAATGCAACTGCACCATCAGGGATATTCTGGTCAGCCCATTTAACGTAATCTTCTATAGCCCAGACTTTTTTAGAAGGTGAGGTTAGACCTGGTACATGCAACATCTCAACTTCGATATCGCTTTTTTTGAGCAATTCTATGGTTTTTGTCCATGGGGCCGTCGTGTACGTCCAACCATGTATGATGTATAATTTCTGGCCCTTTGTCACGATTTTAGACCTCTCTTCTCTCTGCGCTTGATAGCGGCTTTTTCGCGACGCGGGAGTTTCGCAGCGTCTTCTGGATTTTCCAATAATTGCTCGATAATCCATTCTAGATATTGGCTTCCCTTAAAGATGAGAACTTCCTCGCCCGTAGTATGCTCTTCGATAAATTTCAAAGCCTTGTGAGGATCTAGTGTCGTACGCGTATCAATACCTAGCTCTTTCAAACGCGGAGCAGTGTATTCTTTTGTGCGTCGCCCGACTAATACCACCATTTCGGGCTTGGCTACTGCAATCAAATCAGCTAATTTCGTGTGCTCTTCTTTTTCAAGCGACCCCTGATCGACAATGTCACCAATAATTAGCCATTTATGCCCTGCGTGCAAGTTTGACACCATTTCAAGAATGCTCTCCATGCTAATAATATGCGCATTGTAGCTGCTGTCGATAATTTTGAGACCATTCTTACCTTGAAAGAACGAGCTTCTGCCAGGCGGTACGGGCATACTAGAGAAATCGCTGCGCAAGGGTAATTTAAGGTATTCGACCAGAGCTTCTAGCATCAATAATTGTATGGTTAGATCTTTGGGCTGCGGTTGAGCAAAATGGAAGGAGGTGTCTTTGAAGATAAAATCTGTGCGCGTCGGATAGACGTTGTAGCGTTCTAACTCACTGCGGCTTAACTTAATAACTTTGGCAGGAATACCTCTCGTGGATTTGACCATCATCTCATTATCCGCGTCAATATATACCCGTTTGGTAGTATTCGCTGGAAGGGTGGCAAATTCGTGCGCAATCGCCTCATCAAGGTTTGTAAATTTACCCGTTGCCACTTCGTGCTCAAATTGTACGGCATGGCTGCGACCTAGAGAAATCCATAAGGTCACTTCTGGCTTGAGCCAACTTGCCAAGAACTCGGTCTCGCGCGGACGTTCGCCATCAATTTCGACGACATAAAATTCGCCTTCACGATGATAGTAAAGGGCACGGATAGGCGCAAGCAAAAATAGTTTCAGCCAGCGCCAGCGTGATCCGCGTACTCCGTCCATGCCCAAAATGTCAAAGGCAATGCCAAAGGCAGAATTGGCGTCATGAGAGTAGTGAGCGCGTTTGCCTAACTCAAATTCCACCAGGTGTAGCATTGTGGTCTTGCCCGCCGATCCAGTAATTGCAATGATGCGTGGCGACCATCGTTTGAGTGCAAAATTAGCAAAAAAACGGAAATACCCCGCAGCGACAAAGTAAAATCTTTTTTTGAATCGCATTACCCCAGTCATAGCCTTATTATACCACACTCCAGACAATGCGCTGGTATGATATAATATTGATATGACTAGTGCGCAAAAACGCATAACTATTGGCGTGATTATTGCGGTTGTAATAGCTGCTTTGACTACAGTTGGTTGCTTGGCGTACCGACAACAAATAAGTAATTCTAATAGCGAACCAGTGGCGGAGGAGGTGGTAGAGGCCGTGTGCTTGACGAAAGATGAAGTTTATGATGAAGATATTGAGAAGCCTATCGAGAGCGAGGAGCCAGCAGTAAGCGAAACGGCAAAAGACGTTACGGTCGCTTCAAAACGTAATATTGCAGATTATATCAATCTACAATCGGTGGTAGACCGATGGACGCAAAACTATAGTTATGGCGAGGCTGCAGTGGAAATTTATGATTTGGACTATGGTCAAATTGCGGCGAGTTATCGTGCGAACGCCTCAATGTATCCACGTTCGATTTATAAGTTGTTTTATACTTATGACGCTTATGCGCAAATTGATGCTGGCAAGGATGACCCCAGCCAGGACTTCTTGAACGGGCAAACTTTGAGCTATTGTCTCGACATTATGATACGACAATCTGACAATGCTTGCGCCGAAAAAATGCTTGATGATCCAGAGCGTGTGGGAAGAGTGGGTGTGCTAGTGCAAAGATTGGGGTTAGCAACTACGCAATCAGATGGACTGAAGTCATCAGCACATGATATCTCACTGCTTCTGCAACATTATTACAATCATCCAGACTGGTCGGCGGGTTCTTGGCAAAAATTCCGCGATACCGCCCTGAATCAGGCTTATACTTATCGCAAAGGGTTGCCAAGTGGATTTTCAGTGGCGACAGTGTATGATAAAGCGGGCTGGGGGAATGGTACTGGTGGTCATTATGTCTATAATGATGCGGCAATGGTGGAGTTTGCACCAGGCACAAGTGGCAATACTGGTTGGTGGCGATATATCGTAGTAGCTATGACAAGCGAACCAGCTTCGTATTCGATTCTGACTAATTTGGGCAAGATGATTGAGCAGGCTATTATTTACGGGAATTAAAGACAGCAAAAAGACCGCCCTTAAACGTAGCGGTCTTTTATGTTCTTACATTTTGATTTCTGCGTCAACACCAGCCGGCAAGGAAAGATTCTGCAAAGAGTCAATCGTCTTTGGTGTGGCACCAGAGATATCAATGAGACGCTTATGGACTTTCATCTCAAAAGCCTCACCGCCAGTTTTATAGACGTGCGGAGACTTCACGACGGTAAAAGTGCTATGCTTGGTTGGCAGTGGTACTGGACCAGAGACGGTAGCTCCGGTGCGGATTGCCGTATCGACAATTTGTTTTGCGCTCTGATCAATCACGCGATGATCGTATGCTTTGAGGCGAATACGAATTTTTAGGCCTTCGTTCTTTTTAGCTTCAGCCATATTTCCCTTTCTTCGCTATATAACTTCAGATGGTCTCTAGACGGACCGTCTATGAATTTTTATAGCAATATTTATTAGCTTATATTTCCATTGTATCACACTTGTGGTAAAAAGTCAATATTTTGTGTTATTTTGAGCTCTCTAGATCAAAATCAATGGCAATTAAGGTTTTATAATCTGGAAAAGTCTTGTGTAGGGCGCGCGAAAGCTTATTTTTGAGCTCGGATTTTTGGGAATAGCTAATAGGGATGACGATGTCAAAGGTGATTAGCCGAGCTTCATCGTCTATGTATAGGCCGTGCACCTGATGAATCTCTGGATACTGATTGACAATATTCAGGATTTCTCCACGCATAGTGCGATAGGCAGCATCATCGGTATTTTCGGCATAGACGCCAATGGTTAGACGGGCGTTATACTTATTATAAACGCGCTGTGCGATCTCTCGAGCAAGCCGGTGGATTTCTTTGGCAGTGAGGCGGTCTGGGACTTGAATTTGGACGGAGCCAATTAGCTCGGTGGGGCCATAGCTATGCAGCATTAGGTCGTAAGCACCACTGACCTCTGGAAAAGTACAGATCAGGTCTTTGATTTTGCGCATTAGCTCTGGGTCGGCAGTGCGTCCCAGAATTTCATCGGAGGCTTCGGCGAGAATGCTGATACTGGCTTTAAGAATGAAAAGTGAGATTATTACGCCCAGAATGCCGTCAATGCTAATCTGAAAAATCAGTGTCACCGCAATACCAATTAGCGTCGCCAGAGAAAGCAACGCGTCAAATAAAGCATCCACGCCGGAGGCAACAAGACTTTTGGAGGCATATTTTTTGCCAGCACGGCGCACGTAAAATCCTAATACGAGTTTGGCTACAGTGGCCGCCACAATTACGATGATGGTAGCCCACGAATAGTCGGCAAGTTCGGGATGAATGACCTTTGGGATGGATTCCGCAAGTGCCATAATACCGGTCGCTAGGATGATTACGCCTATGAGTAAAGTCGTCAAATGCTCATAGCGGCCATGCCCATAGGGGTGTTCTTCGTCGGGACGGCGATTAGCAAGTTTGGCACCGATGATTGTCACTACCGATGACAATACGTCGGTTAAGTTATTCACAGCATCGAGTATAATAGCTATTGAGCCAGCCACGACGCCGACCAGCATCTTGAATCCCACTAGAATAACATTAGTGACGATACCGACAGCACTAACACAAATAATGGATTTTTCGCGATTCATCATTATATGATAGCAAAATTTAGTAGATGTGCAAGATTTTCGATAAGGTTTACCGAAAGCAGTTATCAAGAAAAGAGGATGGCTATTGTCATTGACTTTTTATAAAATATATGCTATAATGGAGGAAGAGGGTGTTCTGTCTTTGTTCTTTAAGAGCGCTCAATACTATTCAAAGGAGGTATACTCATGACGAAGAGAAAAGAATTTGAGTATGAGTTGAGAAGACGTTGGCACAATTTTTGGTCAGAGATGCGAAATAATCCAGGTTTTCGCATGCGGATTATTGGTTTTCCTGCTATAGCCGCAATTGTAGCCTTTGACTTGGCCTATCATCTGTTTGGCTGGTCAAAGAAAGGTATTATTAGCGGTGTAATCTTCTGGCTGATTTGCTCTAGCTTATATAAGAGATCTTATGAGACTTTAAGCAGTTTTGCAATGTATAAGCTAGGGCTCACAAAGTTTGAGAGCTACTTAACGGCACCGCTTGTCACTATGTCGATATGTTGTATTGTAAAGGTGCTATGGGCCAAAGGTACTTATCATCCGATCTGGGCATGGGTTATAATTTGGCTTGGGTTTATCTCGCTATTGAGACTATCAAGAATCATACCTCGAGCGGTTAGGCGTTTAAGTCATTACGAGTACCATGCCGGTTTGTCGCGTACATTCTTGAAAACATTTGCGGATAGCGTATCAAATCCGGAAGAGGTCGCTTTGAATGAGCTGCGTAATATGGTGGGAGAATCTTTTGAAGATATTGAAAAAGATTCTCACTAAAAAGTGCTGTGTAAGGGTTGCCGAAGTTTCGGTAGCCCTGTTTTATTTTTAGGGGTTTAAAGTGACCGTTCAGCTTATAAGCACAAAACCTCCGGATAGTCCGGAGGTTTTGCTACTAGAAGTGACGGTATTAACCTAGAAGGGAAAGAATTGCCTTTCCCTTCTATCACCTTCTTGCTATTTGATGATGCTGGTCACAACACCAGAACCAACTGTGCGGCCACCTTCGCGGATAGCGAAACGGTCGTTGTTGTTCATGGCGATTGGAGCAAGCAACTTGACCTTGAAGGTCACAGTGTCGCCAGGCATGACAATCTCTTTGTCAGCTGGAAGTTCAACTTCACCAGTCACGTCAGTGGTGCGGAAGTAGAACTGTGGTTTGTAACCTTTGGAGAATGGAGTGTGGCGACCGCCTTCTTCCTTCTTCAAGATGTAAACCTGTGCTTCAAACTCGGTATGTGGAGTGATGCTACCTGGCGCAGCAATAACTTGACCACGTTCGATTTGATCACGCTCGATACCGCGAAGTAGAAGACCAGCGTTATCACCAGCGCGGCCTTCATCGAGAGTCTTGTGGAAAGCTTCGATACCGGTAACAACTGATTTTTGAGTGTCTTTCAAACCAACAATTTCAACTTCGTCGTTAATCTTGACTACGCCCTGTTCGATACGACCAGTAGCGACAGTACCACGACCCTTGATAGAGAAGACATCTTCGATTGGCATCAAGAATGGTTTGTCAAAATCGTGTTCTGGGATGTCAAAGTATTCATCCATAGCCTTGACAAGTTCCATGATGGCATCTTCGTTGGCAGCGTCGCCCTCAAGAGCTTTTGTAGCAGAACCCTTGATAATTGGAGTATTGTCACCATCATAGCCATATTTATTCAACAGCTCGCGGACATCCATCTCGACGAGTTCGACGAGTTCTGGATCAGCGAGGTCCATTTTGTTCAAGAAAACAATAATCT
The DNA here is from genome assembly GCA_948648655.1 of uncultured Candidatus Saccharibacteria bacterium. Lineage (GTDB taxonomy): Bacteria > Patescibacteriota > Saccharimonadia > Saccharimonadales > Saccharimonadaceae > Nanosyncoccus. The sequence continues at coordinate 13,768 of CAPKVJ010000007.1, read as the reverse complement.
TTGGAACGTTTACCTGGTGAGCCAAGAGAACGTGCTCTTTGGTCTGTGGCAAAGCACCATCATTTGCAGCGACCACGAGAATCGCACCATCGACCTGCGCAGCACCGGTAATCATGTTTTTAATGTAGTCGGCGTGACCTGGCATGTCAACGTGAGCATAGTGACGCTTGTCAGATTCGTACTCCTGGTGAGAAGTCGCGATAGTAATACCACGCTGCCTCTCTTCTGGAGCGTTATCGATTTGGTCATAAGCAACAGCTTTGTTAACGTCTGATGGAAGTTTTTTTGCGAGAACGTTTGTAATCGCAGCCGTCAAGGTAGTTTTACCGTGATCAACGTGGCCCATCGTACCAACGTTAATATGTGGCTTGGAACGGTCAAATTCTGCCATTCTTTCTCCTTTTGATTATTATTTCTGTCGAGGCACTAATATCAACCAGCCCCAACTCTACTCTTATATGATAACTAATTATTCAAGGAATGTAAAGAGGTTTGGCGAGTTAAATTCATAAAAATAAGCCGACACGAAGTGCCAGCTTATTTACTACCTTTGGCATTTAGCTCCCATCATTGAAGCTGGGGGAGCTTGCGATTACAACAATAATCGGCGATCGCCTCAATATGAACGGTTTCCGAATCGATAAATCTAAAGCCGATTGGTGTACTGGTCGCGAGACAGAAATGCTCTTGCACTGATTCGTTGATGATGAGAGGTAGCTCGGTACAGCCCAAGATTACTCCCTCAATGCTATACTTGGTGATCATATCGGAAATAGTGTCCAGGATCATCGTGCGCGATTCATCGCGGTAGGCGACATCGCGACAAAGCTCTTCGAAAATTATGCGGTCGATTTCTCGACAAGCACTCTCGTCGGGAACAAAAATTTCGGCGCCAGACTTTTCCAGATGCCCCAGCATAAATTCCTCCGACATGCTAGTGGCTGTGCCAAGAAAACCGACTCGCGACAATTCCAGACGTTTGATCTCTGCGGCGACACAATCACCAATATGAATCAATGGAGCATGATGTCGCTCCGTCATGTCCTCCAGCACACGATGAATGGTATTAGAGCAAACTGCAACTGCCTGCGCGCCACTGTCCTCAAGTCTCGAAATTGCATTATCAATGACTTCTTTGACAGCATCCCATTCATTCATTTTCATCAAAGCCTCGATTAAGCCAAAGTTGATATTTTGGGCAGTAAAAAGTGGTACATTACCATTGCCAAGCCGCTCACTCACTGTGTCGCACAGCTTAATGTAATATTCTTTGGATGATTGGGGACTTAACCCGGTTAAGATCCCCAATCGTGGCCACGATTGATTCATAACAATTCCCTGCTGCTCTAATCTTGTCCTTACTTCATCGGTCATATTTGATTCCCTCCATTCTCTGTTCGGTGAGAAAACTAGCCAAAAGTTAAAAATGCTATATCCCACCATATTATGCAATATATTATAGATATATCAGCAGTGAAAGTCAATCTATACTTGACATTTTTGCAAATCTGTGCTACAATGGTAGTAGAGGGTAGCTCCCTAGCGTTTTTGGTGGAAAACCGCCAAAAAATTAAAAAAGGAGGCGATGTGAATGGGAGCAAGAAAAAATAGTTTTAGAAAAGTAAGCAGAATTGGTTTTGTCAGGAGGCGAGACCGTGCGCGAGGCTTAATCGAAGCCATAGAAAGTCAACGCAAAGGTCAGGAAGGAGCATTTACTGATATTCCGATCTACTATTTGATCGGCACACGAGAATTGCTGATTAGACTGACTGTCGGCATGATCGTGGCGGCAGCATATGTACTTTTCCTATACGGAATAGGGGCTTTGAATGCACCTTATACTGGTTGGAAATTCAATCTTTTTGCCACGATTGTAATGGCATTGGTTTTGGCTGCGTGGGTATGCGGTTGGAACTTCTTCAAGTACAGCTATCCCAAAGGGGCTAAATGCCATTTCTTCTTCAGCAAAAAGCAAATCTCCAAACTCCGGGTTAATCTGACACGGATGCAAAACTGGAGTACAGAGATGCAGATCATACGGGAAGAGCAAGCAGAAGTGCAGCAAGCCTACGAAGACTTGCGTAATGAAATTGAGACAAGTTTACGCGGAGAATTAAAACTCTGCGAAAATTACAAAACTGGTGATTTAAGAAAAGTGTTTTATTACCGGCTCTCGTTGCCAAATCCTTCTTCTGACAGCAGCGATGATTATATGCGATTCTCGCGTTTCTATCTGACGGAAGAAGGCTGGGGCTTGATGTGTCGTATTTTGGCTGACTGGAAAGTCGCGATGGGATACGGGCGCTAGGCTGGGCGAGTCGCCGGAAGTTGACCATATAATTATATGGTATGGGACGCTAATAGCTAACTAGCTGGGCGTCCTTTTTTCTGCTCTTTTTGGGCTTTGATTTCGTTGATTTGGTCGCGCAGCATAGCGGCCTTTTCAAAGTCAAGATTCGCCGCAGCGAGTTGCATTTGAGATTGCAGCTCTTTGATCAAAGTCGGCAATTCTTCGCGCGGCACACGCTTCAAATCTAATTTCGTGGCTTCTTCTTTTTCTGGAATAATAGCGCGTAGGCCGGCCGAGATATCTTTTTTGACGGAATGTGGGGTAATATTATGCTCAATATTGTATTCTTTTTGAATTTCGCGGCGGCGGTTGGTTTCGGAGATGGCTTTTTCCATACTTTCGGTGATGTTGTCAGCATACATAATTACATGGCCATTTTCGTGACGAGCAGCGCGACCGATGGTCTGAATTAGCGCACTCTCACTACGCAAAAAACCCTCTTTGTCGGCGTCCAAAATTGCCACTAGTGAAACTTCGGGCAAATCCAAACCTTCGCGTAACAAGTTGATCCCAACCAGAACATCATAAACTCCGGCACGCAAATCGCGCAAAATATCGCCACGCTCAAGTGTATTGATGTCGGAATGGATATAGGCAACTTTAATATCGCGCTCCTTGAGATAATCTGTCAGATCTTCGGCCATGCGTTTGGTTAGAGTCGTCACGAGAGTACGCTGACCTTTGGCGATGCGTTTATCGATTTCTTCCATTAAATTATCAATTTGCCCCTCGCTAGAGCGGACTTCAATCTCGGGGTCAAGCAAACCAGTTGGTCGAATGACCTGCTCGGCAGGTTTGGGGGAATTTTCAAGTTCGTACTGACCGGGCGTCGCCGAGACATAAATCGCTTGGCTGATACGTTTCTGGAATTCGGGAAAAGTCAAGGGGCGATTATCTAGCGCACTGGGCAGACGAAAACCATAATCAACTAGCGTCATCTTGCGCGCATGATCACCATTATACATACCACGCACTTGGGGGAGCGTCATGTGGCTCTCATCAACAAGGAGCAAAAAATCCTTCGGGAAAAAGTCAATCAAAGTTGCTGGTGGCTGGCCGGCTTTGCGCCCGTCAAGATGACGAGAATAGTTTTCAATTCCTTTCACGAAGCCGGTTTCCTTGAGCATTTCCAAATCGTACTTCGTACGCTGGCTTAAACGTTGAGCTTCAAGAAACTTTTCGTGTTTTTCAAAGTATTTCAGACGTTCGTCGAACTCTTTTTGGATGCCGTCTAGGGCAGTCTCAAGCTGATCTTTAGGAGTAGCGTAGTGAGTATTTGGGAAGATATGGATGCGATCGGGTTTCTCGCGGGTCTCGGCGGTCAAAGAATCAATAATGCGCACGGTCTCAAGTGTGTCAAAACCAAATTCAAAACGATAAGCCCATTCCCCGCTTGCTGGGAAAAGGTCAACGGTATCACCCATGACACGAAAATTACCACGTTCAAAAGCGAGATCGTTGCGGTGGTATTGCATGGCGACGAGATACTTGATAAAGTTTTGCTGGCTCAAAGAATCAGGGGCTTGGGTCTGGACGTTTACTAGACTGGGCAGGGCAACCCCTTCTCTAGGGACGTGTCGCTCGTGCCCGTCGTTACGGGACTCGCGCACTGCATGCTCGCTCGTGAGCTCCGCACCCCCTATCGAAGAGTTGCCCTGCCCAGCCCCAGCAATTTTCCAGACGCCACCACCCTTAATCAGTGCCAGCGACATTTCGGTGTAATGGTCGGGTGAGCCGATGCCATAAATACAGGACACCGAAGCGACAACGATGGTGTCTGGTCGCGTCAAGAGAGCAACTGTCGCGGCGTGGCGCAAGCGGTCAATTTCATCATTAATGGCAGAATCTTTTTCAATATAAGTATCAGTCGAAGCAATATAGGCTTCTGGCTGATAGTAATCGAAATAGCTAACGAAATAATGTACCTCGTTTTTGGGGAAAAATTCACGGAACTCGGCATAAAGCTGGGCAGCGAGAGTTTTGTTGTGAGCGAGGATTAAGGTCGGCTTCTGCACATTCTGGATGATATTTGCCATCGTAAAAGTCTTGCCCGAGCCAGTGACACCGAGCAAAGTCTGTTCGCGAATCCCAGCATTTAGTCCTTCGGTCAATTGCTTAATGGCAAAAGGCTGATCGCCGGTAGGCTGATATTTAGAAACTAACTCAAACTTGGGCATATATTTATATTATAACAGAAAAAAGGGCGCCGTAGTACTAGTGGCACCCTCTACCATTAGCTTTATTTTACCGTTTTCATCCGCAAATAAATCGTTTGCGGATCGCTAGCACTGATCCCATCCAGAGGAATAGTAATCAGTATTGCATTTGGTAGCGCAACCGACGCCACATCAATCTCACTTTCGTAGCCTTCACGGTCAACGCAAAGGGCTGTGAGTTTTGCCGTAGTACCGTCATCGTTAAAAAAGGTAGGCTGCAGAGACACAGTCTCCCCTAACCGATTAGTCAAGATAATTGTACATGCAATTTGGCCCGACTCTTGGCTATTGCCAAGATTTAACGACGCATTGAGCTCGATGGGCGCCTTATCCAAAACTTTTAATGGCAATGAGATGACAATTGAGCCATTAAAAGTGCCATCAAGATCTTTGAGCTCGGGGATAATGCTGGGGTCGCAATAAACCCCTATGAGACAATCATCAGACTCCAGGTCATATTCTTTCGTCTCGAAGTCCTCATAATAGAATCTGCTTGCCCCATCCCAATCTTGAATCCGAGCAAAATCACTAGGATCGTCAAGCTCTCTAGTAGTCATGGCGTCGCAGCCAGCTATCAACGTGCAGCAAAATAAAGCTACTATAAATAACTCCTTGATTTTCATTTTTTAGAACCACTCCCTTTCTTTGAATGAAAATCTTATTTGGAGGTCAAATTATTGACCGCACATGGCTAGCTACAAAAATTGTGTAGCTGCCAATCTCTCCGGCGGGCAATGCACCCAGATAAATGTCCTGCGTGACAGTGCCACTAACAATCGATACTTGCCTGTCGAATGGTACTGCATTTCCAGCTACGTCATTAACGACTATATACACGTCTCGTGCCTGCATAGCCATATCTTCGGCTGGCTCAAGTACAATATCTGAAACAGCTGAACCGGTTTCGCCGTTCGCCGTTCGCCATTCAATAGTGGCGGTGGCAATATTCGGCTTACCATATCTCATACAATCTGGATATGATAAGTGTAAACATACGTCCTTCAATTCTTCTTCCGATGCATTGTGACAAAGTGTTACGAACGAATAGATCCCCTCATCGGTGAAGGTAAACGCATCTGACGCAAGGCTGGATGCATGTAGCTGCATGTCGCCTTCCTCCACCTTGAATAAGCGGAGAAATTCGCGTTCGTTACCCCAAACCGGATCATGCGGATTGGAGTTTATCATGCGTTTTTCTTCAGCCGAAGCTATCCTGAAAATTGATATTCCGACTACTACGAGCAGTATCGGCGTTAAGACGGATAATACCCGACTTTTGGTCTTTTGCATAATAAAGACCTCCTTTCTTTTTTAATGTGCCCCCTGTGGAAGCAGGGCCCATCTCTTCATTATAGCACACATTTTGTGAAAAGTCAATATTATAATGCTTATTTTTGCGCAGAGATGAGCTTTTTGAACCCTGCCTCGTCAATTAGTTCGATGCCGAGCTTTGCGGCTTTTGTGAGTTTGCTTTTGCCTGGCTTGTCGCCCACAATCAGAGCGGTGGTACTCTTCGTTACACCGCTAGTGACTGTCGCACCCAGTGTGCGCAGCTGGTCTTCGGCTTCTTCACGACCCATGTCGCTCAACGTACCAGTGACGAGATAGCTCTTACCGGCTAGGGGTAAGCTCGACTGATCGACATGTACTGGCTCGACACCGAGCTCTTTCAGCTCCTGCCACAGCTTGATATTGTCTTCGTCAGCGCACCAAGCCAGGATTGATTCGGCAACTACTTGACCGATGTCGGGTAATTTCACGAGATCTTCTTCGGTCGCCTGCAAAAGAGCATCAATGGAGCCAAAATGGTTTGCTAGCGTCACGGCGGTCTGTTCGCCGACGTGACGGATGCCGAGTGCGGTAATAAATTTATTAAGTTGAGGACGCTTGGAATTTTGGATTGCGTCAAAAAGTTTGCGCGACGAAACTCGACCGAAACGCTCCAACATTTTGAGCTTGCCGGCATCCAATCGGTAGAGGTCGGCGATGGTTCTCACTAATCCGGCATTCACTAGGGCTTCGACGTTTTTCTCACCTAGTCCGTCAATATTAAGAGCTGATTTCGAAGCATAATACTCGAGCGCGCGCTTCAAAATAAAATCTGAATCTTCGCCTTTGACACGGTAAACTACCTCACCTTCCGGACGCTCAAATTCAAGCTCGGGATATTGCTGCTTCAAGGCCTCCATATAATCAAAAGGCCTCGCTCCCTCTGGTCGTAGACTCACCAAAACTTCTTTGACCTGAGGAATAATGTCGCCGGCCTTATAAATTATCACGGTATCGCCAATACGTACATCGAGACGTTTAATTTCGTCAGCATTGTGCAGGCTAGCGTGGCGCACAGTACTGCCAGCGACTACGACCGGGTCAAGAATGGCAACAGGAGTAGCGGCGCCGGTGCGTCCGATGCTAATCACGATATCGCGAACGCGTGTGGTGCTTTCTTCGGCTGGGAATTTGAACGCAACGGCGCCGCGCGGGGTTTTGCCAACGATGCCGAGCGCCTTGTAGATTTTGCGATCATTAATCTTAATCACCATACCGTCAGTATTAAAAGGTAAAGTCTCACGATAGCCATCAAGGCGCTCGATTTCCTGCATGACTTCACCGACGCTTTTGAACACATGGTCCTCCCCACTGGTCCGAAAGCCTAGCTCGCGCAACCTCACATAAGATTCGGAATAAGTCGGCAAGTCTGGCGTCACTAGGTCATATGCCATAAAACGCAAACGACGACTAGCGGCGACACGTGGGTCTAGCTGGCGGATACTGCCGGCTGCGAGGTTGCGCGGGTTGGCAAAACCCGCTGCACCTTTTTTACGTTCCACTGCATTTAGCTCTTCAAAATCCTGCTTAAAAATTACGATCTCACCCCGCACTTCGACATGACCGGTTTCGGTAATTTTGAGCGGGATATTCTCGATTGTGCGCACGTTCATCGTAACGTCTTCCCCAACCATGCCATCACCACGCGTCACAGCTTGCACAAAAAGTCCATCCTCGTAATGCAAAGCGCAAGCTAAACCATCCATTTTGATATCGGTAAAATATGCTTGAATTCTGCCGTCGTTTAGCCCACGTTCAAGCATTAATTTCTCGTCGGCGCGCACCCAATCGCGGATTTCAGCTTCAGAAAAAACATCACTTAAAGAAATCATACGCTCGGCATGGGTGACTTTGGTGAATTTATCCAAAGGCTTACCAGCTACACGCTGCGTCGGCGAATCTGGAGTAATAAGATCAGGGTATTTGTGTTCGAGCTCGGCTAGTTCATGCTTCAGAGAATCAGCAGCAGCTTCCGACATGATTGATTCATCAAGCACATGATAATGATAGCGATAGTCGTTAATCAATTCACGTAACTTAATGATGCGTTGGCTCGCCTGTTTTTTATCCATTTTACCTCCAAAAGTTATCTTAATTATAACATGAAGGTATTAAGTTGAAGGAAGATAATCGCAATACTGCTAATCAGTTATCCTGGTCCAAAAGCCAACAATAGTATAAATAGATATAAGTAGTGAGATAAATCATCGCAAAACAAGTTACTACGAGCAAGAAGAACGGTACGATTGGCCAGCTTTCTAGCCAGCTCCACATACTCTTGAACCACATATCTAGCAAGATAACTGGCAGCATGATAATAATATACAGCAAGATAATTACTATAAATAAGTAGATCAGTCTAATGATGAATTTTATCCGTCGTCCAGCCATGAGATCAGAAGCAGTTAATACGGCGTTGATCGGGTATATACCAGGTGCTGTAGTACTAACTAATGCAATGATTGAGCTTGATAGCATATAGCCGCTCAGTAGCAGCATAACTGCCGCAAATAGGAAATATAGTAATGCATAGAATGGCGTAGCAAGAAAATCAGTCATAACGGCCGCCGAATAGGTGATGATAACTAGCATAATAGGGATCGCCTGTACAAAAATCAGAATAAACACCAACAAAGTCGAAACTAATGGTGCTAATGCATTGTACAAGCCATCACGTAAACTCGGTGATTCCCCAGCTCTAAAATGACGTAGAAGAAAAATTACTACTAGCCAAATCGTCAGGAAAAGTATAATCATAAAAACAGTCTGTACTTCACCCATACCTGTGTCGAGACCGCCACTTGTAATCGTCGAGATAAGCAATAAGCTAGCTTTGAGAAAATTACTAGTTCCATCACCATTAGCAATCTCGGCACCAGTTTCATCGATGACATCTTGGAACTGATGATAAAATTCTTCACTCATCAACCCAACAGCGAGAATGAATAATATTACCATCAGGATTAGCAATCGACCGAAGACTTTCCAGTGTTTAAAAATCTCTTTGTAGGTGAGCATCGCGTGGCTGAGCAAGCCAGGAGTGCGAGTTTCGCGCACATAATCTTCGCGATAAGAACGACGAAAACTTTTGTGCAAGTGGATATGTTGGGCACGGAAGTTTTGTACTTTCTTCCAGCTACTACGTGTCTTAATCTTAATTTGGCGCAAAACTTTCTTCAGACGGCTAGACTTCCGCTTTGTGTTGTGGTGACTATTTTTGAGTTTAGAACTTGGTTTTGCCATGTTCTAGCCTTTCGATGCGTTTTTCAATTGGAGGATGAGTACTGAAAAGTGAGTTTAGTGAACTTTTGCGTAGAGGATTATTAATAAATAAGGCTTCGGTGGCCGGATTTTGTTGCTTCATGGGGCGAGCATGAGTATCAAGCTTCTTGAGTGCAGAAATCATACCTTCGGGATAGCGAGTAAGATGAGCAGCACTAGCATCAGCTAAATATTCACGCTCACGTGAAACGGCCATTTGAGCAATAGAAGCGGCGATTGGAGCTAAAACCGAAACCAGCACTACCACAATAAGACCAATTGGGCTGTTATCGTCATCATCATGCCGGCTAGTCATTAGCATCATGCGCACACCGAGATCAGCGATAAAGCCGACTATACATACGAGGCCAAAGGTCACCATCGAGACGCGAATATCGTAGTTTTTGACATGCGACATCTCATGTGCCATCACAGCGGTGAGCTCTTTGTTGTCCATAATATCCAACAAACCAGTGGTCGCGGCAACCACTGCGTGCTCGGGATCGCGGCCAGTGGCAAAAGCATTGGGAGCGGCATCATTGATAATATAGACTTTTGGCATAGGGAGTCCAGCGGTGATTGCGAGGTTTTCGACTGTATTGTAGAGGCGAGGATTATCCTTTTTCTGGATTTCCTTGGCTCCAGTCATTGACACGGCAAGTGAACTGGCGGCAAAATATTGAATCAAAGCATAGACAACGGCGATTACGAAGACGTAGATGACAATCCACCAGTCATTCAGAAAATAGGCGATAGCGGCTCCGATCGCGGCGATAACCGCTACGAAGCCTATCATAATAAAAATCGTGTTGCGTTTATTTGCGGCAATTTGTTTGTACATAATCAGGAATCGGGCTTAGGTCTCTGGACCGAAATATATTTAATTATTGAATTTTACTTCTGGGGCCTTTTCGATCTTGTCTTGTTCGTCTTCGGAGACGTTGTAATATTCACGCTTCTGGAAATGGCCGACCATATTATTGATGATATTGCTGGGGAAAAGTTTGATTTTTGTATTGAGTTCTTTGGCTCCGGCGTTATAGAAGCGACGAGCAGCCTGAATCTTGTCTTCGGTGTCAGAAATTTCAGTGGTAAGTTGCTGGAAGTTCTGATCGGCTTTGAGCTCGGGGTAGGATTCGGTGACCGCCATCAAGCGAGAAAGTGCACCAGTCAACGAGCCATCTGCTTCGGCAGAATCGGCAACTGAGCGGGCACCCATCATCTTGGCGCGGGCGTCAGAGACAGCCTTGATGGCTTCGGTCTCATGCTTGGTGTAACCTTTGACAACTTCTACGAGGTTGGGGATAAGGTCAGAACGGCGCTTGAGCTGGACTGTAATATCCGACCAAGCCTCATTGACGCGCTCGTCAAGCTTGACCAGGCTATTGTAGGTCCCCCAAAAGGCAAACAATAAAATAAGTATAACTGCTACGATAATGATAATGGCTATTGTCATAATAATCTCCTAAACTATCCTAAATATACTTATATTATACATAATAACGCGGTTTTGACCAGAACAAAAAAGAGCCAGCGAATGCCGACTCTTTTTAAGGCTATTTAGTATAGCTTGGCAGCAGTAAGCATACTAGCTAACACACCAGTGCAGGCAATAACAATCCACAAGACTGCCCAAATGAGAATGAGGCAGAATTGTGAGCGGGCAAAATTGCGCAAGTTGATATTTGATGCTGTGAGAGCAAAGACGATGACAAAAATCCAACCAATAATTGGAATCGAAAAGAGAATCTCGTAACCGAAATAGCCCCACATTGAGATCGGACGATACTCTTCTGGTATTTTTGGTACCTTTGTATTTTGATTTGCCATTTATAACTCCTTTGGCTTAAGTTTATTTTAATTTAAGCATAAGCTATTTAGTACGAATGGTCAAGAGTATGTATCTTTGTGCGCAGCGGGAATGTTAATATTGATATTAGTAGCCTGCGACATACTGGGCAAATTGGGTATAGTTGGCCATCTACACCCTATGCCAATCCTACTATTTATGCTATCTTCTTTTACTTTAATGACAAAGGAGTATATGTATCAGAGCATGATCCACGTTGGGACGGCTTCCCCCTCCGCTGCCTAGCTAGTTAGAGTATAGGTAGTAGGGAGGAGGTGGGGCAGCAATAAGGACATAACAAAAACCTACGGGAACCTCCGCTGGCTTTATAGATATGACATTGTTGCTTTTTATCTTTCAAAAAGTATCGTTCCTGCCGTAATCTTATTATTCGCTGATGGAACATTGTTTTTAACCATGAGACTTATGCTTTTGTCTTTATAGTAATTAAAATCAAGCATATATGGATAGTCGAGGTTGGCATCTTGACCCAGATAATCGGTATCCAGAAGGACATATTGTTTTGTATCTTTATGGTAAAAATACAAGAAAGTATCCGGGTCAACTTTCATCGAACCGTCATAGACCAAATCCTCACAGCCGTAAGCTGTCATAATATTTCTCAATTGTTCTTACGAGAGTTCCGCGAGTAGTATTATACTATGAAATCAGCAAGTATCTACCTCGCAAAATCGGGTATTTCCGTCTGAATTGGAGTAAAATTTGGAGTAAAACTAAAAATAACACTCAAACGACAGTGCTATTTTTGATTGGCAGAAGCTATTTGACTTCTGTTATACTGGCGGAAGCGAGAGGATTCGAACCTCCGGTACGGTTGCCCGCACACACGCTTTCCAAGCGTGCGCCTTCAACCACTCGGCCACACTTCCGTACTTCAGATTATACCATAACTTCAAGGAAATTGTCACTTTGTGCGCAGCGGGGGCGTCAGCATCTACTATAGCAAGTTGAGGTTCTCCGGACAGAACGGCTACAATTGGTCCTCTATGTCCCACTCTAATACTGTCCTCGCTTACAGCTTGGGCTTCGGCAATAGTAGCGTCAGTCCGTCAGGCAGCAGCGGTCGTTCATATGGCTTCCCCCTCCGCTGCCTAGCTAGTTAGAGTATAGGTAGTAGGAGGAGGATAATTATTCCTCTTCGCTTATCAACGAGATAATCTGCGCTCCGTACTTCTCGAAATCCGCCTGTACATCTGGCCGCTTTAGCCATTCAAAATCCGTTACTTTGGCCACGTGCCCTACTTTTTTCTTTAATACTCGCCCAGTTGCTTTTCTGCCACGAAAATCAGCATTATATTCGTATTCCTCCAATATCAATATGTCACCTGGCTCGCATTCAAAATCATTCACTCGATATTCAAAAGTCTTTTGACCAGATGCAATTAGATCGAAATATTCTTTATTGACCTTTTTATGGATTTCTCGCATTATTCTCTCCGTGATAAAAAGCACCCCCCCCCCCGAAGGTGCTATTGATTTCGTAAATAATTATTAACGAGTGTACTTTTCATTCAAGTCTGAATAATCGTATAATTCTTCGTCTCTAAACCACAACTTGATTTCTTTCTTTGCTTCTTCTTTACTGCCGCTAGCGTGTACCAAGTTTGGCACTCCCATACCCTTCGCATCCGAATAACCGAAGCTCATATGTGAATAATCTCCACGAATTGTGCCCATCTCGGCGGATTTTGGTTCGGTTGGGCCAACAATCTTTCTTACTAGTGGCACGGCTTCGACGCCTTCAAGTACCATTGCAATTACTGGCCCGGTCATCATATAGCTCAAGTTGTACCGAAACGCCTGCTCCCCTCGTCGCGTAATCATCTGTCCAATTTCTTCGTAGTGAGCACGGTAATGATCCTCGTCTGGCATAACCATCTTGATGCCGACAATCTTTAACCCTACACGCTCAAATCGTGTAATAATCTCACCTACAATTCCACGCTGGATAGAATCTGGCTTCAAAACTACCAGACTTCGTTCTACTAGTTCTTTTTCTTTGCCCATACAAACTCCTTATTTTTCTATAATTATACCACGTCTTTCTTGATATCCATAGCTAAAGCAAGAAGCCTACATAAGTACTTTAATTATGGGCGCGCACTGCGGAGGGAGGCTAGTTAACGGGCGACACAGCGTACCGAGAATCCCGAATCAAGGCTATGATATTGTGCAGCAGGCCTGATTTCGCTGGATGAAGCATACAAGCAATAAGAGGAACCACTGTAGGCAGTGGATGACCAATAGCGCACTTCACCCGTTGAAACTTTACCGCTGTTAGAGTACAATCTGCCTCCGTAAACAAAATACATTGGTTCGAGTGCTAAATTGACTGCGCCAGGTTGCGATAATGCAGTAGAGCCACCAGAGCTGTCAGCCGTGTAACTCGTATTCACTGGGTAACCATAGGCATATAACAATTTATAAAATTCGTTACTGTTACTTGGTATATATTCATCAGTTCCAGCTTTGGTAGTTCTCCCGCCTGTTGGCAACCTCCAGCCTTTCGGACAAATACTACCCGACCTGTCTCGAGAATTTCCTCCAACACGGGTATCTGCTGTTGCTGCATTAAAAGAGTAATAATTCCCTGACGAGTCGTGGCCGTTTGTGACGTTACTTCCTCTCCACGAACTCGTACTAGTACTAGAGCTTGATCCTGCTTGACCAATGTCCAATGTATTCGTTGGTGGATATTCGCTACTACTGTTCCAATCACTCTCAATATCCGTATCGGCTGCC